>DAOLCW010000004.1:0-72776 GCA_035327665.1 Kiritimatiellia bacterium
TACTCTTGCGTAAATGCTTAAGATCAACAAGGATTTCGTTCGTTCGACGATCTAACCAGCGCCTCCCGCCTTTGCAAAGCCTCCAGCGTGGCAAGCAAGGCCGCTGGGGTCGCGAAAACAAACTGTTCGAGGGAAAACACGAAAAGCTGCCATTCGCCCCACGCCTCCTTTTGGCGCGGGCGTATAATCATGTTTCTCAAAAGCGATTTCAGCCCCGAAGGGCGTCGCAGCCCGACCGTCCCCATTCACCGCGCGATTACCCCTTCGATTCGGAATCTCCCCCGACCTTTTCCTTCGCGATTTCCTTCAGCGCTTTCAAGTCCATCTTCCCCGTGGCAGTAACCGGGATTTCCCCGATCGGAAACATATGTTTCCGCCCCGGTTTCCACAAATTAGGTAAGGACGACGCCTCCAGATGCCGGTGCAATTCCTCCGGCGACCCCGCCTCCGGAGTATAGAGCAGGATCAGCCGCTCCCCCCGGTGCTCCTCGTAGATTGCGGTGATCGCCAGCACCTTCTCCGACACCGCCAACGCCTCATGGAGGACATCCTCGGCGGCCAGATGCGGAACCATTTCCCCCCCGATCTTGCTGAACCGGTGCAAGCGGTCGGCAATAAAGATGTAGCCCGCCTCGTCCATCGTCGCGATATCCCCCGTGCTGTACCATCCGTCCCGGATCGCCTCCGCCGTGAGATCCGGCCGGTTTAAGTAACCCACCATGAGGTTCGGCCCTCGCACTTCCAGCAACCCCGACTCCCCGCACGCCAGCGGGCTCCGGGTTTCCGGGTCCACAATCCGGGCCGCCACCCCCGGCACCGGTTGGCCCACCGAACCCGCCTTCGTTCCCGCCTGATACACCCCGTCCACATTCACATCCGGCAGGCTCAACGCCACCACCGGGGCCATCTCCGTGCAGCCGAACCCCTCGCAAGGCCGTATCCCGAACTTCTGCTCGAACGCCTCGGCCAGCGTCTTCGGCAGCTTCTCCGCCCCCGCTACCACATACACCAGCGACTCAAAGTCGTCCGGGGTCGCCTTGCGCAGGTATTGGGAAAGAAATGTCGGCGTGGAAAACAGCGCCGAGCATCGCCGCTCCCGGACCACCCGGATCACCTTCTCCGGTTCCAGCGGGGTCATGTGATAATGCACCGCCATCCCCGTCAGCATGGGCAGGAAAATTCCCGCGGTCAGCCCGAAGGAATGAAACAGCGGAAGCGTCGCGCATAAACTCAACCCCGGATGAGGCCGGAACACCTGCGAGATCGACTCCACGTTCGACAGCACGTTGTGATGGGTCAGCACCACACCTTTAGGATCTCCCGTCGTTCCCGAGGAAAACAAAATCGTCGCCGGGGCATCCGCGCCCCCCCTCAACCGGGGCGCGACCAGCCACGCCGGAACCAGCCGGGCCTTGATAAGGGCAAGGGCCTTCTCCCCCCCCGTAACCGAGGCCATCAACGCCTCCACCTCCAGCACATCCTCCGGTAACGGCAAGCCCGGGAAACGCTCCAGCAACTTCTTCGAGGTCACCACCGCCTTCAGGTCCGCCTGCCGGACCGCCGAAGCAATCGCGTCCTTCGATGCGGAAAAATTCAAATTCACCGAAACTTTACCCGCCACGGCAAGGGCAAGATTGACCAACGCCCCTCCGCAGGTCGGCGGGAGCAGCACCGCAACCCGCTCCTGACCGGCAAACCGCTGCCCGAACCGCCGGGCCAACAACATCACCGCAATCAACACCCGGCCAAACGACAACTCCTTGCCCGTGGTATCCGTCATCGCTTGCCCGCCCCAATTTCTGCGGCAGGAAACCACCAGATGCCGCCCCAACGAACGGTCCGGATGTTTGCGCAGGTCGAAATAGTCGCACGACAACTCCATGACTGCCTGCCGCACCCTCCATGCGGGTGTATCCGGCGGAAGCGGCGTACCTACCATCACCGTGATTGGATACCTCCACCGCCACGGCTTGGGAATCGGCAACCCATGGAAATAATGGCTGAACCGGCTTCCCCATGCCCCTCCAATATAGATCGGCACAATCGGAAACGCAGTCCCCTTCACGATCCGCTCCAGTCCCGGGCGGAAATCCTGCAGTTGCCCGGTCCGGGTCAGCGCCCCCTCGGCAAAAATGCAGACCATGAACCCTTCCTCCAGCGCCTTGCGGGCCTCGTGCAAGGAGGCAAGGATCTTCTTGGGCGGATCCTGCATGGAAATTGGAATCACCCCCATCAACCGGAACAACCTCCGCAGGGCATGGGTCTCGTAAATCTCCCGGTCCATCAAAAACCGGATCCGCCGCTGTTGCATCGCCAGCAACTGCACCGCATCCATCGTCGAGGCATGGTTCGCCACCAGCAACGCTCCCCCCTCGTCCGGCAACCGCTCAATTCCCGATGTCCGCATCCGGTACACAAACCGCACCACCGCCATCACGGTGAAGCGAACCAGAAAATCCGGGAGCAGGATCACCGTGACCACGGTCAGCGCCAGAGTCATCAATCCCAACACCAGAAACGTGTTCGCAGGAACCCACCCCGGCACATAACTCAACCCCAGTATCATCACCCCCGAAGCGATCACCCCCACCCAACCCAGGAACCCCGCCGCCGCAATCGTTTCCCCTCGTCGGTCAGCCGGAGCCCGGTACTGAATGAACGCCTCAATCGGAATAATGTAAATCCCCGCCCCCACTCCCGCTACGAACATCAAGATCGCCGTCATCCAAAGCCCGGGCGTTAGAAGACTGAGCAGGATCATCGCCGCCGCCATCAACAAGGCCCCCACCGGAATCGCCCCGAATTCAATATTCCGCCCGGACAGTTTCCCTGCGATCCACGATCCCGCCCCAATCCCGATCGCCGCAAAAAAGAACAGGTACCCCCCCGCCGTTTCCGCAACCTCCAGATGCACCAGCGCATAAGGAATCAAGTTGATCTGCATGAACGCCCCGATCAGCGAAAAGTACGCCGAGGCCAGCGTCGCTAATACCAAATAGCGGTCGCTCCCAATCGATCGGTAGGTCTTCACCACATCCCGGATCACCCACCAGGAAATCCTCGCCTCCGATCCTGCCGCTGGCGTCCGACCGATGCGCCGGCTCGCCAACAAGCCGCCGCACGCCAACCCCACGCAAACCAGCGCCGCTACCGCAAACATCCGGTTCGAACCATCCACCGACGCCGGGCCGACAAGGACATCCGTAAGCGTCGGACCCGCCACCGTGCCGAGAATGATCGCCAGGTACGTGAACAAGATCAGAAAACTGTTGGCCTTCGACAACTCATGCGATTGCACCAGCTCGGGAATCAACCCGTACTTTGAAGGTCCGAAAAAGGCGCTCTGAGCCGACATCAGAAAAAGGATCAGAAATGCCGCATAATAGATCTCCGACCAGAACATGACCGCCGCCGCGATCATCACTCCGACTTCCGCCCACCTCGTCCAAACCGTGATCACTTGCTTGCTATGACGGTCCGCCAGCACCCCCGCAGCCGGAGTGAACAATACAAATGGAAGCGCGAACAGAATCACCCCCGCCGCCGCGATCCGGTCTGCGAATTCCGCTCCCAATCCCCGGATCAGGAAAAAGGTCACCAGCAATTTGAAAATGTTGTCGTTCATCGCCCCCAGAAACTGGGTGGCGTTCAGCCATAAAAACGACCGGTTCAACGGTTGGATGGTATCTGGCATGGGTAACGTGCTCTCCGACTGCACGATAAGGGTTGCCCCGATTGTTGGCAAGGGAATGCCACCCTCTGTCCCACCCGGTCCATTTCCGTTTTTTCCCTTTTCAAATAGACCTTTCCCCCCTCCTCATTTACGGTATTCATTCTCTAACAACCCCATCCCTGACCTCCATGCCCTCGCTCCATCGTCAATTCAGCCTTTCCGCCCTCGCCCTCGCAGGCCGACTCCTTCTTGTCACATTGTTCATCCCCCTCGCCACCTCCTGCAAACCCGGCAGGAAGATCACCGACCTCGATCCTGCTCACCCCGACTTGCTTCAAATCATCATCGAATCCGCCGCGATTTGCCCCGAAGGCTACGAGCTCGTTCAAAATCCCGAAGTGCTCAGAGGCATGGGCATGAAACAAAATCCCGACTTCATTTCCAACACCTCCGAACTCGAAGCCATGGCCCGCTTCGGAGGCACCAACCCCTTCCTCGCCGTCTACGGCATCAATGGGTCGGTACGCATGATGGTCAATGGCGTCTTCTTCCGCGATGCTAACCGGGTCGATGCCTTCGTCCGCGACCAGGAAAAACGGAAACGCCTCCGTATCGCCGTATATGAAAAACCCCTCGAACACGGAACCTGGGTCTTGATTTGCGCTGTGGATCCCAAGCGGACCTATCCCGAATCCGAGCGACAGGCCATCCAAGCGGCCCTTGAACGCAAGGAAAACAACCTGGAAACCCAGTTGCGATTCATCCGCCTCTGGGAAGATCCCTCTTGAATGGCATGCGCGGCCCCCCGCTGATTTTTTTCTGCCTCCTGGCCATCACCGCCGCCGCTTCCGACTCCACCGACCCGCAGGCACTCCATCCTTCCACGAATGCCCTCCCAAAACCTCGCCCTCCCCTCACCCCGCCCGCTTGGGCCAACGAAGTCCTGAACGAAGCCGGCCGCCAGCAGGAAAGAGCCTCCGGCTGGGTCCGAAGCTCCGCCGAATGGCTCGACCGCTTCTTCTTCAACCTCTCCGCACCTGTCCATGCGCGCCGCAATCCCACCTTCGACCGCTTCTTCGATGACCGGCGGCTCGACAGTTCCGAGCAAGATACCGTCCTCCGACTGTCCCCCGGCATGACCCTGAAAGAAGGCGAAGGCATCGATGCCTCATTCCGCTTCTCCCTTCGCCTCCATTTGCCCCGCTTCGAGGACCAGGTCGACCTCGTCATCGCAAACTTCGGGCGAGACGATGCCGTGGATGACACCTTCCGCACCGGACGCTTCAACGACTCCCCTCTCGAAGAAGAGACCGACCGCAGCATTAGCCTACGCACCACCGTTCGCGAAACCCGGCGCCTCCGCCTCTCCTTCAATGCCGGCCTCAATTTCCGTCCCGAACCCGTCCCCAAACTCGCCGCCCGCCTCCGTCTTGAAGAGCGAGAAGGAATCTACACCCGGCGCCTCAGCCCCAGCCTGATCTGGGACCAGCGCGACGGCTTCGGGCAAAACGCCCGACTCGACTTCGAGCGGCAGCCTGCCCCGGATTGGAAACAGCGCGCCAGCACCTTCTTCCTCTGGTCGGAAACCAGCGAAGGTGTCCAAGCCTCCGAAACCCTTTCGTTTATGCATACCCCCAGCCGGAAAAGAACCCATGCCATCCATCTCGGCGCCACCGGAAAGCTCGAACCCTCCACCCACATGACCGCGTACATCATTCGCTACAACCACTATCGCTCCATTTACCGGAATTGGGCCTATCTGGAAATTGAGCCCGGCCTTCAATTTCCCCGCGAACGCGACTGGGAAGCCACCCCATTTATCAATATCCAACTCCATATCCTTCTCGGAGCCGTCCGATAAACCGGAATCCGACCCCTCCGGCAATCCCGTACTTGCGTTTTCGGCCAACTGACTATACCGTGCCCACGATTTTACAAGGAAACCACTATGACCGACATGACACCTACGCTAAACGAAGCCGACCGGCTTGAGCACCGTGAATGGCTGGAATCCCTCGACGAAGTCCATGCCCGAAAAGGATCCGAGCATGTGCGCCACCTGCTCCGTGACCTCCAAATCCAAGCCCAAAAAGCAGGCGTCAAACTTCCCGTAACCTCCGTAACCCCTTACACCAATACCATTTCCGTAAACCATCAACCCGCCTATCCCGGCGACCGCGAACTCGAGCGCCGGATCAAGAGCATTCTCCGCTGGAACGCCATGGCCATGGTTGTGCGGGCCAACAAACTCGACAGCAGCGTAGGCGGACATATCTCCACCTATGCCTCCGCCGCTACCCTCTATGAAGTAGGTTTCAACCACTTTTTTCGTGGCCGCAGCGAAAACAGCCTCGGCGATTTCGTTTACTTTCAAGGCCATGCTTCTCCCGGCATCTACGCTCGCGCCTTCCTTGAAGGCCGGTTGAGCCCAAAACACCTCGAAAACTTCCGTCGCGAACTCGCTCCCGGTGGCGGCCTCTCCTCCT
Organism: Kiritimatiellia bacterium; assembly: GCA_035327665.1. Taxonomy (GTDB): domain Bacteria; phylum Verrucomicrobiota; class Kiritimatiellia; order CAIVKH01; family CAIVKH01; genus DAOLCW01. The sequence goes on from DAOLCW010000004.1 coordinate 6,160, forward strand.
ATCCGCATCCCTGGCTCATGCCCGACTTCTGGCAGTTTCCCACTGTCTCCATGGGCCTCGGACCCATCATGGCCATCTACCAGGCCCGGTTCATCCGCTACCTTGAAGATCGCGGCCTCATCCCCCCCAACGACTCCAAAGTCTTCTGCTTTATGGGCGATGGCGAAACCGATGAGCCGGAATCCCTCGGCGCCATCAGCCTCGCTGCCCGCGAAAAACTCGACAACCTCATCTTTGTCATCAATTGCAACCTCCAGCGCCTCGACGGCCCCGTCCGCGGCAACGGACAAATCATTCAGGAGCTCGAAGCCGTCTTCCGCGGCACCGGATGGAATGTCCTCAAGGTCATCTGGGGGGGCGATTGGGATCAACTCCTCGCCCGCGACACCGACGGCATCCTCGTCAAGCGCATGGGCGAAATCGTCGACGGGGAATTCCAGAAGTACTCCACCGAGTCCGGCGATTACATCCGCAAAAACTTCTTCGGCAAATATCCCGAAACCCTCGAGATGGTCAAACACCTCTCCGACGACCAACTCCTCAAAATGCGCATGGGCGGACACGACCCCGAAAAAGTTTACGCCGCCTATCGCGCTGCCACCACCAACCAGGGCTCCCCCACCGTCATCCTTGCCCGAACCATCAAAGGCTACGGACTCGGCGAAAGCGGCGAAGGCAAAAACATCACCCACCAGCAGAAAAAGCTCAACGAAGAGGAGCTTCGTACCTTCCGCCGCCGTTTCGACATCCCCATTTCCGAGGATGATATCGGCTCCGCTCCCTTCTACCGGCCCGCCAAGGACAGCCTCGAGATCCAATACCTCCTCGAACGCCGCAAAGCCCTCGGCGGATTCCTCCCCCGCCGCATCGACACCTCCCCCAAACTCAATGCCCCCAGCGATGCCTTCTTTGAAGAATTCCACAAAGGAACCGAAGGCCGGGAGGTCTCCACCACCATGGCTTTCGTCCGCATGCTTACCAAACTCCTCAAGGATAAAGAGTTGGGTAAACTTGTGGTCCCGATCGTACCCGACGAAGCCCGCACCTTCGGCATGGAAGCCCTGTTCCGCCAGTGTGGAATCTATTCCCACGTCGGACAGCTCTACGAACCGGTCGACCGGGAAAGCCTACTCTATTACAAGGAAGCCAAGGACGGCCAAATCCTCGAGGAAGGCATCACCGAAGCGGGTGCCTCCTGCTCGTTCATCGCCGCCGGAACCGCCTACGCCAACTACGGCGTAAGCACCATCCCCTTCTATATCTATTATTCGATGTTCGGCTTCCAGCGGGTTGGCGATCTCTACTGGGCCGCTGGCGACCTCCGCTGCAAAGGCTTCCTCATCGGGGGCACCGCCGGTCGCACCACCCTTGCCGGTGAAGGTCTCCAGCATCAGGACGGGCATAGCCACCTCCTCGCCTACCCCATCCCCAATTGCTTGACCTATGACCCCGCCTACGCCTACGAAATGGCAGTCATTATTCAGGACGGCATCAAGCGCATGTACCACGACGGCGAAAGCATCTTCTACTACCTCACCGTCGGAAATGAAAACTACACCATGCCCGCCATGCCCCAAGGTGCCCGCGAAGGTATTCTCAAAGGCATGTACCTCCTCAGCAAGTCCACCCTCGAAAAACCCAAGCACAAAGCCCAACTTTGGGGCAGTGGCGCCATCCTCAATGAAGTCGTCAAGGCCCAAAAGATTCTTGAAGAAACCTACGGCGTGGCCGCTGACGTGTGGTCCATCACCAGCTACAAGGAACTCCGCCGCGATGCCATGGAAGCCGATCGCTGGAATATGTTCCACCCCGAGGAAAAACCCAAGGTCCCTTACGTCACCCAGCAGATGAAGGAAACCGAAGGCGTCATCGTGGCCGCATCCGATTACGTCAAGGCCCTCCCCGACATGCTCTCCCGCTGGCTGCCCCGCCCCATGCTCTCTCTCGGCACCGAAGGCTACGGCCGTAGCGAAAACCGCGCATCCCTTCGCGATTTCTTCGAAGTCGATGCCCGCTACGTCGTCCTCGGCACCTTGACCGCACTCGCCCGCGATGGCCAAATCCGGCCCTCCGTCGTATCCAAAGCGATCAAGGACCTCAACATCGACCCCGATAAACTCAACCCCCTCATTGCTTGATTCATTGTTTCGTGTTCGGAAAGGAAAGACCCATGGCTATCGAATTCAAACTCCCGGAACTGGGCGAAAACATCGCGGAAGGCGATGTCGTAGGCGTACTCGTGAAAGTCGGTGACACCATCGCCACCGATCAACCCGTCCTTGAAATGGAAACCGGCAAAGCCACCATCGAAATTCCCAGCGATGTGGCGGGAACCGTCACCGAAATCCACGTCAAAGAAGGCGGAAAAGCCAAAGTCGGCCAAGTCATCCTCACCCTCGATGCCGCCGAGGCCGCCAAACCCGCGAAAAAAGAGAAGAAAGCCGAGCCAGCAGCCGAGAAAGCCCCTGAGCCAGCACCTGCCAAGAAAGAGGAAGCTGCCCCCGCGCAAAAAGAAGAGGCTGCGCCCGCTCCAGCTCCCGCCGCCGCTCGCAAACCCAGCCCCGGCCCCGCCGCCGCCTCGAAATCCTCCACCTCCGTTCCCGCATCTCCCTCCACCCGCCAGTTCGCCCGGGAAATCGGCGTCGACATCAACGAAGTCGAAGGAACCGGACCCGGTGGACGCGTCTCGGTCGAAGACGTGAAGGCCTTTTCCCGCTCTTCCCACGCCGGAACCGGATCCGGCGGCGGCGCCATCCCCACTCCCGCCCTCCCCGACTTCGGGCGTTGGGGCGAGGTTGAGCACGAACCCCTCAACAACATCCGGGAAGCCACCGCCCAGCACATGCGGATGTCCTGGAACACCATCCCCCACGTCACCATTCATGACAAAATCGATCTCACCTCGATCGAAACCCTTCGCAAGTCCAGCAAGGATCGCGCGGCCGCAAACGGAGCCAAACTCACCCTCACCGCCTTCCTGATCAAGATCACCGCATCCGCGCTGAAGCTCTTCCCCCGCTTTAACGCCGCCATCGATACCGTCAACCACCAGATGATCTATCGAAAATACATCAACATCGGCGTGGCCGTGGATACCGATCGAGGCCTCGTCGTTCCCGTCATCCGCAATGCTGACAAACTCAATGTCGTCGAGATCGCCCTCGAGCTTGCCCGGCTTGCCGAAAAGGCCAAGACCCGCAAACTCGCCCCCGACGATATGCAGGGCGGATGCTTCACCATCACCAACATCGGCGCCCTTGGCGGAACCTTCTTCACCCCTATCGTCAACTTCCCCGAAGCGGCGATTCTCGGGGTGGGTCGAGCCAGCTTCGAACCCGTCCTCGTCGACGGCTTCTTCCAGCCTCGCCAGATGCTCCCTCTCTCCCTGTCCTTTGATCACCGCAGCATCGACGGCGCCGACGGCGCCCGCTTCCTCAAATGGATCAACGATGCCTTGCAACAGCCAACACTTCTCACCTTGGAGGGCTAATCCGTGGCCGCTGAAACCCTGCATTCCCAACTCGTCGTCATCGGGGGAGGCCCCGGCGGCTATCCCGCCGCATTTCAAGCCGCCGACCTCGGCTATCAAGTCACCATCATCGATATGGAAGACAACCCCGGCGGGGTCTGCCTCTACCGGGGCTGCATCCCCTCCAAGGCCCTCCTCCATGTCGCTCGCGTGGTCAACGAAGCCAAAGACGCCCATGAATGGGGTGTTACCTTCACCGAACCCAAGATCGACATCGAAAAAATGCGCTCCTGGAAAAATCAAGTCGTATCCAAGCTCACCGGCGGCCTCGGCAGCCTCAGCAAAGCCCGGAAAATCAAATTCATCAAAGGCAAAGCCACCTTCGAATCGAACAAGAGCCTCTCCGTAGAAAAAGCCGACGGAAAAACCATCACTCTGACCTTCGACCATGCCATCCTCGCCACCGGCTCCCGACCCTTCATCCCAGGACCCCTCGCCATCGGCTCCCCCCGCGTCATGGACTCCACCGGCGCCCTCAACATCGAAGATGTGCCCGGATCCCTCCTCGTCATCGGTGGCGGATACATCGGGTGCGAACTCGGAAGCGTCTATGCCGCCCTCGGAACCAAGGTCACCATGGTCGAGATGCTCCCCCATCTCGTCAATGGACCCGACCGCGACCTCGCCGACATCCTCGTCAAGCGACTTGAGAAACTCTTCCACAAGATTTACACCAAGACCAAAGTCGTCGAACTCACCGATCTCGGCGACAAGGTCCGGGTCAAACTCGAAGGCCTCCATGTCGACCAGGCCGAACAGGAATTCGATCGAGTTCTCGTCTCCGTCGGTCGCCGCCCCAACTCCGACGGCATCGGCCTCGAAAACACCCGCGTCCAAGTCGATGCCAAAGGATTTGTCGTCGTCGACAAGCAACGCCGGACCGCCGAGCCAACCATCTTTGCTATCGGCGACATCGCCGGGGAGCCCACCCTCGCCCACAAGGCCTCCCATGAAGGTCGCGTGGCGATTGAAGCCATCGCCGGGAAACCTTCCGTTTTTGACCCCCGGGCCATCCCTGCCGTGGTCTTTACCGACCCCGAACTCGCATGGTGCGGACTCACCGAACTTCAGGCCCGGCAGGAAGGCCGCTCGGTTAAAGTCGTCAGCTTCCCCTGGGCTGCCTCCGGACGGGCCACCACCCTCGGGCGCAACGACGGCTTGACCAAAATGATTCTCGACCCCCACACCGAACAGGTGTTAGGCGTTGGCGTCGTTGGGGTTGGAGCCGGAGAACTTATCGCCGAAGGCGTGCTCGCAGTCGAAATGGCCGCCCGCGCCTCCGACCTCAAGATGACCATCCATGCCCATCCCACCCTCTCCGAAACCATGATGGAATCCGCAGAAATCTTCTTCGGTCACGGTACCCATTACCATAGCAAGAAGTAGCCCCCTTCAATTCCTCAGCCCTTTCACATCCCTACCCGTAACGGTAAGGGAGGTTTTTTATCTCGCCGAGCGGCTTTCCCGGCTTGATTTTTCTGACCCACCCGGGTATTCCATTATCTATGAATTGGAAAAGAGCGATTTGGTTTTTCGGCTCTCTGGCCGTTATCGGGATGCTTTCCGCCGGCTTTGTCACCCATCGTGGCTATCGTCTCTACGAGACGGCCGTCGACTTCCAAAAACACATCAATTATCTGATCGAAAACGGCGAGTCCATGGCCGGTATTCCCGCCTCCCGGGCCTTCTCCCCCGTTTTCCTCCAGGGTATGTTCGGGGATGACCCCGTCCTCAACGAACAATTAAATACCGCGCTCCAACGGGCGATGCGCGAAGATCCCTCACTTCGTCAGGGCGAAATTGCCGCCATGCTCGTCACCTATCGCAAAAATGGCGATGACCAGGCTCAAGATGTCGTCGTGCAAATCTTCGGCGACTTCCCCCTCACCGGACATCGCGTAAGCATGCACCGTGACGGTTTCTTCAGCTCTCAAATTGACCGCAACCTTTGGGACACCGGAAACACCATGATCAGCCTCCTTGGACGCGACTTGCTCGTCATAGGCGCCAACGAAGATGTTCAGCGACGTCAGAACGACCTTAATGAAGCCATTCTGAGCGGGGATATCCTCCCCTTGGCGGAAGTCCTCGCCGAAGCCGCCATGCATTACGTGCTTGTTTTCCCCGCACCTCGGGACATCCTGCCCCACCGCATGCGCGCCCATGTATCCGTATTGATCGCCAAAGGGTTTCTTTCCCCCAATCAGGCTCAACACGAACTCACCGTTCTCTCTCCCAACGCCCGCTCGGCCAGCCATATGACCACCATGATGTACGACCTGCGTACCGCCATGATCCTTGCCTTGCGTTCGCGGTTTCACGGAGTCGTTAACGAAACTGCATGGGGCCCCCACATCCCCGTTTGGTGGGCCTATGAAATGGCGGAAACCCTCGAAAGAACCTCTGTTCAGCGGGAAGACAATGTCGTCACCCTTCAGGCTGGCTACGAGCGGGTGATGGTGAACGCCACCCTCAAATCAATCGAACGGTTCGGACGCGACCTCACTCACATCCGTGGCGTGAAACAGGAACGGCTCGACCCCCGGATCGTCGATGAACGCATGCGCAGCCGCAGTCCCCTCCATTATTGGAGCGACGCTCACAAGTGGGGTCCCAACTGGCCGATCGCCGCCCCGCGATCGGAAGAAGACATCATGCTAGACCAGGAACCCGTGGATCTCCCCCCGGTTACCCTGCCCCTCTAACCACCCTTTTTCTGGTAGAGGCGTTACCCCCATGCAAAAAATGGGTTAGCGGTGATTTCAGACTAGCCACTTGACCCGCTTTTCCACTATGGTTTCCGCGAGTGTGGAACCAAACCATGGTTGTTGAGCATCACCTTAAACAAAGATTTCCTTCGCGTCAGCGACTCAGCTTGACCATGGGTCTTCTCGTATGGGCAATGATTGACGTATCTGCCCAACCCTTGTTTCAACCTCCGTACCAGCAAATTGCCAACGACCGCATCATCAATCGCGACCCCGTGATTAGCTCGACCGGACTCGCGGTATGGATGAGCTGGAATACCAACGATGTCACTACGGCTGAAACCTTCATCACCGTATACTACAATGGCGAGCGCACCGACCTTACCGCAGAATTGGGTTCAACGATGTTCGGGGCGGTGAAGCCTCAAGTTCATAGCAACCACCTCATCTTCGTCGCCAACTATAACACCTTTGACCGCAACGCAGTAACCTGGCGCCTGCGTGAAGTCCCCTGGCGCGATGAAGGAGGCCTTCGCGAACTCGATGCCCGCTTCATCGCCACTGAAGATGACGATGGAACCCCCGTGTTGACTCCATTTATCGATGACCGGGAAATCGAACGAACCGAAGATGAGAGGCCTCCCGAAGATCCCGAAAATCTCGAAGCAAGAAGAGTGCCCTCCGGAAAAAATGAAATCTGGAAATGGACCGTGGGCGACATCGACGTCCAACGCATCACCCAAGACAACCGCAACGATTTCAATCCCAGCATATGGGGCGACATCATCACCTGGCAGAAGGCCCGGGGCTTCCCCTTCGGATGGGAAATTATGGCCCTTATTGGTGATAAACGCATTCAGCTTACCACCAACTTCTACTATGACATGGGCCCTAAAGTACATGGACGACAAATCGTCTGGTACGGATGGGACGGGTATGACTACGAAATCTTCCTCTTTGACGCAGATCGCGAAGAAACCATCCAAATCACCGACAACCGCTTTGATGACATCGCCCCCGTAATTTGGAATGGAGTCATCGCCTGGGAAGGCTATGCGAGCGTCGAAGCCGACATCTATATGTACAAAGACGGCCAAGTCACCCGGATCAGTGATAATGTCGAAGATGACATCAACCCCCGAATCTGGGACCGCTTCATCACCTGGCAGGGCTATGACGGAGATGATTACGAAATTTTTCTCTATGACCACGTCGCCGGAGGACCCGCCCGGAAAATTACCACCACCAACTACGACGACATCAACCCCATCGTCTATGACGACCTCCTCGTCTGGATGGGCTTCGTAGACAATTTTGACGCGGAAATCTTCTACGTGGACCTTTCCCGCCCCCCTCCTTACGACATCGTCAGACTTACCGAAAATGACGAGGATGATCTCGACCCTCAAACCGCAGGACGACGGATCATTTGGAGAACCGAGCGGGAAGGCCGCAACATGATCATGCTTGCGGAACCCACGCGGTGAAGCAAGCTGGCCTTACCCCTGAAGAACCCATACGGCCCAGGTTTTTACGCGCCTGCCACGGGCAACCCGTCGACCGCACCCCCATCTGGCTCATGCGTCAAGCCGGACGCTACATGGCCGAATATCGAGCCCTTCGCTCCAAACACGCCTTGCTCGACATGATCAAGCAACCCGACCTCGCCGCCGAAGTCACCCTTCAACCCGTCAACGCTTTCGGGGTCGATGCCGCCATCATTTTCGCCGATATTCTCCCCCTTCTGGAATCCCTCGGCCTCCCCCTCCGCTTCGAATCCGGACGCGGACCCATCATCGACCGACCCCTCCGGCAAACCACAACCATCACATCCCTTTCCCGCCAACCCGCTGCCGAAGCCCTTCCTTACACCCTCGAAGCCATTCGCATTGCCCGAAACGCCCTTCCTCCCGACATTCCTCTCATCGGCTTTTCCGGTGCACCCTTTACCCTTGCCTGCTACGCCATCGAAGGCGGCACCTCCAAGGAATATGAAAACGCTCGGAGGCTCATGTTCGAAGATCCCGCCGCATGGAACCGCCTCATGGATCTCCTCGCCGACGCCGTCTTCGATTACCTTCACGAACAACGTAAGGCGGGCGCCCAAGCCCTTCAGATTTTCGATAGCTGGGCCGGCCTCCTCAGCCCTGATCGCTACCGGGAAGTGGCCCTGCCCTGGACATCATCCATCATTCGCCGACTCAAAGATACCGAAGACCCCCTCCATCCCGTACCCATTATCCACTTCGCCACCGGAAACCCCCTCCTCCTCCCCGCTCTTCGCGAGGCCGGACCCGATGTCGTCGGAATCGACTGGAAAATTTCCATCCACGACGCCCTCACCCTCCTCGGTCCCGGCATCGCATTTCAGGGCAACCTCGACCCCGTCTCCCTTCTTGCCCCCCCTCATGTTTTCCTCCGCGAAGCCAAAGCCATCCTTGATCACGTCGCAGGCCGACCCGGCCACATCTTCAACCTTGGCCATGGCGTCCTCAAGCACACCCCCGAGCATCACGTGAAGGAACTCGTCGACTTCGTGCAAAGCCACCTCCTTCCTCCGGTCGCCTGATGACCGCCTCGCCCGAGCCGAGGATCGCAATTGTTGGTGCGGGAATCGCCGGACTCGCTGCTGCGCATGCCCTGCGCACCGCTCATCCAAAGTGGCCGGTCCGCATCTTCGATCCCAACTCCCGCGCCGGCGGGAAGATCGTCACCGACACCGAAGACGGCTTCGTTATCGAAGGCGGTCCCGACTCCTTTGTCACCGACAAACCCTGGTGCCTCGACCTCTGCCGTAACCTCGGCCTCGAACACCGCCTCGTTCCCTGCAACACCGCAGGGCAATCCGTATTCATCCTGCGCAACGGGAAATGGGTCCAGTTCCCCGGAGGACTCCGCCTCACCATACCCACCCAGTTTCGCCCTTTCCTTGCCTCCTCGATTCTTCCCTGGTCGGCCAAACTCAGGATGCTTGGCGACCTTGTACTTCCACGCGGTCCTGCCACCGACGATGAGTCCCTCGCCGACTTTATCCGCCGTCGTTTCGGCCACGAATGCCTTGAAGGTCTCGCCGGCCCCATGATGGCTGGTATCTACGTGAGCGACCCACAGCGCATGAGCATGGAGGCAACCTTCCCCACCTTCCGGACCATGGAACGGGATCATCGTAGCCTTATCCTTGCTGCCCAACGGGCCAAGCGAAAACGTAAACCCGGCACAAACCCGCCTCCGATGTTCCAATCCCTGATCGGCGGCATGGGTGAACTCGCCCGCACTCTCCAGGAAAACCTTTCCCATGGCTTTGAGCCCGGCTCAAACGTCGAATCCATCACCCGTGAACCCGGCGGATATACCCTTGAAATCACCCGGGGTACGTCCACCCGCCGCGAACACGCCACCGACATCCTCCTCGCGGTACCGGCCTGGGAAGCCGCCCGCCTGCTTCGTCCCCTCCACGCCGCACTCGCCGACGCCCTCGAAGCCATCCGATACGTCAGTACGGCCACCCTTTCCCTCGCCTTTGCCGAATCCGACCTCCCTCCCCACCTCCCTTGCCGGGGCTTCGGTGGACTCATCCCCCCTCGCGAAAATCGCCGCCTCATCGCCATGACCTGGGCCTCCACAAAATTCCCCGGAAGAGCCCCCGAAGGCTATCGCCTCCTTCGCGTGTTCGTGGGCGGCCCCCGCCATGAAGCCGATGTCGATCTCGACGATCAAGCCATGCTCTCCCTCGTTCGCTCCGAACTTCGCGACCTCCTCGGCATTACCCACCCCCCGCAACATGTCCGCCTCTACCGTTGGCCCCGCGCCAACCCTCAATACGATGTCGGACACCTCCTCCGGGTCAGCCGGATGGAGCAGCAAGCCGATTCCCTCCCCGGAATCTTTCTCGCCGGAAGCGCATACCGGGGCATCGGCATGCCCGATTGCATTCGCGACGGACAGCGAGCCGCCCAGCGCCTCGCCGGACGCTACACCTTCTGATGTTGTCCTTTCCCTCCCCCCCGCGACCTCCGCGAAACGAATTAAGCCCAAATTCAGAAGTCGTAACCGCAGATTACGCGGATCATAAAGAGGCTAGAAGGAACAGGGCACGGAACTTTTTTGTTTATTTTCAATCGTTGCCCTCTTGAATTTTTTCTGTGGTCTTCTGAGTCTTCGGCGGTTCCAATTCCGGTTTTCGGGTTAAAGATGCCGGTGATTCATTGGCATCAGATGCTCTATCGGGACCCCCACGGAACCAAAAGGTCGTGCTTGTAAAGCAACCGAAGAGCCTGACAGTCCAATTCGTGCCCCGCTTTGTAAGACTCGATATGCCCGCAAAAGCGGCCCTCCTCCAGCAACGCCACCGCGGCCAAAAGATCCAATACCGCCCGGTGCCAAACCGCCTCCAGCGACTTGCTCCCATGACGAAGCTTCGCCTCGTTCATATACCCCCACCGGCTTGCGATCAGGATATTGTCTTTCGAGTAGCCGAGGTTCCGTACATCCGCAAACAGCTTCCCGATCGTCCGGCAATACAGCATCTTGATGAACGAAGTATTCGTTCGCGCCTCCGACCCGTACTTGAACAACTCGGTATTTAATGGAAAACGTATTCGCTGACGTCCGATTGCCGTGGGAAAATCCACCGCACAATCCAGCGTCAACGCGGGTTTATCCCCCTCGCAGGGATGGAAAATCAGAAAACTACCATTGGAAGCCGCCACCGTGACCTTTTCTTTCACCGTAAACCAACGTACCGGACGTTCGGTTTCCCGAACCCCCGCCGCCTCGATCGCCTCCACCAAATCCAAACTGCCCCTCTGGAACAACGGAGGATCCCCGGAGTCCACCCGGATCAGCACATTATCAACCGGCGTTCCGCACTTTAGCGCCACGATATGCTCGACCATCCGGACATAATTCTGAGGCATCCCGCTTCGCAGCACGATATTGCTTACCACATCCCCCGTCGTCCACACGTTGCGGATCGAGACCCGGATCGGGAGGCAATCCGCCAGGTCCTCCCGTACAAACCACCAACCCTCTAAATCCGTTGGCTCAAACCGAAGCGTACGCGTCGCCTTGCCAAAAAACGTCCCCGGACCCGCCACCGAAAAAGGTGCGGCCAGCGTGCACTGTCGCTCCGGGGTAAAGGTTTGGTTTACCGGGAGCAAATCCCAGTCGACCGTCTGTTTGGAAAAGGCCTCGTAGGCGGGTCGCAAGGTATCGATCGACCCCGCCAACATCTGACCAAAAAGTTCGTGGCTCATGGTGAAAATCCTTAAAGGTCACCACTCTACCCGAAGCCCCCGCCGCTTGCCAACGGATTTACCGCACCGCCGATTCCCAAACCCCATCCGCGCTCTGTTGCCAGGGCATCCACACCAAACCTAATTGCGTTACCGATAGGTCCGACTTGCGCGGACGTATCGAAATCGTCTCCACATGAGGCTCCGGCTGACCTTTTACCAACTCCATCCGCTCCTGCTCGAATCTCTCCTCAAGTTCCTGAAGCTGCTGCTGAAGGGTTTCCAAGGTATCCTCCGCCCTCTCCACATCCGCTTTCTTACCCGCCACCCGGCCCGCGCTCCGCATCGTCGACGACGCCCGCGACACATTTCCCACGCTCACCGCTTTCCTCCCCAAAAGCGCTCCCAACAAGGTCGTCCCGAAATTCATCGCCGTCTGCATTTTTTGCTGGCTCACCATATCCCGCTGACGCCCCACCCGCTGGCTCGCCACCCGGATGCGCTCCTGAAGCCGGGCCAGTTGCGTCTCATACTTCGACTTCAGTTTCTCCAAGTCACCATCCCGCCGCTCCCGGGCAAGCTGGGCAATCCTTGCCTGAAAGTCCCCCGCTTCCTCCCCTGCCCGCGAGAACAGCTTGAACTCCGGACACTCCAACAAATCCATGGTTACATCCTGATAAAGATAACTTTCCAGCGCTTTGCCCCAGTCTCGAAGATTCTTTGCATTCGATACTCCCGAAGGCAGCTCCGCATACCCCACCCCTTCCAGAGGTCTTCTCTCCAGATCCGCTTCCTCGTCGATCAGGATGTCCGCATCCTTCCAACGCACCTCCGCCCCTTCAAAGCCGAACGGCGCCAGAAACGTTCGGGTCTGCCACAGGTCAACTTTCGACCGGGCATGCACAAACCGGAGCCGGGCGATCCCCATCATCCTCGGCCGGTACAGCAGCCGCTGGGGGTCCGCATACGAACTCGAACGGATAAAATACTCATTCAATTCCGCCGGAACCACCGGCTTCACCCCCACCGGAGCGCTGCCTCCCGGGGAAACTTGAGGAACAGCCGCTGCGGATCCCGGTGACGACTCTCCTCTCCCGCTCTCTGCCGGAACCGGTGTCGGACGCCGGGGGGAAAACCTCTCGATCTGGGCCATCGTCATCGGTCCCCGCAAATACGTCATCGCCCACCGGGTCTGAAACAAAACCGGCTGCGTGTCATGAACATTTCGCATCAGAAAAACCCGGCTCCCTAGATTCGACAACACCGCGTCCATCTCCGACCGCGACATCATCGCCCCCCCCGCCGCACTTTCCAGCCCCTCCATGATCCGCGCCTTGTCCCGCTCCGTTTGTAACCGTCCAATGAACCACGTCCCCGTGTTCGACAATCCCTTGTAATCCAGATCCACCGGGTTCTGGGTCGCCAGCACCACCCCCAACCCGAACGCCCTCGCCTGCTTCAGCAACGTCAACATCGGCATCTTCGACGGAGGATTCGCAGTCGGCGGGAAATACCCGAAGATTTCATCCATGTACAACAGGGCCCGCAAGCTCGATGTCCCCGACTGCGAACGCATCCACCCCAGCACCTCATTCAACAGCAGCGTCACGAAAAACATCCGCTCCGCGTCCGACAAGTGCGCGATCGACAGGATCGAAACCCGTGCCTTCCCCTCCGGCGTGTAGAGCAACCGCTGCACATCCAGCGGCTCCCCGGTGATCCACGCCGAGAAGCCGGGCGAGGCCAGCAGGTTGTTGATCATCATCGCCAGACCCAGCCGGTCCTTCGCCGGATAAAACGTTTCCAGATCAAACACCCCCACCCGGTCAAACGGCGGACGCTGAATCAACTGAATCAAGTCCGGCAACTCAAGATCCTTCCCTTGATTCCAGGCGGAATCGAACAGGTTGGAAAGCAGAATATGCTCCCGGCTCGAAATCGGATCCGCGGTAATCCCCAGCAGCCCCAGCAACCCCGAAACCGCCGTCATGATGCGCTCCCGCATCGCCGTGACATCGTTGCGAAATGCCGGATCCGGCGCCTCAAACGAGCGCAACACCGTCAGCGGACGCCCCGAGGTGCTGCCCGGTGTGTAAATCGCAAATTCCGCGGCCTCCTTCAGTCGGGCAATCCGTTCCGGTTGCTGGTCCCACGAAGCGAGACCCTTCCGCCAGAGATCTGCCGTCGCCTTCGCAAACTCCGACGGACTCATCCCCTTCCGGGCCGCCTCCTGCGCATCCACCCACGGCTCAAAATCACCTGCATTCAACTCCGGAAACGCCAACAGCAAATTCCCAAGATCCCCCTTCGGATCGATCACGATCGCCGGAATCCCATCGATCGCCGCCTCCTCGATCAACGATACGCACAACCCTGTCTTCCCGCTCCCCGTCATCCCCACGCAAACCGCGTGTGTCGTCAAATCCTTCGCATCGTAAAGAAGATAATCATCCGTCGTCTTGCCCGCACCTGTGTCGAACAATCTGCCCAGATAAAATGCCCCCAGCTTCTCATAGTCCGCCATAACCACTTCCTCTCGTTAAACTAAGATGCACCCCAACGACACCAACCATCACTACCCTTGCAAAAAAGCGGATGCCGGGCAACTTAACTCTATCCTCCGACTTATTGCTCCCCCGCCATCAACGCCTCCGCTCCCGTCGTCGGTATCGCTGGCAAAACGGCCGGAGCCTCGATCACCTTGATCTCTTTCCAGCGGCCGACCTTGAAACGCCAGATAAAACCAATCGCCAACAGCATGATGTAGACCATCACCCATCCCCAAATCCACAAAATGCCCAGGTCGAGCCAAACTGCGATCATCAGCGACCCGGGCACCATGATCCCCCACGCCGCCACCACCGAATAGATCATGACAAACCGCGTATCCCCTGCCCCTTTCAATGCTCCCGCCAGCACCAGATTCCCCACATCCAACGCCCCCCAGATCGCCATCATCAATAGGAGCCACCGCCCAATCCCCACCAACTCCTCCAGCTGAAACCCGCTCCCGTCCCGGCTCAGGAACCATGAATACATCTGCGATGGAAAAACCACAAACAACACCCCCGCCGCCGTCACATACCCCACCCCCACCTTGAACGAGGACCACCCCGCCCGCTCCGCCGTATCCGCGTCGCCCCGGCCCTGGTACTGCCCGACCAGCGTGGTCGCCGCGATGCTGATCCCGATCAGAGGAAGAAAGGCCAGCGTGTTGATGCTCAACGCAATGTTGCTCGCCGCCAACGCCAGCTCTCCCATCCGCCCCGTCAACAGCACAAAGATCGAAAACGATCCAATATCCAACGCAAGGTGAAATCCCGCCGGAACCCCGAACCGGATCATTCGCTTCATCAGCGCCAAGTCCAACCCAAGATGCAATCGCGTCCGGTAGATCCGGTTCATTTGGGGACCAAGAAACAATGCAAACAAAAGGATGGGAGGAACCATTCCCCCGACAATCGTCGCATACGCCGCCCCCCGAATACCCATCGCGGGAAACCCGAAATGCCCGAAGATCAGCACATAATCCAAGCCGATGTTCACAACATTGCCCGCGATCACCGCGTACATGTTGGTTAGCGTATCCCCCCGCCCGGTAAAAAAGCTACTAATCGCCGCCCCCACCGGAACCACCACGCTTCCCACCATCAGAATCGTGAAATACTCCAACTCCTCCACCAGCACCTCCGGGGCATGCCCCGAAATCGAGAGAATCCACCTCCCCGCCGGAATCAAGGCAATCAGGATCGGCCATGCCAACACCCCCAACCACATCCCTTGCGCCGTCGCCTTGGAACATCCCGCCAAGTCCCCCGCTCCGTGATACTGGGCCACGAACGTATTCGCATAACCGCTCAACGCCATGAATCCGCAGATCAAAGTAAACGACAGGATCCCCGCGGGCAGGGCCGCCTGGATCGAAATCGGACTGTGCCACGCAAGGAACATCCGGTCCACAAACTGCATCACCGTAAACGAGCCCATGCTCACCACCAACGGCCACGCAATCCGCAACACCTCGGGAATCCCTCCCGGTTCCTCCTTGAACCCCAATCTCCACCAACCGCTCACGCCAGCTCCTTCATCGCCCCGGAACATCTCGCGACGCCAATGCCTTCAAGCAAATCCGGGCAAATCGCGGCAAGTCCGGATCCCGCGCACCCATCCCGAGAATCGTGTCCCCCACCCGCGCCTCGGCCAGAATCTCGTCCTGCAGCGCCCCGTAATCCCCGGTAAACCCCACCGAGCCATGCGTCGACTGCAAATCCCCCACCAGATCTGAAGATTCCACCGATCGCGTCGCCGTGCCTCCCGCATAGTACACCGGCAAAATCCATAACCGGTCATCCGGTCCCAGAGTCTGTCGGAACATCTCCCCAAGATCTGTTCGCATCGCGGCCAGCGGGCCGTAGCCATGAGGACGCCAAAACCCCAGCACCCGCCCCCCTCGCTCCGCCGCCGCTTGCCAGGAGGCCCGGATCTTCGCCGGATTGTGAGCATAATCATCCACCACCCGCACCCCTCCCGCTTCGCCCACCTCCTCCAGCCGCCGGTGAATCCCCCGGAAACGTCCCATTGCTTCCGCGCACGCCTCCACATCGCACCCCATCGCATCCAGCGTCGCCATCGCCGCAATCGCATTCTCCGCATTGTGCCGCCCCGGAACCTGCAGCGTAAACGTCACATCCTCGTAACGAACGCTCCATCGCCCCTGCTCCAAATGCATCGCTACATCCGGAAACGCCGGATCCAACCCCATCGCCCGCGCCGCCTCCGGCAACGCCACCACCCGCCCGCACTGACGTGCGAACTGCTGGAACAACTCCACGCTTTCCTCAAAACTGAAATGGTCCCGCGAAATATTGTTGATCACCGCCAACTCCGGATAAAACTTCAACAGCGAGCGGTCGCTCTCATCCACCTCCACCACACACCACGGTGACGCACCCCACCGGACATTCCCGATTCGCTCCTCGTCCATCCACTCCAACACCGCCCCCCCGTTCACCACCATCGGATCCCAGCCGATCTTCGCCAACACGCTCCCGATCATCCCCGTCAACGTCGTCTTTCCCGACGTTCCCGCCACCGCCACACACCGCCGCGCCCCTGCCAGCTCCGCCAACAGCCGCGCCCGGTGAACCACCGGAATCCCCAACCGCTTCGCGGCCAGCCAATCCGGATTGTCCTCCTCAATTGCCGTGCTCACCACCAGGGCCGATGTCTCCTCCGTAACCCCCGACCCGTCCTGAGCCACCAACGAAATTCCCACCCCCCGCAACTTCCTGAACACATCCAGCTCATCCCCCTGATCCAGATAGCGGTCCGAGCCCGACACCTTCGCCCCACTCAACGCCAGAGCCTGGGCCAGCGGATTCATCCCCACCCCCGCCACCCCGCACACATGGTAACTCCGTCCGCTCATTGCCCCGCTCATCAACGACCGCTCCTTCCCGTCACCGCCTTCGGCTTCGGTGGCGGTTCCGGTTCTGCCTCCGGAACCACCTCCAGCGACGCCGTCAATCCGCCCCCGTCCTCCACCGAAAGATGCGGCGTGACCACCCGTCCCCGAAGATGCCCGCCCGCCTTCACCGCTACCCGGCTCGCCCGCAACGTCGCCGTGAACGTCCCCGCGATCTCCACCCGCTCCGCCTCCACCGGCTCCGCATACGTATGATCCGCCCCCGCCGCCACCACCAGCAATGGCGTTTGCAGGCAACCCCACGGCACCTTCGCCCCCGCGTCGAGGATCACCTTTTGATACCCTCGAAGCATCGCCCGCTCCACCCCGCCCCGCACCACGATTTCCCGCGCGATAATCTCCGTATCCCGGACCCGGCCCTCCGGCTCCACCACCACCCGGCCCGTCGTTTTCACCGGCTCGGAATGGTCACCAGTGATCGAAACATCCCCCTTCTCCAGAATCGTCCGGCACTTCGGGCAATACAACGTCTGCACCTTCCCCGCGATCGGGAACGTGTACCCGCACTCATAACAGACAATCTCCGTCTTCGTCGGAATCGCCGTCTGCCTGACCTTCGCCACCCGCCCTCCCGGCGGCGACGTCGACGCCGGAGCAGGCTTCTCAGGACCCGGGGCGCGGACAGACGGATCCTTCCCCTGGTCCTTCACATGGCGCACCGCCCGGACCAGATCGAATCCGTCTACCTCTCCCGATTTTTTAGGACTGACCATACCCGTGACCCGCCGGTCCCACATCGAACCGGCGCGAATCAACACCTGTTCCCGAACCCGGCATCAAACCCCCGGGCCCGGAAACAAGCGGCCTGTTGGGAGTTGGGTCAGCGCCGGACTTGTGGTTGTCCGCCCTGCGCATCCGGGGGCTTCGGAGCCGACGCATCCGCAGGCTTCGGAGTCGAACCCCCGCCCATCGCCGAACCCGAAGGATTGACCTCCGAACGCCCGATGAACGTCACCCCGTCCTCCACCGACAACCGCTTCGCCACAATGTCCCCGAGGATCTTCGCCGTCGACTTCATGTCGATCTTGTCCTTCGCGGTCACATTCCCGTTGATCGTACCCTCGATCACCACCGAGTTCACCTGGATGTTCCCCTTCACCACCGCCGACTTGCCGATCACCGCATCCGCGCTGCACACCAACTCCCCATCCAGTTTCCCATGCAGATGAATCGACCCCGAGCTTTTCAGGGTACCGGTAATTTCCACATCGGCCGCGATCGTGGATTGTGTTGTCTGTTCGTTGCTCATGCGTTGCTCCTTCTTAGGTTAGGACGTGAATAAAACGAGGCTAGTCTGCCCGTTTACCCCCCTCCCGGCAAGCGCGGGTTCCACCTCTCCCGCCGCGGGGTTTCTTCAACCAAGCCGGGGAAATTCAACCACAAACATCGACCCCTCTTCGTGTGGTTCGTACCACACTCGACCCTTCATCAAATCCACCAAAAGCTTTACCGCCGCCAAACCCAGCCCGTTTGACCTCTCCCCGCCCGTCGGCTGATTCCGGGTCCGATGATACGGCGAAAACAACTTCGCCCGGTCTTCCTCGGGAATACCCAGTCCCTCATCCCGCACCGAGATGTGAAACATCGTCCCCACCACATCCACCTTCATGGTGATTCCATGATCCCGTTCCGTATATTTAATCGCATTCGAAAGCAAATTGTCCACCACCTGGTCCAGCGCATCCGGATCAGCATAAATCCGCGTCGCAAAGGGAGCGAGCGCCTCCACCTGTAACCCGATGTCCTTCTTGCGGGCCAGTGGAAGGTAGCGATCGATAATCCTCTGCACCAACGGAACCGGATGAATCTCCGAAAACGATACCCACCCCGCCCCGTGCTCCACCGCATCCACATGCAAAAGGTTTCGTATCATCCGGCTCATTCGACTCGACCCCTCGAGAATCGCCCGCGCTCGCTGATCACCTCCCGCCGCATCCTCATCCATACTTTCCGCGTTCAAGAGAATCGTCGTCAATGGATTGTTCAAGTCATGCGCAACCATCCGCATGAACATCTCTTTCTCCTCCTGACGAAGTTCCAGACGCCGATTCGCCTCTTTTAACTCCTCCGTTCGCCCCCGTAGCTCCGCTTCCACCCGGTGCCGCTCCGCCAACTCCCCGCTCAACCTCCGGTTCCACCACCACATCAATCCCAAACAGGGCAGCGCAACCGACACCCCCCACAACACGGTCCGCCGCACCGATTGCCATCGAATCGCACGCCGGTAATCCACCGGAATCCAGGCATCCACAATCTCCTGCACCCGGCTTTTTTGACTCTCCTCCGCCAACGCGAGATTCAAGGACCGCGCCAAATCCCCGCGCTCCGGTCGTACTGCAAACCGAAGGGTAAACTCCTCATCCATCAACCCCGCGATCTTCAGGTTCGTCAATCCTCGCTTGCGAATTATGTGGCTGGCCGTCGCCAGATTCTCCACCACCACATCCGCATCACCCCGCGCCACGCTCAACAGCGCGTCCTCCGCGTGATCCACCAGAAGAAGGTCGATCCCCGGAAAGCGACGAGCCACATCCTCCGTCGTTACATGCCCGGCCGGCATGGCCATTCGCCCCCCGTCAAATCCACGTAAGCCGGTCAAAAACGGCCCCTCCACCCGTGTGATTAACGCCACCGGATAGCGAATGTACGGGTTCGTGAACAAGGCGAGTTCTCTGCGCGCCTCGCTCTTCGCCGTCCCCAACGTCACATCCACTTCGCCCGCCAGAAACCTCTCCCACACCTCGCTCCACGTCGCACCCCGAACCCACTCGATCTCCCACCCCAAACCCGAAGCCAGATGACGGATGATTTCAATATCAATCCCTACCGGCTCATCCTTCCCCGCAACGACCTCGGAAAACGGGGGCCAAGCCGGATCGAATCCCACCCGAACCACCGCAGAGTCAGCGATTCGCTCTCCCCGCGCACCCCACGATCCTGCCACCAGACACGCTAACAACAACATGAATCGCACAACGCCGAACCTCCGTTTTTGAAAGGTTAGACTGGAAATGCGAAGACTTCAAGACTCACTCGTTCATGTCCACAAACCATTCACCACCTCCACAACCCTTGCAATTTCCCACGATTGCCCGAAATTAACCTCATGACCGCCCTTTCCGCCGCCGATCCATCCAAACCCGTCATCGTCTGGTTCCGCCGCGATCTCCGCCTCGCTGACCAACCCGCCCTTCACCATGCCCTCGCCACCGGCAAACCCGTAATCCCTCTTTTCATCTGGGCCCCCGAAGAGGAAGCTCCCTGGGCCCCCGGCGCCGCCTCATGCTGGTGGCTTCACTACTCCCTCGCCACCCTCTCCCTCGACCTTCAAAAACTCGGCTCCCGCCTCATCCTCCGCCACCAGCCCTCCCTCGACGCCCTCATCGAACTCATCGAAGAAACCCGCGCCGACACCCTCGTCTGGAACCGCCTCTATGAACCCGCCATCATCTCCCGCGATGCCGACATCAAGAAAACCCTTCGCGGACGCGGTGTTCAGGTCACATCCTACTCCTCCCACCTTCTCCACGAACCCTGGACCATCCTCAACCAGCAAGACAAACCCTACCAAGTCTTCACCCCCTTCTACCGCGCCACCCAAATCCACGGAAACCCCGACTCCCCCCTCCCCCCCCCCCCCCCCCCCCCCCCCCCGCCCCCCCGCCCCCCCCTCCCCCCCCCCCCAACTCCGCCTCCAATGGACACGCCCCCCCCGCCGCGTCCATCCCGCCACCCCCCGCAACTTCGTTTCCAAACCTTGGAAAACCACCCTCCCCGCGTTTCCAAACCTTGGAAACCCAATCCCCTTCGCCCCGGAACAACAACGCGCCCCCCCCGCGCAAACCACTCCGCACAAAGCACCAACCACCAAGCACTCCCTGCCCCACCTTGCCACCTTGCCACCTTGCCACCTTGCCACCTTGCCACCTTGCAACCTTGCCACCTTGCCACCTCCCCACCTCCCCACCCTCTCTCACTCCACCGCCAACAACTCCAGTCCTTGCTTCTTCAGGCCCACATCAAAAGAATAAACGCCGACGCGTTTTTGATCATGACACCACGCGGCGAGCCATGCATCAACCAGGTCATCCGCGCCGCTCTGCATCCGATCCAGGCAATCAAGCATCAGGTGCTTCTGCGTCATCTGGATACCTCGAAACGAAATCAGGCGGACGAGTTTTTCCGCCGCCACCGGGGCTGGAACCTCATAATGCGAAGTCAGCACGAAAATGGTTTGAAATACCACGAGGTCCGGCAAATGGACCGAAATTTCCGCCGCCTCGAGTTTGCCGAAAAAGGAAAACACCCCGCGGAACTTCGCAGGCATGGAGGCAGGCGTCTCGACCAGAAATCGGAGCAGGACGTTCGTGTCGATGGCATCAACCGTCACGAGAAAGACCTCCGGAGAGCGCCGCAGCCATCGACCTCTTGTTCGGGAAGGACTTGCCGTGCTTGTAGACAAAAAGAGACCCGGCCAACTCGCCGGCTGCATTCGTCTGGACTCGGCTCAATTCAATCACACCCCGTTTTTCGTCCACGCGAACATCCAGGTTATCACCCACGGCAATCCCGAGCGTGCGGCGAATGTGCGAAGGAATCACCACTTGCCCCTTGGCAAAAACTTTCATGATCATAGAACACCTCGAATAGATATACACCACCGTATAACCATCCGCCTCCCTGTCAAGAAATCCCGCATCCCTTCCCCTCCTCCCGGCCCGCCCGGATCAACACGTCCAGAGCAACGTCGATGTCCGCCTCGGTGTGGGTCGTCATCACGCAGGTCTGCCGAAATCAAGGAAAAGGCTTGCCCTACGACCTTGCATCGGGACACTTCTCTCATCTGCACGCTTTGAATGGATCATCAAGGATAACCCTTTGAGCAAGCAGCCACGGACGTCCTTTCGCCAGAACCAACCCGCATGGAAACACCTTCTTCTCCTCGCCCTCCTTCTCTGGCTCATCCCCTAGCCGCCCCCTCCCATTCCCCGTCCTCACCCACCCCATGAAGCGTCTTGGCTCCAACCTTTTGACCCTTCCCGCCTCCATTCGGTCCGGCATCGCATCCTCCCTCCTCGTCATCAAAACCTCCCTGCGCTCCTTCGGGGCCAATCGCAACCTAGAAAACGCGGCCACCCTTGCCTTCTATGGGTTCCTTTCCCTCATGCCGCTGCTCCTCCTCAGCCTCCTTGTCACCGCCGCCGTGCTTCGATCCTCCGAACAAGCCGGAGAGCTAATCACCTCCCTCCTCCGCGACCTCTTTCCCGCCCTCCAGATCGATGTCGTCCGCGACCTCAACGCCATCGCTGGCGGCCGCACCCTCGGCCTCATCAGCTTCCTTCTCCTCATCTGGGCCATGACCCCCTTGTCCGGGGCCCTCCGCACCGCCCTTGCCCGCATGTTCAACATGCCCATCCAACGCCCCTTCTTAAAATCCAAACTCCTCGACCTCGCCGCCGTCCTTGTCTTCCTCCTCCTGTTCCTCCTCCTCCTCGGGTTCCGCGCCTTCGATCCCGAAACCTCCGGCGCCCACCTCCGGCCCTTCGCCCAAACCCTTCTGTCCGCCATTCACCTCCTTGCCAGCCTCGCCGTCCTCGGCCTCTTCTTTCGCGTCTTTGCCCCCGTCCGTCTGACCGTGCGCCAGTGGCTGCTCGGGGCCGTGTGCGTCATCCTCCTCTGGTCGCTCATGCGCAACCTCTTTGTTGCCTTCATCCAATACAACCCCGACTACGGATTCGCCTTCGGATCCCTCAAAGCCATCTTCCTCCTCATCGTCTGGGTCTACTACTCCTTCGCCACCCTCCTCTTCGGCGCCGAAATCATGGCCAACACCTTCCGCCGCGACGCCCTCGTCCTTCGCCGCCTCCTGCAACCCGCCACCCCCGACGCCCCCCCCACCGCCTCCACCTCCCTCATGTCCAAATTCGAGCGAAGGCTTCCCGCAGGACAAATCCTCTTCCGTGAAGGCGATCCCGGGTCCGAAATGTTCGTCGTCCTCGACGGACAAATTCGCCTGACCCATGCCGGCCATGAACTCGCCGTCCTTGATCGTGGACGTTACTTCGGCGAGATGTCCCTACTCACCCATGCCCCCCGCTCAGCCACCGCCACCGCCATCGACGACACCCGCCTCGCCGCCGTCACCCAGCGCAACTTCGACCTCCTCATCCGTGAAAACCCCCTCCTCGTCCGTTCCATGCTTCAGGAACTCGCCCGCCGCCTCAATGAAACCAACCGCAAACTCCAAACCTAAAGCCTCCCCCCTTTCCCCCACCAAGCACCCCATGACACCCCTCGCCCTTCTTCCCGTCCACGGTATGGGTAGCACCCAACCTTCCTACGCCGAACCCCTCCGCAAACGCCTGCGCCGGGAACTCGGACCAGCCCCACGGGCCAACATCACCTTCGAGCCCATCTACTACCAGGACATCATTCAAGACCATCAGGAAAGGGTCTGGCGCGACATGAACCAAAACGCCCGCCTGTCCTGGAAACGCGCACGCCGGTTCATGCTCTACGCCTTCAGCGACGCCGCCTCCCTCGAGCATCAATCCCACCGTCCCGACAGCGCCTACATCCTCGCCCAGGAACGCATCCGCGACACCTTGCACAACCTCCTTCATCGCGGTCTTCCTCCCTCCACCCCCACCGTCCTGCTTCCCTACTCCCTCGGCTGCCAAGTCCTTTCCAACTACATCTGGGACGCCAACAAAGATCAAGGCATCTGGGCGCTCAAGCCTCTGGACGAACCTCCCGAGGTCCTCGACTTCCTCAAATTCCGCACCCTCCGCCTCATCCTCTCCACCGGTTGCAACATCCCCCTCTTCGTCGCCGGTCTCAAAACCATCCGCCCCATCTCCCGCCCCCATCCCAAATTCCGGTGGCTGAACTTCTACGACAAAGACGACGTCCTCGGCTGGCCCCTCAAACCCCTCTCCCCCGGCTACGATCGCCTCGTCGAACAAGACATCCCCGTCAACAGCGGCAACCTCTTCACCGCCTGGACCCCCTTCAGCCATACCGGTTACTGGACCAACTCAACCTTCCTGCGCCACACCGCCCGCGCCTTGCACAACCTAACCTCGTAAATATCGCCCATGCCGTATCGATGCCATGCTCAAGCGACAGCCCACTCCGCGCAGAGCAATTCCGCCTGCATCAACACCGTCTTGACCGCTTCTTCCTGTAAATCCGGAGGATAGCCGTATTTGTTCAGGATGCGCTTCACCATCACCTTGATCTTGGCCCGGGCGCTCTCGCGCAAGGTCCAGTCAATGGTTACACTCTTGCGCACCTGAGTGATAAGTTCCGCCGCGATCACCCGCAATTTGGCGTCGCCCATCGCAACCACTGCGGATTCATTGGCGGCAAGCGCGTCGTAGAAGGCGACTTCGTCGTCGGTCAGCCCGAGGTCTTCGCCGCGTTTGGTCGCTGTGTCGAGGTCCTTGGCAAGCTTGATCAGCTCTTCGATGACCTGCATCGTGGAAATGGCCCGGTTGTGGTACGCATTAAGGGTCTTCTTGAGCTTTTCAGAAAAGACCTGGCTTTGTACGAGATTGCGCTTGGAGCGGACCTTGAGTTCGTCCTTGAGAAGCTTTTCCAGAAGCTCGGCGGCGACGTTCTTATGCTTGAGGCCGCGCACTTCGGCCAGAAATTGGTCGCTGAGGATGCTGATGTCCGGCTTGGGCAAGCCAGCCGCAGTGAACACGTCGATCACCTCGCCCTCGGTGGTGATGGCCTTGCTCGCGAGCTGGCGGATCGCCGCATCGATCTGCTCCGGCGTCTTCGTGCTGCCAGCGCTTTGCTTGTTGAGCGCGGCTTGCAGCGCTTGGAAAAAGCTTACGTCGTCGCGGATCTCCGTGGCTTCATCGCTGGCGGCACAAAGGGCAAAGGCGCGGGAAAGCTCCGTCACCACTTGTACCCAGCGTTTCTTGCCGTCGTCCTGAGCGAGGATATGCTCCTGTCCGGCGGGAAGGAGGGCAAGGCGCTCGGCGGGTTTGCCGGTGGTCCAATTGCGCCAATCGAACCCGTGCATGATATCGCACGCGATGCCGTGTTTCTCCAGCATCACGGCAATGGCCTGCCGGGTGTCATAGGTCGGATCGCCTTGCCCGCCACTTTCGGTGTACACCGCTAACGCGCGCTTCAGTTGGTCGGCGAGACCGAGGTAATCCACGACCAACCCGCCCGGCTTGTCCCGGAACACCCGGTTGACCCGGGCAATGGCCTGCATCAGTCCGTGCCCCTGCATCGGCTTGTCTGCATACATCGTGTGCAGACAGGGCGCGTCAAAGCCGGTCAGCCACATATCGCGAACGATCACGATCTTGAACGGGTCCTTGGCATCCTTGAACCGGTTGGCCAACGCGCGCCGTTTGTCCTTGCTGCGGATATGCGGCTGCCAGTCCGGACCGTCCTCCGCACTGCCGGTCATCACAACCTTGAGTGTTTCCTCCTCCCACCCGGGACGGAGTTTGATCAGCGCATCGTAAAGATCCACGCAAATGCGGCGGCTCATGCAGACCACCATCGCCTTGCCGTCCATCGCCTCCAGCCGCTTCTCGAAATGCGCCACCAAATCGGCGGCAATCAGGGCGATGCGCTTCGGATCGCCCACCAACGCCTCCAGCGCCGCCCATTTGGTCTTCAGCTTCTCTTTCCGGGTCAGCTCCTCACCCTCGGTGATCGCCTCAAACTCCGCATCAAGCTTCGGCAACTCCGCCGCATTCAGGGACAACTTGGAAATCCGGCTCTCGTAATAAATTGGCACTGTCGCCTTGTCCGCCACCGCCCGCTGGATATCGTAAATGGAAATGTAATCGCCAAACACCGCCCGCGTGTTCGCATCGGTTTTCTCGATGGGCGTGCCGGTAAACCCGATAAAGGAGGCATGGGGCAAAGCATCCCGCATGTCACGGGCGAGACCATCGATGAGATCATACTGACTGCGATGCGCTTCATCGGCGATCACCACGATATTTCGCCGCGCGCTCAGCGCGTCATTACGGCCGCCCTTTTCCGCCAGGAACTTCTGAATGGTCGTGAAGACCACGCCACCACTGGCCACGGAAAGTAGATCCCGCAACTGTTCCCGGCTTTCGGCTTGAACCGGAGTTTGTCCGAGCATGTCATGGCAGCGCTGAAACTGGCCGAAAAGCTGATCATCGAGGTCGTTGCGGTCGGTCAGAACCACCAGGGTCGGATTCCGCATCGCCGGATGCCGGATCACCCGCGCCGCGTAGAACAGCATGGATAAACTTTTCCCGCTGCCCTGGGTATGCCACACCACCCCCGCCCGACGGTCGCCCGGCTTGCCCCCGTGCATCGCCCTCGCCCACGAGGCGCCCATCGGATCGCGAACCGGCTCACCCACCGCGAGGTCGGCCGCCCGGAGTGTTTCCTGAACCGCAATCGTGACCGCGTGGAATTGATGATAACCCGCGATGATCTTATGGACCTCCCCGGAATCGGGATTCTCCTCAAACGCGATGAAATGTAGCAGCAGCTTGAGAAAGCGTTCCCGCTCGAAGACACCATAAATCAGGGTTTGGAGTTCGAGCGTGGCCTTGGGTCGCTGCTGCCCCTCATCCCCGGCCCTTCTCCCGGTGGAAGAAGGGAGATGTGATCCGATTTCCTGTAGAACGGCGTCTGTGTCATTCAAGACACGTTCGTTCGCGAACCGGACAACCGTCAGTCCCTGCGACCTGAGATAAGCATCCCGTTTGCCGTCGTGCTTCGAGCGTGCCGCTTCGGAATGCGGTTCGCCATCGCATTCCACGACCAGTTTTGCTTCGTGGCAGAAGAAATCACAGATGTATTCACCGAACTGGTGCTGCCGCCGGAATTTCGCCCCCATCAACTGACGATCACGCAGCAACTCCCAGAGTGCATCCTCTGCGGGAGTTTGATTCAGTCTCAACGCCCTCGCTTTGTCCGTCATTCCGGCAAAATCGAGCCCTCCGCGATAATGTTCACTCCCTCTCCCCCTGGGAGAGGGCTGGGGTGAGGGTGGAGGCGAGCCATCCGGCTCCCTCCATACCTTAAACCACTCCTGATTCGCGGTCAGTGACCCGATCCGGGCCTGCAAGCCATCGCTGATCACCAGCACCGCGTTGTACTGAAGCATTGACGAAATCTCGGCTTTGTAGGTTCGAATCTGGGCGTAAGCATCCCAGATCGTGGTGTCCTCATCCGCCGCGTTCTTTAACTCGATCAAACCCAAGGGCAAACCGTTCACGAAGACGATGAGGTCCGGTCGCCGGTTGTGTTGCCCCTCAATCACTGTGAATTGGTTCACAACGAACCAGTCGTTCGCCAGCACATCCGTAAAGTCGATCAGCCAGGCCTTGTCGTGTTTGATGCTGCCATCAGGTCGGGCATACTCAACATCCACCCCGTCGCGCAGCAACTTGTGAAACGCCCGGTTCGTCTGCACGAGCGACGGAGTCGCCAACCGCAAAACTTTCCGCAACGCCTCCTCCCGCGCCTCCCCGGGAACATCTGGATTCAAACGCCCGATCGCCTCACGCAGACGCCCCACCAAAACCACGTCCCCAAATCCATTCCGCTCCGAGGACGCTTCACCCGGCGCAAGTTGCGGCCCGTGCCCGGTCGCATAGCCAAGATCCCCGAACCATTCGAGGGCGGCGTCTTCGACGATGGATTCGTTGAGGGTCATGGTTGGTCGCGCTCCGGCGGCAATTCTTTGAGCAAACGATCAAAGTCCGACTCGAACAACCGGTCCTGCACGATGCGGTATTTCTCGAATTCGCTCTCCGCGTGTGCTTGGGCGATTTCGGCGGTGACTTTGCCGGCATCGTGCAGGATTTCGCGGTCAGTCGCGGCAATGAAGCGGTTGAGGCGGGTTTCCCAGTCCTGCATGGTCATGGGAATCTCACGCAGCGCCATGTCCTCGGCAATATCCAAGTAGGCGGAAACGAGCCGCTGGAGCTGCTCCATTTCGTTTTCCGTCAGGTAGTTCTTTGCCACAACCACATCGAACTTCTGGATTTTACCTTTGGGCGCGTCCTTCCAGGTGGTCAGGCCCATGCGGTCTTTCGCTGCATCGGCGCGAGCGACGATGACCTCGGCTGCCGTCTGGCCGTGGATGGCCCAGTGGAGCTTGTTCTGTACGGTGGCGAAGAAACGCTGCGTGGCGATGGCAGTGACGTCGTAATCGATGGAGGTCGCGTAAATATCCGTGATCTTCTGGTAGAACTTGCGCTCGCTTAGACGTATTTCGCGGATGCGTTGGAGTTGTTCCTCGAAGTATTTTTTGCCGAGGATCGAGCCGTCGTTCTTGAGACGCTCGTCATCCATCGCGTAGCCCTTGATGGTGAAGGATTCGATGATGCCGGTGGCCCACTTGCGGAACTGCACGGCACGCTCCGAGTTCACCTTGTAGCCGACCGCGATGATGGCGGAGAGATTGTAGTGCTGGGTGTCGTAGGTTTTGCCGTCGGCGGCAGTTATTCGAAAATTTCGAATAACTGAACCGGCCTCCAGTTCGGCGTCGTCGAAGACCTTTTTGAGGTGGTAATTGATCGTGTGCGTCTCCACGTCGTAGAGCAGCCCCATCATCTTCTGGCTGAGCCAGACATTCTCATCGGAGTAAACCGCCTCGACGCCACCCTGCCCGCTGGCCGCCACAAAGGTCAGGTATTCCGCCGCCGAGGAGCGGACGAGCGAGACTTCGTCCTTCTTCTTGGCGCGACCGCCCGGGGTGGGTTTCTTTTTACTCACGGGTTTGTCCTCCTCGCGATTTGAACTCTTCGAGATTGCCGAATGGTTGCCCGCGACTCCTCGGAAAGGGCCGGGGTGAGGGATGCCACAGGCATTACGAGGGCGGCGTCTTCGACGATGGATTCGTTGAGTTTCATTTGTCTTTCAACCACACCAGCGCTTCGGGGTGCGCCTTCCACGCCATGCCCAGAACATCGGCAAAACACACTGCCTCCTCCTTGCTGCCTGAAGCATAGAAGGAAGGCAGGATTCTCGGCAGACGTTTTCCCAGCAAATACGCCTCAACGTGGGCATTTTGCTTACGGGCGGTATTGATGGCCTTGGCTGCGGCTTTGAAGTCATCCCGCAGCCACAAATCCAGAACCTTGCCCCAGGCAAAAACCATACTCAGCTTGGCTTCGTTGTATTGTTTGAACAGGCGCGCGGTTTGTTGAAGCCGCTTGAGAGCGAGCAGGGTCGGCAATAGATAATAGCGCAATCCCTGATTGTCGTTGGGATTCAACTCCAGAAGGGCCGTCCATTCCGCTGCAGCCTCTTCAAGATTGCCGGACCGGCGCAACGCTTCGGCCAAATCCGCCCGCGCCCGCATGTAGGGACGTGTTTCCATGAATCCCCAAAAGCTGCCTTTCAGATGCAAAAACACCTCCGGCCCCAACTGGTGGGCAGCCAGCTCTACCAGCTTGCGCAGGACGTCAATGCGCTGCCTGATTGAAAGACCAAGATCGTGAAGCAAGACCAGCCAGGCATCAACATGGGTCGGATCCAGTTCCAAGGCATTTTCCAACATTGCGTTCTGATCCTCATTCGAACGCGCCTCCATCGCGTCGTAATACAGTTCACGCGATGCCTCGCTCAACGGACGCGCCGGTTCGCCCAACGCCCGATCCAGCGTTTTGATGATCCCGGCAAAACTGTACCGGTTCCCCCCGTTGCCAAGCCCCCCCTCAATCACACGTAGTTGCATTATCAAGACTCCTCATTTGCGGATAATCGATTAGCGATCAGCGTGGCAGAACTCATAACCATCTTTGTCCCTTCAGACTTCAGGGAAGATTAGTACAGATTGCGGTGTTCGACCATTAAGAAGGTACTCATGCCGGAACCTCCTTTTCGACCTCCGCCACACTCAACTCCCCGCTCAGCAGCTTCGGCAACAACGTGTCGCGCAGGGTGGCGAGGGTGCGGGATTGGTGGAGGTTGGCATGGATGCGGTCGAGCATTGGTTGAATGATCCGCGTGAAGGCGGCGGCGATGGGTTTCGACGGCACGGCGACCTTGAAGGAACTGATGTCGCTCCAGTTCGTTCGCGGCATCTTGGTTCCAGTGGATGCGAGATCGGTGAATTGAATCAGTTCGTCGCTGCTTGCGTGGCCGAGGAGGAACCCGAACCACTCGGGGCTTTTCGGTGCGAGGACGAGGATGTCGGTGGAGCATACGCCATCGAACGGGGCGACGCCGACTTTGTGGAAGTAAGGCCGCAGCTTGCCGAAGAGGATTTCGCCTTTATTGAACGCGGACTTGCCGCTCGCCACGTCGGCGGAGTCGTCCCAATCGCCGAGCGCGATGCAGCGACGCGGCATGTGTTCCAAGGCGATGTAGGGCGTGTTCGGTGCGATGTCGCCGGGCTGGACGCCGCGCCGCGAGTTCGTGCCGATGTCACCGACTGTTCCCACCGTCCATCCTTTGGGAATGTAACCGAGGGGTGAGTCTTCCAAGTGCTCGGGAAAGAGGGCGGCGATGGCGGGGTCTAGCGCGAAGCGCCCCTCTTCCCCGCCCCTTCTCCCACTGGGAGAAGGGTGGCCGGCAGGCCGGGTTGAGGGTTGATTCCGATCCATGTTCCGCCGAACTGGATCGAAATCAATAAACCAGCTCTGGAACAGCGCCCGCGCCATCCCCTCCAGCGTCTCGTTCATCCGCCGGTTCAACTCGATATTGTCATCGAGCGTGCCGAGTATGTGGGCGATGCGTTTTTGGATGGGGAGGGGTGGGAGTGTGAGCGGTGTGTTGCGAAGAATACCAAGGTTAGTGTGTGGAACGCCGGTTTGGATCGCATTCTGTCGAATGTAATCCTGCTGCTCCGCGCTGGTGAAGACGTAGTAGAGAAACACGGTATCTGCCTTCTCGGCATCGACCGTGAGCTTCATCTGGCTCTGAGAAATCAGGTATCTGTCCACGCCCTTCTTTGGCACTATGGCGACTTGGCCAAGCGTGCCGCGTTGAGTGAAAACTATGTCTCCGGGTTTCGCGCAGTTTGAGGAAAGAGATTCGGCCTTCTCTGGCGTGACATAAGCGAACTCGCCATCGACCCAACGGCCATGGCCCATGTTCGTTCCGCGAATGACGGGGACTCCCGCAGGCACATAGTCTTTTGAGACCAAGTCAGAGCCGAACGGACCGCCGACGAGCGCATTTCGAGTCTTTACGGCGAGTTCGCCGACGGTGCAGTCAATGAACGCTTCAGTCGCCATACCCCAGCCCCCTTCCTCCTGCGCACTGCTCGCTATAGCGAGCATGCCGGTTTGCTTTGCTAGGTTGCTCCAGCCTTACATCCCCGGCGAGCCGGGTCGCAGGGGTCGCCTGTGTCCCATGGGACCGGTGCGACCCGGGGGACGGTTTGGGGCTGGGTGAGTCAGGGGGCGACAGGGTCTTGAGTGAACTTCCGGGGGATTTCACGGGGGGCTTCTCCGGCTTTGCTTGGCCCGGGCTTGAAGGCGGGCCCGGGTCATGCGTTCGCGGAGACCGCCTTCCTTCAAAAAATCCTGTTCGAGGCGACGGAGCTGCCGGTCGATCAGGTAATTGGCCTGGTTGATGAGGCAGATCAGGATATTGGCCACGGTTTCACCGGGCCGGGTCTCGATAAACTCCCGGAAATGATCATACTTCAGATCATCGCGGGCGCTGAGCTTGCGCACATACAGCGCTTCCTTGCTGTTCTTGTCCCACGGGGTCAAATCCTGGTGAATCAGAAAATCCTCATAATCACCCAGCAACTCTTCCAAGCTCCCCCTCGCCACCGACGTCAGCTTAATCTCCGATTCTTTCGATGTCCCCGAAACCTGGCTCGCCTCGGCAATATTTTTGTTCCCGCTCCGCGCCGCCTGCACCATCTGGTCATGCGTCCGCGACCGTCGGCTGATAAACCTGTCGCAGAACACCTTCGTCGCCCGGTAAATCACCTCCGTTTTCCGGTATCCGTGCAGATTGGCATACCCCCCATGCGGCGGGATAAACCCTTCTTCCGGCTCATCCCGGCTCCCGCGCGGCGATCGCCGCGCCCGATCCGTCCCCCGCGTCCCCCGGGTCCCATTCTCCCCGGAATCAGCCATACCCCAACCCCTTCAAATTTTCCCGGATCGCTGCCTCCAGCCTCGCCGATTCCGCAAACTGTCCATCCAGCTCGGTCACCAGCCGCTTCATCTTCACCTCAAACGGCTCCCCGTCGTCCTCGACCGCTTCCGCTCCGACATACCGGCCCGGAGTAAGCACATAGCCATGCGCGGCAATTTCGGCGGTGGTGGCGGACTTGCAAAAACCCGGCGTATCGGAATAGGACAAATGGGACGCGTGGGACCGATCCCCACGCCAGGCATGGTAGGTCGCTGTGATCTTTTCCAGATCGGCATCGGTCAGTTCTCGGTGGACCCGGTCGATCAGCGTGCCGAGTTTGCGGGCGTCGATGAATAGCGTTTGCTTCCTTCGGTCGCGCAAACGCCCCTCACCCCCAGCCCCTCTCCCACTGGGAGAGAGTTTCCCGCCTGATTTGTCGCGGGAAATAAACCAGAGGCAGACGGGAATCTGCGTGCTGTAAAAAAGCTGTCCCGGCAAGGCGACCATGCAGTCCACGAGGTCGGCTTCGATCAGAGCTTTGCGGATCTCGCCTTCGCCGGACTGGTTCGAGGACATGCTCCCGTTGGCGAGAACGAAGCCGGCCATGCCCTGCGGCGCGAGGTGGTGGATGAAGTGTTGGACCCAGGCAAAGTTCGCGTTGCCCTTGGGCGGGACGCCATACAGCCAGCGCACGTCGTCGTCCTTGCGGAACCAGTCGGAATCGTTGAACGGCGGATTGGCGAGCACATAGTCGGCGCGGAGGTCGGGGTGGAGATCGCGGCGGAAGGTGTCGGCGTGTTCGGGACCGAAGTCGGCCTCGATCCCGCGGATGGCGAGGTTCATGATCGCGAGGCGCCGCGTGGTGGCATTGCTCTCCTGCCCGTAAATGCTAATGTCCCCCACCCGCCCACCGTGGGACTCCACAAACTTCTCCGACTGCACGAACATCCCGCCCGACCCGCAGCAGGGGTCATAGATGCGTCCCTTGTAAGGCGCCAGCATTTCCACCAGGCAGCGCACCACGCAACTTGGGGTATAGAACTGTCCCCCGTTCTTGCCTTCGGCCGAAGCGAAGCGGGTCAGAAAATACTCATAGACCCGGCCGAGCAAATCCACCGAACGGTGCGAGGGCAACGGAGCGGTTTCCAGGACCCCGGCCGCCTCACCGGCCCCGAGGTCGGGTGGGAGGTCGGCCTTGGCCACATCCACGCCGTCCGAGGACGGAACAAGGGTGATGGTCCCGATCAAATCAATCAACTCTCCCAAGCGATGCTTATCCAGGGCCGGACGCGCGTAATCTTTGGGGAGGACGCCCTTGAGGCGCGGATTGTCCCGTTCAATGGCAACCATGGCGTCGTCGACGATTTTGCCGATGGTCGGCTGCTTGGCGCTGTTCTGGAGGTATGACCACCGGGCGGCGGGCGGCACCCAAAACACATTCTCCGCCTTGTATTCGTCCTGATCTTCCGGATCAGCCCCCTCGTAGTCGCCCTTCCCCAACAGCAGTTTAGCCCGATGCTCCTCGAACGAATCGGAGATGTACTTCAGGAAGATCAACCCCAGCACCACATGCTTGTACTCCGCCGCGTCCATATTGTTGCGGAGCTTGTCAGCGGCAAGCCAAAGCTTGGCCTCGAAACCGATGGTAGCCGTCGATTTTTCAGTTTTGCGTTTAGCGGCCATGATTGCCGCAAATTCTAGCTACGGCCTCCATGCGAGTCAACGAATCCGACACAGCCGCATCTGCGATGGAGGACATCCCTCCAACGGCGTCTTTTCCTGAAGGTAAATTCCATGATTTCAACTTGCGGGGGGTGACGGGTTCGGGGATAGTCCCGACCATGAACACACGACGCGGAGAACTGGAAGCGCGGATTACCGAAGCGATGATCAAATTCGAACGGGAATTCATGGGCCGCGGACCCACCGAAGCCCGGACCTACCTGATCGATGACATGGTTCTGGTGCGCATGAAGGGCATCATCACCCGGGCCGAACACCACCTCGCCTCCGCCGATCCCACCGGGCGCGGGCGCGACCTCGTCAAACAAAGCCGCACCGAACTGATCGAAAAAGCCCGCCCGATGCTGAATCAATTGATCCAGGACACCCTCGGGGCCTCCGTGGTCAGCCTCTACACCGACATCTCGGTAAAATCCGGGGAACGCATGGTGTTGTTCACCCTCGACCGAAAACTTTCCCTTCCCGCTTGACAACTCGTCCCTGATCCTTAATTCTCACCCCCAAGTTAGCAATCAAACGGCTCGGGACACTGTCTTGGTCCGGTGGGTTGCTGGCGAAGAGAAACGTGTTGCAAGTTCCGGCCGAGCCCCCGGGGGAGCGGTTGGAAAGTGAGGCTGAAAGCGTCCATGATGGATGGTTCAGTCTTTTTTTTATGCCGAAAAGGAATGCAAACATGAAGTTAAAAGATATCGAGTTCGAAATCCCGTCCGCCCTCCAGGAGGTCCTCGCCGCCTGTCCCAGCTACACCGTGGCCCACAACAAGACCGAACTGTTCAACCTCGCGATTCGCGATGCCGTCAACGGCATTCACGAAGTCGCCTACGACGTGCCCGGAAAGGGCCGGGTGGTCGAAGTTGAGGTGTGCCGGGTCAAGAACGGCATCGCCGCCAACTACACCGAACCCTACATGCGCCGCCGCGATCCCGACTGCATGGTGATTGCCGATGAGCGCCCGACCGACAAGCCCCGTTTCAATGAGCTTTACGGGAAGGATTTCGACACCCTTCGTGCCGAGACCTTCGAATGGTTGAAGACCCAGGAACTCGCGTTGTTCCCGTTCTTCGCCGGGGCTCCCGGTAAAGGGGCCGACGCGCTTGTGGTCGCCCCCGCCAATGCGGGCTTCTTCGCCCTCGGCCTCGCCTTGCTCCAAGGCATTCTCGACGCCGACTCGGTCCCCCACAACTTCAACCCCAAAGCCGTGATCTACGTGGCCCCGGTCTTCCGCCATACCCATTTCAATGGCAAGCAGATGGTCGTCCACAACCGGCGCGACAACCGGCATGAGTTGTTCAGCTACAACCTCTATCCCGGACCGAGCGCCAAGAAGGGGATCTACGGCGTGCTCCTCAACCTCGGCGAACAGGAAAAATGGGTCACCGCCCACTGCTCGACCGTCCAGGTCATCACTCCCTACGCGAACAAAATCAGCATCATGCATGAAGGGGCGAGCGGCGGCGGCAAGAGCGAAATGCTCGAGCAGGTCCACCGCGAAAAGGATGGGAGTCTCCTCCTCGGCGAGAACATCGACACCGAAGAAAAGCGCACCATCGTGATGCCCCGCAACTGCGAACTGCGCCCGGTCACCGATGACATGGCCCTCTGCCACCCCTCCCTCGCCCGCCGCGACGGCCGCCTCGCCCTCATGGACGCGGAGCGGGGATGGTTCGTGCGGGTAAACCACATCACCAAGTACGGGATTGACCCCCACCTTGAAGAGATGACCATTCATCCCTCCGAGCCCCTGCTCTTCCTCAACATCGAGGCCCAACCCGGCAGCACCGCCCTCATCTGGGAACATATCCAGGATGAGCCCGGCAAACCCTGTCCGAATCCCCGGGTCATCATTCCCCGCAAGGCGGTGCCCGGGATCGTCAACGGCGCGGTATCGGTTGATGTGCGGAGCTTCGGTGTGCGCACCCCGCCCTGCACCAAGGAGAAGCCTTCCTACGGGATCATCGGGATGTTCCACCTCCTCCCCGCTTCCCTCGCATGGCTGTGGCGGCTGGTCGCTCCCCGCGGCCATGCCAATCCCAGCATCGTCGCCACCGAAGGCATGAGCTCCGAAGGCGTCGGTTCCTATTGGCCCTTCGCCACCGGGCGGATGGTTGATCAGGCCAACCTGCTCCTTCAGCAGGTCCTCGACACCCCCAAAGTCCGTTACATTCTCTGCCCCAACCAGCACATTGGGGCGTGGAAGACCGGCTTCATGCCCCAGTGGATCGCCCGCGAATACATCGCCCGCCGCGGCGGGGCGAAATTCAGCGACGAACAGGTCGTGGCGGCCCGCTGCCCGCTCCTCGGCTATGCCCTCAAGACCATCACCGTGGAAGGCCAGACCATCCCCAGCATCATGCTCCGGGTGGAATTGCAAAAGGAAGTTGGACCCGACGCCTATGATCTCGGCGCCCTCCAGCTCACCGAGTTCTTCCACTCCCAGCTCGAGAACTTCATTCACCCTGACCTGCATCCTCTCGGGAAGCAGATCATTGAGAAGTGTCTCGCCGGAGCGAGCGTAACCGAGTACGAAAAACTGATTCCCCACGCCTGCATCGATCGTGAAGACGTGGAGCCGGAGGAATAGGACGAGTGGATTTCCAGCTCGTCCTCGACAACCTGCTGCAACCCCCCATCCTGTTCTTTATGCTCGGGATGGCGGCGGTTGCGGCAAGGTCCGACCTCAGTATCCCTGAAACACTGGTCAAGCTGTTCTCCCTCTACCTCCTGCTCTCCATCGGCTACAAGGGCGGAGTGAAGCTCGCCGAAAGCGGCCTCAGCATCGACGCCCTCAAGGCGGTGCTCGCAGGCATCGCCCTCTCTGCGGTCGTACCTGTTTACACCTTCTTTTTATTCCGGAAAAGGGTTTCGGTGTCGAACGCCGCCGCGATCGCCGCCACCTACGGATCGATCAGCGCGGTGACCTTTCTCACCGCAATGAACTTCCTCATCCGCATCGACCTCCCGTTCGGCGGCTACATGGTCGCGGTGATGGCCCTCATGGAATCACCCGCGATCATTCTCGGGGTGATCCTCGCCCGCAAGTTCGGGGACATCGCCTCGCCCAGCGTTAAAAAACGCGTGTTGGTCCGGGAGGCCCTCACCAATTCCTCGGTCTTTCTCCTCCTCGGAAGCATGCTCGTAGGGATGCTGAGCGGTTCTCGCGGCTGGGAAGCCATGGAACCATTTACCGACAACCTGTTTCAAGGGATGCTGTGCTTCTTTCTGCTGGATATCGGGATGATGTCCGCCCGCCAGCTCGGGGAAATTCGCCGGGCCGGATCGTTCATCGTGGTATCCGCCCTCGCCCTGCCCCTGTTTAACGGAATGATCGGCATGATCGTGGCCTACCTTCTCGGCATGAGTCCTGGCGACAGCGTGTTGTTCTGCATCCTCGCCGGAAGCGCGTCCTACATTGCCGTTCCCGCCGCCATGCGGAATGCCGTTCCCGACTCCAGTCCCGGCCTCTACACCGCGATGGCCCTAGCGATCACCTTCCCGCTGAACATTGCCATCGGCATCCCTCTCTACACCTGGGCGGTTACCACTTTCTGGTAAGCCGGCGGAATCACCGCAGCGAGGCTTCCTTCCAGGCGCAATACAGAACCGGGGCCATCAAGGTCGTGAACACTTGGATCAGCATGCCCCCGAATGAGGGGATGGCCATGGGAATCATCAAATCCGCCCCGCGGCCGGTCGAAGACAGAATCGGAATCAAGGCGAGGATGGTGGTGGCGGTGGTCATCATGCAGGGGCGGATGCGCTTCATGCCCGCATCAAGGGCGGCGGCCCGGATCTCCTCGCGGGTGGACAGGTTCGCGTCCTTAAACCGTTGGTCGAGGTAGGTGCACATCACGACGCCGTCGTCGGTGGCGATTCCGAACAAGGCGAGGAACCCGACCCATACCGCGACGCTGAGGTTGATGGCATGGACCCCGAAGAGGTCGCGGAGGTTGATCCCGAACAGGGCGACATCAAGGAACCAGGCCTGCGCGTACAGCCAGATCAGGATAAACCCTCCCGACCACGCCATGAAGATCCCCGCGAACACGAACAAGGTCACGGGAATGCGATGGAACTGGAGGTAAAGGATGAGGAAGATGATGAACAAGGAAAAGGGAACGACGAGGGCGAGCTTGCGGGCGGCCCGGAGCTGGTTCTCGTAGCTCCCGGCGAAGGTGTAGCTGACTCCCGGCGGGAGCTCGAGGTCACCGGAAGCGATCCGGGCCTGAAGGAGGTCGCGGGCTTGTTCAACCACCTCGACTTCGGCATGGCCGGGGTGCTTGTCGAACAACACATACCCGAGCAGGCGGGTGTCCTCCCCCTTGATCATGTCGGGTCCGCGCACATAGCGGATTTCGGCAACCTGACTCAGCGGGACCATCGCCCCGGAGGCGGTCGAAACCAACAGCCGCTCGAGGGCGTCGATGGAGTCGCGGGTTTCGCGGGCATAACGAACACGCACGGGATACC
The DNA here is from genome assembly GCA_035327665.1 of Kiritimatiellia bacterium. GTDB lineage: Bacteria > Verrucomicrobiota > Kiritimatiellia > CAIVKH01 > CAIVKH01 > DAOLCW01. Next base: position 44,395 of record DAOLCW010000004.1, read on the forward strand.
TTTCCCGGCCTTCGACGGTCCGGGTGACTTCGAGGCCACCCACCGCAACTTCAATTATGTTCATGAATTCCGCGACCGCGATCCCGTAGCGGGCCAGCGCGGCCCGGTCGGGATGGATTTCGAGGTAGGGCTTGCCGACAATCCGGTCGGCGATCACGGTGGCGGGGTTGATCGACGGCACCTCCTTGAGCGCTTCCTCGAGCAAGATCCCCGCCGCCTCAATCGCTTCGAGCGAGGGGCCGAGCACCCGCAACCCCATCGGCGCCCGCATACCGCTTTGAAGCATGACAATCCGGGCTGAGATCGGCTGGAGCCACGGGGCTGAGGTCATGCCGGGGACGTGGCCGGCCCGGACGATTTCGTCCCAAATGTCGCGCGGCGAGCGGATGCCGGCCCACTCCTCGCGTTCGGGGTTGAGTTCGGGATCGAGGGCGGGACGCCACTGCCGGAACGGATGGCCACGCCGGTCGGGAATGAGTCGTCCCTCCTCGTCGCGCAGGAACTTGCCCTGAACCACGTACGGCTCCCCGTCGAGGGCGGGAAGCGGATGGCCTGCGGCGTCGCGGAACAAATCGGTTTCCCGGGGGTCGTACGCGAAGGTCAGCCGCCGCCCCGAGGCGTCGGCGAGGAACTCATCCTTGTAGTTGATGACCGTCTCGATCATCGACACCGGGGCGGGATCGAGCGGGCTTTCCGCACGTCCGAGCTTGCCCACCGCGAGGTCGACTTCGGGGATGGCATAGAAGGCCATGTCCTGGATTTGCATGAGGTCGAGAACTTCGTTGAGCCCGGCATGAGGCATGGCGGTCGGCATGTAAAGGAAGGCCCCTTCATCGAGCGGGGGCATAAACTCGCGACCGAGTCCGGGGAAGGCATGATAGAGGGAAACCACCGGCTTCCATTGTCTGACCGAACCGGGAAGCCATCCGAAAAGCTTCGGGAAGCCGAGCCAGACCATCAGACCGAACACCATGATGAATCCGGGGATGAGCAGAAACGCGCGCTTGTGGTCGAGGCACCAGCGGAGGATGACTGGGTACAGCCGCTGGTACAACAGCAGCAGTCCAAGCACGGAACCGACCAGCAGACCGACCAGCAACGTATTGCGGGCGATTCCGCGGTCGGGTCCGAGGGGCATCCAGTCATAAGCGAGTAAAACCGCCAGCCCGCCCGCGCAAAGGTAGGCCAAGATCCCCCCGCCCCCGGTTCGAGTTCGTGCAGACCGTCCCGATCGGAAAAACAGATGAGCCAACGCAGGCAGGATGGTCAGGGCCACCACCACCGAACCGAACAGCACGAAGGTCTTGGTGTAGGCCAGCGGCTTGAAAAGTTTGCCTTCGGCCGCCTCCATGGTGAATACGGCAAGGAAACTGACGATGGTGGTGGCGATCGCGGTCAGCACCGCCCCCCCCACTTCGGTCACCGCCCGGTGAATGATGTCGAGCCGGCGGGCCCGGTCCTCGCGGTCCGCCCGGTCGGCCTCGCCAAGGTGCCGGAGGATGTTCTCGGTAACGATGATCCCCATGTCCACGATGGTGCCGATCGCGATGGCAATCCCGGCCAGTGAAACAAGATTGGCATCGATGCCGAACTGACGCATCGCGATGAAGCATCCGAGCACGGTCATCGGCATCACAAGGGCGATGAGGAGCGAGCTGGCGAAATGCCGGACCATGATCAGGACCACAATCGAGGTCACGAGAATCTGGGCGTACAACGCGCGATTCAAGGTCCCGAGGGTTTCCCCGATCAACTCGGAACGGTCGTAGAACGGAACGATGGTGACCTGGCTGATCCGTCCGTCGTCGAGGGTCTTGCGAGGAAGCGACGGGGCGATTTCCTCGATTTTCCGCTTCACATTCTGGATGGCGGCGAGGGGATTTTCTCCATACCTCACCACCACCACCCCGCCGACCGCTTCCGTGCCCTCCTTGTCGAGAGCGCCCCGGCGGAATTGGGGGCCGAGTCCCACTGAAGCAACGTGATGCACGTACACCGGAACCCCATCCACCACCTTTACCACCGCTTGTTCGAGGTCAGAAACCGATTTGATGAACCCTACCCCGCGCACCGCATACTCCACCTGATTGACCTCAATCACGTTCGCCCCGACATCGAGGTTCGAAGCCCGCACCGCATCCACGACATCCATCAGGGTGACCCCCCGCAACCTCATCGCTCCGGGATCGACATCGACCTGGTATTCCTTCACGTAGCCGCCGATCGAGGCGACTTCGCTGACTCCCTCGGCGGCGAGCAAGGCATATTTCACCGTGAAGTCCTGAAGGCTTCGCAGTTCTTGAAGATCCCAGCCCCCCGCCGGATTGCCGTCGGCATCCCGCCCCTCGAGGGTGTACCAGAAGACCTGGCCGAGGGCGGTCGCGTCGGGACCGAGCATCGGCTGGACCCCGTCGGGGAGGGTTCCCGTCGGCAGGCTGCCCAGCCGTTCAAGGATGCGCGAACGGGTCCAATAGAACTCCGCATCATCGTTGAAGATCACGAAGATGGTGGTGAAGCCGGTCATCGAGATCGAGCGCACGGTCTTGACCTCCGGCACCCCGAGCAGGGCCACGGTCAGAGGATAGGTGACCTGGTCCTCCATGTCCTGCGGCGACCGCCCCATCCATTCCGCAAACACGATCTGCTGGTTCTCCCCGATGTCGGGTATCGCATCCACCGGAACCGGATCGCGCAACTCGCGGGCAAGGTCCCAGTCGAACGGGGCATGAAGCACCCCTCCCACCACCAGCCCCGCCGCGAGCAGAAATACGACTAGCTTGTTTTCCAGACAGAACCGCAGCGAGGCATCAAGAACGGATCGCCGCTCAATGGGCGTGGTCATGGCCGCCTCCTTCCACCGGGGCTCGTTCCGGCTCGATACCTTGAGCGCGCATCTCTTCAAGATACCGTTCAGGATCGCGGAGAAACTCGTCGTCACAACCGGGACAACAAAAGTAAATGCGGTACCCTTGATAATCCACGAAGTCCTTGGGATCAATCCGTCCCCCGGCGATTGGACAATGGATCTGCGGACGCATCGCCGCTCCTTCCGAAGTCAGGCTCATCATCGACGGCTTGGCGAGGATTTGCAGGGACCCGTCGATCCGCATGGCGCCCCGCGACACCACAAGCTCACCCGTCTCCAGTCCGTCGAGGATCACCACCTGATCCCCGGCCCGTGGCCCCACCCTCACCACCCGGCCCTCGAAGATCGATGGATCCTCGGGCGACTGGACATAAACCACGGCCCGTTTTCCGGTCTGCAGGACGGCGGTGGCCGGAACAAGCAGAACATCATCGGCCACCTTCACATCCATCCGGGCCCGGGCCAGCATCCCCGGCTTGAGCGCGCCCTCGGGGTTCGGAAGGTCCACCCGGGCCCGGAGGCTCCGGGTTCCGGGATCGAGATCGGCGGGAAGAAATGAAACCGTGCCGGTCCAGGTGGTTCCGGCCAAGGCCTCGACATCCACCAGCGCCCCCTCGCCACGTCGTACATGCTGAAGATCACGCTCGTAGACATCAAACAAGCCCCAGATCACCGAGGTGTCGGCGAGCTCAAGCAGCCGGGCCCCCCGCATCGCCCACGCCCCTTCGCGAATCGCAAGATCCGTAACCACGCCATTCACCGGGCTGCGTACCGTGAACGTTTCGGGGACATCGCCGCCGCTGCTGCGGATGCGGTCGATCTCCGCCTCCTCCATACCGAGCAAGAGCAGCTTGCGCCGGGCGGCCTCGGCGACCGGAGGCGACCCGGCTACCGCGAGTTCCCGGGAGGCGGCATACACCTCCGGACTGTACACCTCGGCCAGCGGATCGCCGGCCGCCACCGCCATGCCGGGAACGTTGGCATGGAGGACGCGGAGTTGTCCGTCGGCCAGCAGGACCACCTCGCGGACCCGCGCGAGATCATAGGCAAGTGTTCCGGCAACCCGGAGATCGGCCCGGGCTTCCCCCCGGACCACCGGAGCGGTTTCGATCCGGGCGAGTTCGCGGGCCGCATCCGACATTTTCAGCGCCCTCGGACCGGCATCGGCGGCATCGTCACCGACCGGGATCAGGTCCATCGCGCACAACGGGCACAAGCCCGGCCCGGGTTGGCGGATCTGCGGATGCATAGAGCAGGTGTAGGTCGTTTCCGCATCGCCGGCCCCGGCGACCGCATCGGAGCCATCATGGGATGAACGCAGCCCGCCGAGGCCATAGCCAAGGGCGAGACCGGCCAGCAGGACCCATAGGAGTTGATGTTTTTTCATAAGAATACCTCAGTGTTCAAGGGGAAGACCGGTCAGGACTTCGTCGGGGGTCCAGGGTTGAGCCACCGCCATGAGCTTGGCGTGGGCGGCGGCATAGGCGGCGGTTTCGCGCCGCCACGTCGTCTCCGCATCGAGAACGAGGCGGAGGGACTCGATCACATCCGCAGCGGAAGCCGCGCCAGCGGGATAGGCCTCGCGAACCGCTTCGGCCAAGGCCCGGGCTTCGGGAAGGATCGACGCCTCATAGCGCTCCATCGTCCGCTTGCGGGTTTCGGCCACCGTGTAAAGCTCGCGGATTTCCGTCAGGGTCATTGCGACCTCGCCTTCCAGTTCGGCCTGAGCCATCCGGTAGTCCGCCTCGGCCTCGGCCCGAATGCCCTTGTATCGGCCCGACCACAACCAGGGCACATTCACCGCCACCCCGGTATCCACTTCGTCGATCGACCCCGAACCTTCCAACTGCCGGGCCGCAACCTGCAACGAGAGCATCGGCCTCTGTTCGAGGCGGGCGGCATGGCGGGCAAGATCGCGGGCCTTTTCCCGCCAGACCATCGCCATCAGGATACAGCAGTATTGACGGGCATCCTCCTGGAGTTGTTCGACCGGTAGATCGAGGGACGGAAGCGGCGGCAGGTCATCGGTCGAACGCGGCGTGGCGGGATCGGCATCGAGGAGAGCGTTGAGCTGGGCCAGCGCCACCTTCCCCTCGGCGGCCATCGTTTCCGCATCGAGGGCGGCCCGCTCCTGCTCGATCCTCATCCGCAGCCAGTCGGTCTGGCGGGCATCCCCGGATTCAAAACGAATCCGGACCGCATCGGTCAGTTGTCCGGTCAACCGGGCATTTTCCGCCGCCAGATTGGCGGCGGACCGGAGGTACCACAGGTTCCATGCCGCCGCCGTAATCGCCGCCCGGGCCTGGCGACGAACTTCGAGGAACTCGAAGCCGGCCGCCTCCCCCTCGAGCCGGGCAACCTCCCGTTCCACCCTCAGCCGGCCCGGCCATGGCAGCGATTGTTCCACCATGTACTCATACGCCATCACGTCGTCGAACCGGGTCGACGATCGTTCAAGGTTCACCCCGACCATGGGGTCCGGCCACCCCCCGCCCGCTTGGGCGACCCTTGCCTCAGCGGCCCGCCATCGAGCCTCGGCGGCCCGAACAGCAGGATTCAGCCGGTCAACCTCGGCCAGCCATGTTGCAAGTCCGCTTTGCGCGGATTGCGTGAAATTGATAAGAACGATAAAAATGATCCATCCATAAAGATGCGTACGCATGTTTGATCTCCTCCGTGGTGAAGCGCCAACGACACAACCAGGGAGAACATCAGCAAAGGATGGAACATTTCAGCAGATAGATCTGTCCCCGCGCGGGCGGGGAGGACGTGATGCGAACGGGATGAACCGCCTGATCGGACGGCAGCAACCATCCGGCGGGGTTTTCAATTCGGAGCAAACATCCGTTGCCAACCGGTCGATCAGATCCGGCTACCGTCGCTACGAGCGGAGCTTCTTCGCGAGCGGGATGAAAACAGCAGGGGCAAGCCGACGCGCAGATCCCGGTTGGTTCGGGTCCGCTGGCGCAACAGTCGGTCGGCAACGAAACGGTCACCACGCAACAACAGGTAGATCCAGCCCCCGAATTTCCGGACACCTCAAGGATCGGAAAGACGCAAACAAAGAAGCCCAACCAAAGAGCCATCATGGAGCGAAGAACCTGCACATCATTTGAGATACCCGAATTCCCCGCATTGTTCAATCCAGGGACGACTTGACAGATCAAGACGTTATAACTATTGTTGTTACATGAGCGCGAAATCCAAAGTCCGCAAAATCGGCAATTCCTACGGAATCATCCTGCCCAAGGAGACCCTTCAGACCCTCAAGGTCAAGGAAGGCGACACCCTGTATCTGACCGAGGCCCCGGAGAATTCGATCCGGGTGACCGTTGATCATAGCGATTTTGCCGAGAAAATGGATATCGTCGACGATCTCATGAATCGGTATCGAAACGCTCTGCGAGAATTGGCCAAATGAACGAGCCTCGTTGGGTTGAGGTGGCAGACTGCATCGCCCTACACGAAAAAATGGTCGCGCGTTTCGGAGGGCTGCCAGGCATCCGGGACGAAGGACTTTTGGAGTCCGCAGTTTATCGGGCGAAACAACTTTTTGCTTACGGAGCCCCCTCCCTTTTTGACATGGCAGCCGCGTACGCATCAGGAATCATCCGAAATCATCCCTTTCTCGACGGCAACAAACGGGCTGGACTTGTCGCGGCTGGACTTTTTATCGAACTCAACGGGTATCAACTCGAATGTCCAGAAGAAGAGGCCTTGCTCAACACGCTCGCCCTTGCCGCGGGCGAGATGGAGGAAGAGGCTTACGGAAAATGGTTGGAGAACGCCTGCCGACCGAGAAACGCCCTTGATTAGACCGGGTTAAGAAACGTAGACCTATACCAACACTTGATTACGGCTCGGCGAGACCCTCTAGAGGCGGGCAGGAAGCCTCGCCCTAGCTGATCATGCCAACCGAGTTTGCCGGCTCAGGGATTCTCCTCATCCAGCGGCACGTCGTAGCCGCACTTCCAACAAGTGGTGAACTGACCCTCGATGGTTTCCCGGCACCGGGGACAGATCCAAGGGGCTTGAGAAACCTCCTCCGGGGCCTGCATGGCGGCAATCAAGGACAACGCCACGTTTTCATGCTCGTCGTTGACCCAGACTTCCGGCCACGCGAAGGTCATGGAGATCATAAACGGAATCGGATTTCCGATTCCGGCCAGCGCGGACCCGCGCTCGTTTTTGAGCATGGCGGGGATCCCCTCCCCTTCGAGACGGGCCTTGATCATGTCACAGGGCACAACGCTGGGGTCCGTAAATACTTTCTTCACGTGTGGACCTCAGGTTAAGGCCGGCGCGGGAACTTGCTGAAGTCCGGCTTGCGCTTCTCGACAAAGGCGTTTTTGCCTTCCTGGGCTTCCTCGCTCATGTAGTAGAGCAAGGTGGCATTGCCGGCCAATTCCTGGAGACCGGCCTGACCATCGCAGTCGGCGTTGAGGGCGGCTTTGAGGCAGCGGAGGGCCAGCGGGGACATCTGGAGGATTTCCCGGCACCACTGCACGGTTTCCTGTTCGAGTTGCGCCAAGGGAACCACCGTGTTGACCAAGCCCATGTCCAACGCTTGTTGGGCATTGTATTGGCGGCACAGGAACCAAATCTCGCGGGCCTTCTTTTGCCCGACGATCCGGGCAAGGTAGGAGGCGCCGAATCCTCCGTCGAACGAGCCGACTTTGGGTCCGGTCTGCCCGAAGATCGCGTTGTCGGCGGCAAGGGTCAGATCACACATGACATGAAGCACATGCCCTCCCCCAATCGCATAACCGGCAACCATGGCCACGATCGGCTTGGGACAGGTCCGGATCTGCCGCTGAAAATCGAGAACGTTGAGGCGATGCACTCCCTTCCCGTCGACGTAGCCGGCATCGCCCCGGATCTTTTGGTCGCCGCCCGAGCAAAAGGCTTTTTCGCCCTGTCCGGTGAGAATGATCACTCCGATTTCATTGTCTTCGCGGGCGTCCTCGAGGGCCTTGATCATTTCCATGACGGTGAGGGGCCGGAACGCGTTGCGCACCTCGGGCCGGTTGATGGTGATTTTGGCGATGCCCTCGGCCTTGTGGTAAAGGATATCGGTAAAGTCTCCAGCGGATTTCCAGTCGGGAAGGGACATGTTCAGCTCCTTTGCAAAAAATGGTTGATTGCCTTCGCCACCGCTCCGGGGGCGACCCGGAGCAAGGCATGGCCTGCTTTGGGTACAATAACCGCTTGGGCCCCCCGGCTCAAGCGCTGGACCCGCTCGACGATGTCCACATAGCGGGCATCCCGCTCTCCCGCCATCGCGAGGAGTGGGATGGAAAGGCGGCGGATGCGATGCCACATCGAGGGAAGCTCGCCGGGGCTCATTCCGACGATGACCTTCGCCAAACCTTCCCGGCATGCCTCGAGAGGCATCCGGGAGGCAAGAAGCGCGTCGAACTGGACGGGATCGTCGAGGAGATCTTGAAAGACCGGCTGGGTATACCAGGCCCGGAGCAGTCCGCTCCAGGCTTCGGAACGAATGCGAGCGGCCCACTGAGCATCCGCCCGCCGACGGGCGGTTCGCTCGCGGGCGTCTTCGAGGCCCGGCGAGGAGGACACAAGAAGGACCGCCTCGGGAGAAATCAGTCCGGAGCCCAGAGCCTGCAGCAACAGCCGCCCCCCCATGGAATAGCCAGCTACGGCGAGCCGGCGGGAAGGGTCCACCCGGGAAATCGCCGCGACCAATGCCTTCAAGGCCTCATTTAAACTATGGCCCTCGGCGAGGGCGTTCCCGGGTTGATGTCCGGGCAAACAAACCGACGTGGCGGCGATTCCGGAGTCCAAGCCGGCGAGGACGGGATCCCAGTCGAACGGGGAGCCCATGAAGCCGTGAACCGTGACGAGATGCCAGGGCGGCAGAGGGGAGGCGTCGTCGTTCATGATGGAAACGCAGGCGCGTCGGAGGCGGACGATCCACAACGGGCGAGGGCCGTGGTGAGATCACGATGCAACTGCAGGTTGGCCTCTCGGTTGGTTTGTACCTCGATCAAGGTCCATGCACGGCCGGCGGCGGCGGAACGGTAGGCCGAGCGGAAGGAGTCGGGGTCGGTGGCGAGGTGATAGGGAAGGGAAAACAGGTCGGCGGCGGAGCGGAAGGTTCTTCCATGCGGGGTGCCGAACAAGGTCTCGAACCGCTCGGTGGGCTCAGCGACGGGAAGAAAATGAAAGATGCCCCCACCGTTATTGTTGACGACCACGATCACGCCTCCCTGAGGAAGACGACCGGCGAGGGCGAGGGAATTTAGATCATGCAGGAGGGCGAGGTCGCCGAGGACAAGGGTAAGTTTGGCCCCCGCCCCGTTGGCGAATCCGATCGCGCTGGCGACGGTTCCGTCGATCCCGCTCGCCCCCCGGTTGGCTGCGGTCCATGCCGACGAACCGGGCACACCGGCAAGGTCCATGTCCCGCACCGGCATGCTGCTGCCGAGGAACAACACATGGTCATGAGGGATTTCCGACGAAACGATTCGGGCAACCCCCGGTTCGGAAAGGACCGCTCCCGGCCCGAGGTTTTCGTCGAGGATGTCCCCGGCTTGCCGGTTGGCCCGGGACCAACTGCGCGTCCACGCTCCCATCCGTTCCGGGGTGTCGGGACATGGGCCCTGCTCCTCCCAAATCCCCAACAGATTCTCGATCCATTCGGGATCGGCATCGATGCATTCATGAATGCCACGCTCGGGGTCGATCCGGTGCCCGTGCCTTCCCACGAGAACATGCAAAGGGGCCCCGCTCCGGTTGAGGAAGGCGGTGATCCGCTTGGAGGTCATCCGCCCTCCAGCATGGAGAATCGCCCGGGGGAGGTGGTCGTCAAAGAAACCGCCACACCCCATGGCATCGGCGTAGTGGATCACCCACGGATGATCGACCAGCCGGAGACCGGAGGTGACGTCGGGAAGGATCGGCCAGTTGAGGGCGACCGCCGCCTTCAAGAGGGCGGAACGGGCGGCCAGACTCAAGCCACCCCCCGCAACAATCACTCCCCGCTCCTCCGCGGAGAGCCGTGCGGCCAGCGAGCGGGCTTCCCGTTCGGACGGAGCGAAACGGGACGGAGCATGCCGGACCAGCGGGCCGGTCTGGGAGCGCCACGCGGAGAGGTTCTCCCACGCCTCGGCAGTCCCATCCTCGACCGGAACCGGAGCGAGGGGCTCCCGGAAGGCAATATTCACATGAACCGGACCGGGGGTCCGCCCGGTGGCCATCCACATGGCATGGTCTACGACCGATAAGACCTGGGAAGGAGGGGTGGCGATGTCCGGCGGCCCAAGATCGCAGAACCAGCGGACGTACGTTCCGAAGATCCGGGCCTGGTCGATGGTTTGGTTGGCTCCGGTTTCCCGCAACTCGGGCGGGCGGTCGGCAGTGAGCAGAATCAGGGGCAGGTGCTCCATCGATGCCTCGACCACGGCGGGGAAAAGGTTGGCCACGGCGGTGCCGGAGGTGGTGATCACCACCGGGGGCTTTCCCGACGAACGGGCCCAGCCCGAAGCAAGGAATCCACACCCGCGCTCATCCCAATGCACGATGGATGACGAAGCGAGATCGAACGCGGCGAGGGCAAGCGGACTGGATCGCGACCCCGGAGCGATAATGAACGGACCCGCTCCGAGCCGAAGCAGCTCCTCGACGGCCAGCCTTGCCCATAACCCATTCCGGTTCGGTGGAGGCAGCCCCGCGCTCACGTTGTGGATATCCTTTGTAAAAACTGGTTCATTTTCCGCTCGATTTCTTCCCACTCTTCTTCCGGCCGGGATCCCTCCACCAATCCTGCCCCTGCATACACGAGAAGGCGGCGTCCGGCAATCAATCCGCTCCGGATGGCCACCGCGAATTCCGCCGAATCCCGGCTGATCCAGCCTAGGGGTCCGGTATACCAGCCCCGGTCGAAGGGCTCGATGGCCCGCAGAAGTTCCAAGGCCGCTTCGCGGGGATGGCCACCCACCGCCGGAGTGGGATGCAAAGCCCGGAGAAGATCAGCGGAGGATGCCGACGTCGAAAGCGTACCTTCGAAGGAGGTGATCAGGTGCTGCAGCCGGTCCAGACGCAGAATGTCCGGCCCATGGATCCGGGTCACCTCGACCCCTACGGATTCGAGTGAGGCGCGTACCCGGTCGGTAACGATCTGCTGCTCAACCCGGAGCTTTTCCGAATGAAGGAGCTGCCCGGCGAACTCATCGTCCTCCTGCGTATCCGCACCCCGGGGCACCGTTCCCGCGACCGATTCGCTGAACACGCGGTCCCCGTCGCGAAGAAACAACCGCTCCGGGGTCAGGCCAAGAAAGGCGAGGTGGTTTCCGTACAGGAAACCAAAGTGATAGCAACGGCGGTTGCGGTCGATCATGTGGGCAAGCAGTCCGAGCGGGGAAAGTTTCCGGGCGAACCAAAAGGAACTGCGGCGGGCGAGCACGAGCTTGCGAATCCGTCCGGCGCGAATGGCCTCGAGGGCCCGGGCGACCCGTCGCCGCCACCCTCTCCATCCGGGTCGATTGATCTGAATCCGAAAACCCGGAAGTGCCCCGGGCTGGATCGCTACCGTCCATGGATCAAGAGCGGACCGGATCCGGGGCCACGGATCATCCCCGGCTTCCCCGGCCCGGAGGTTGAGGGCAAGGCAGCAGCGGCCCTCGCCGCGGATCAATTCCATTTCCGGAAGCACAAACAAGTACCCCCCGATCGAACGCCAAATCCCCCGGGGCGGGCGACCGGAATCGAACCGCACCCCTCCGTAATAACGGCAGCCCGGGGGCAGGTCGGCCAGCGCTGCCTGAATGAGGTCAAGGGGCTCGGCGGGATCTCCGGACACCTCCCCTTTCCGCCAGTCCGCCCGGCCTGCAGCGGCAATGGATAGACGGTCCTCGCGATCGGAACAGTAGAGTCTGACGTTATCCCGGCGGGCGGAAAGCCAGGCCAGGGGATCGGTATCGGGAACCTCAATCTCAACCCGGACCATCGAACCGGACAAGGCTTCAGCCAATCTCTTTCGTATCGCCTGCTCGAGGGCCGGCCAATCTGGAAGTAGGGAGGGCATGGCCGCTCAACGGGTCGGACAGTTGCCTTCGTAAATCGCAGCGATTCCAAGGGTTTGCTGGTGAACCGACGCGCGGGCAAAACCAGCGTTCAGCATGAGTTCGGAGAAGGCCGCACCATGGGGGAAGTCTTCGATGGTCAGATTCAGATACCGGTAGGCATAGGGATCGCCGGAAATGACTCTTCCGAGCAGGGGCAGAGTCCAGCGCAGGTAGCAAAAATAAAAGCGCCGGATGGAAACCGAAGGAGGAATGGAGAATTCAAGGATCAGGGCCCGTCCGCCCGGACGGAGGACACGACGGATTTCTTTTAGGGTCTCGAGGACATCGACCACATTCCGGATTCCAAAGGACATGGTCACCGCGTCGAAGCTCTGGTCGGGGAAGGGCAAGGCCATGGCGTCCCCGGACCGCAACTCCAGCCGGTCCCCCAACCCGCGGGCTTCGATCTTTCGCCTGCCGACTTCAAGCATTCTCTCCGACAGGTCAATTCCCACCCCCCGCCGGATGATTAAGCCCCGGTCGACGAGGGCGAAAAGCTGGTCGGCAGTGCCGGTAGCGAGATCCAACACCTCAATCTCCCGCTCCCTTGGAAGCAGCCGGGCGACCCGCCGCCGCCAGACCACATCTTTGCGAAACGAAAGAAGCCGATTGATACAATCGTAGCGGGGGGCGATCCGGTCGAACATGGACCAGACCCCGTCCCGGGAGGTCGCGAGATCGGTCTGGGTCGAATAATTCATGCGAAAAACTATACCACAACCCATGCCCTCCGCAATCGCGAGGGTTTTCCCCCCATCGCAGGCCTTTCCGCGATGAATGTGCTTGTGCGATCCTTAAAAAACGGTATCAGAAAAGGCGCTCATGAAAAAACCTCCGGCTCATTCCCTGTTCAAAGCTCTTCTCCGGCTGGCCATTGCCTCGGTGACCCTGCTTGCGGCCTGCAAGGATGCCCCGGTTGCCCCGGACCTCAAGGAGCGCTTCGAACTCGTCGCGACCTACCCCACCGATCCGACGGCTTACACCCAGGGTCTGTTGTTCCATAACGGATTCCTTTACGAAAGCACCGGGTTATACGGGCAATCCTCCCTGCGCAAGGTGGAACTGGAAACCGGACGGGTCATCAAACGGAGGATGCTGCCCCCCCAGTATTTCGGTGAGGGGCTGACCGTGTACAGCAACCGTCTGTACCAACTGACCTGGATGGAGGAGGTGGTGCTGGTTTACGACCTCGAAACCCTCGCCTTTCTTGGAACCTTCCCCTTTGAGGGTGAGGGATGGGGGGTGACCACCCTGAACGGGGAACTGGTGGTCAGCGACGGCACGGATTCCCTGCGGTTTTACGACCCCGCAAGCATGCAGCGGATCCGGCGCCTTTCTGTGACCGAACAAGGGCGCCCGTTGTTCCGTCTCAATGAGTTGGAAGCAATCGACGGACAGATTTATGCCCATCTCTTCATGACCGACGATCTCGTCCGGATCGATCCGGTCACCGGGGAAGTCACCGGACGATGGTCATTTCCCGACCTCCATCCGTCCGCGCTCCGCTCCAGCGTCGAAGAGGTCTTTAACGGCATTGCCTACGATGTGGAAACCGGCCGAATCTTCATGACGGGAAAAAACTGGCCGCATCTTTTCGAGTTCAAAAAGGTTCGCGCAATCACCCGGTGAACGACATCAAGGTGTCGTGCCACAACCTGCGGGGGGATTCGACCACTTTCCGATTTCCTCGAACTCGTTCCAACAGGTCTCGAACACTTCAACCACTTTCGGATCGAAAAACAACCCGGAACCCTCCTGAATAACTTTAACGGCAACGTCAGCGGGACGTGAAGGGGAATAGGGCCGCTCGGAACGGATCGCATCGTAGGTGTCAACGATGGCAAAGATCCGTGCGCCCAGACAAATCTCTTCGCCTTTGAGGCCAAGAGGATAGCCGGATCCATCGTATCGCTCCTGATGTTGATAGACAATTTGAGCAATTTCCGCCAGATGGGGGCGACGGGCAAGAATACGGTACCCGATTTCGGGGTGTTGGCGCATGACCGTCCATTCCTCCTCGGTCAACTGGCCGGGTTTAAGAAGAATGGCATCCGGAACACCGACTTTACCAATATCATGCAGGAGGCCTCCGTGTTCAATTTCATCGACGAGCTTCTGCGGCAATCCCATGCGCTGGGCAAGTAACCGGGACATTTTAGATACCCGATAGCTGTGCTCGCCCGTCGCGGCTTCTTTTGCATCAAGCAGGGCGGAAAGGGCATTGAGGGTGAAGGCATGGGATTCTTTAAGCTGAGTCAACGCGGTGGACAATTCCCGGTTGCGGGCCCGGACCATGCTTTCCAATTGATGCTGATAGTTTCGATTTTCCTTGATCAGCGCATGGTATTCCAAGGCGCGCTGCACAGAACTGGATAAATGATCGAGATTAAAAGGTTTTTCGATGAAGTCGTAGGCCCCAGCCCGCAAACTCGCGATGGCATTTTCCATCGTTGCCTGACCGGTCATGACGATCTTCACCATCGCTTCATCCATTCGTTCCAGGTCATTGACGAGATCAAGTCCGCTTTCACCGTCGAGGTTGACATCGATCAAGGCGAGGTTGAACGCAGGCTTGGCCTCCCGGATGCGAGCCCGTGCGGCGGTCGCGGATTGTTCGGTGACCACCTCGTGACCTTCCCGGCCAAGAAATCCCTGAAGAACCCGGCAAATCCCCGTTTCGTCATCAACAACAAGAATTCGACCCTTCCATCCGTTTTTCTCCGCGCGCGATTCCAGAGGATCGGTCGCGTCAGCAGCACGGGATGAGGTCATCGCTTCAGAGCCTGATCCCTTCCAGGATCGAAGGCGGTCCCGGCCCTCCGCCTTGGCCATATACAGGGATTGATCGGCTTGGCGAAGCAACGTTTCCGAATCAACGCGATCTTCGCGCGGAACACACGTGGATAGTCCGATGGATACCGTGGCATGGATGCTCTGGGCAATGGTGAGAAAAGGAGTTTTCCGGACTTCATCAAGGATCCTCTGGGCGAGCGCCTCCGCTTGCGTCAACGTGGCCCGGGGTAGAAGGATGATGATTTCATCTCCGCCCAATCGTCCGACACAATCGGTGGTTCGCACGCAGGTGGATAGTCGCTGACTGATATCCCGTAGCACATCATCACCAACCGCATGACCGAAGCTGTCGTTGATCAACTTGAAATGATCGACATCCAGGGAAAGGATGCTGAGAGCACCTCCATAACGATCCAGATAGTTCCAAATCCGATTTAACTCATGCTGTATTCCGCGGCGATTGAACAGTCCCGTCAAGGGGTCATGACGCGAGACGTCCCGAATTTTCTGCAATCCGGCCAGCATCCCGGAAACCACAAGTGTGAAACGATCCACGAACGAGCGAGCAGGTTCATCAAATGTTCGGCCCGGCTTCAACCACATCCAAAAGGCATGGTGGCTATTTTCCTCCGAAGACCGCAGTGGGATCTCCAGAACCTCGCCCGTTTCACGCCGCGTAGACCGTTCATCAGGGGATTCACCCTGCCACTCCACTTGTAATCCGGAATGTCCCGAAAGCCCCCCGCCCGCTCCGATCAGCGACCCCTCAAGGGCCGTACGCATATTCAAGGCAAGTTCAGGATGAACCGACACCCGCATATTCAAAATGACTCGAGGGGCGTCAGGATCGGCGATCTTGATCCCCATGGCAAGTACCGCATCGGACTCAAGTAGAGCTTGAGCTTGATACATCACGCGGGAAATCGACTCGGTCCGGTACCCCTCTTCCCATAGCACGGACCAGGCATTCAGACCTGGTCCGTGGTTATTTGTCGGGGATGGATTTCCGTTCACAACGGAAACAATGTCACATTCCCGGCTTTACCCTGTCAATGATCTTGAGACCGTGATCCCCTACCACAACGGCCTCAGTAGCAGCAGGATCGGGAAGGCTGAAATAGATTCCGGTTCCATGATCGTCCCAGAACGTTTCGGCGCCGAAGAGAAGCACAGGAGCCATCGGTCTGGAGATATCGAGTACCCAGGCATTGCCGGTGGTGAGACCGCTGACAAAATATTGGGAGAATGCGGGAGAAACGGGGATCCTCAACCATTGGTCATTCCCCATCGAACCGACCCAGGTTTGTCCATCCGACCATGTCGGCCCGGCATAATCTTCGAGCATATGCACAGGATCATCCATTTCCGTCAATGCGACCTCGGCACCTGATCCGATCGAAGCATCCACGTAAAAGAGAATCGCATCGTTGGGCCGAAGGGAGGCGCCCCACGCGAGAATATAGGCCGCCACCGGCTCGTCCCCGACAAGGACTTGAAGGCGGGAAGGCGAAACCGCCGTGAGTTCGATTCCGGCATTGGCAAGCGTGCGCGCAGGAAGCACGTACAGCCCGGATTCCTTGACGTTAAGCGAGGCAATCACCCCGGCACGGGCAGCGGCAAGGCTAACCCTGACTGGACCATGACGCTTGGTCGTCATGTCGAATTCGATATCATCCAACCAGTAGTAATAGGTCTGGCCGGACTCAACATCTTTATCCAACCAGGCGTAAGCCTGTCCTTCACCCGTTCCCATTCCATCGATCAATCCCTGAGTGATGCGCACCGGCGAACCGTTTACATCTCCTGCCCGGTACAGATGGAAGCCCAGGTTGTTCAACTCGGCAGCGGTTTCCCATTCAAGCAGGATCCCCTCCTCAGTCGGAGTGCCGGTGAAGGAAACCAGTTCCACCGCCGTAGGACTAGCGGGGAAGAATCCGAAATCGGCATCAAGAAAAATGCCCGAGGGTGGGATCGGCGGAATAGTATACCGAAGCGGAGTGGTCGGGATCAACGGCACCGGAGGCAAGCCCGGGAAGCCACCCCCCGGCGGATTGGCCGAAGGAACGGAGGACAAATCGACTTCCACCACATAATTCGCAAACGGCAGGTTGGTGAAGATATAGTATCCGCGCCAGTTGGTATTGGAGAAGGTAACCGTGGTTGCCACAAGGTTGGTTATCCCCCCGGTCACATCCAGCAACCGGATGGTCACTCCGTTTAATCCTTGCACGGCGAGGTTTTCATCGGGAATCCCATTGCCGTTGAGATCGAGCCAAACCGTATCGCCTATGGTCAGCGTCATGATTTCGTAGGGAACATCATTGGTCCGGGGAGGAACGGGAGGCTCATCCGGAGGCGTGGTGGGACGGGCAACTACGGCATTGGTCTCCGGAGCCACCGTGACTTGTAGCGCGGTGAAGGTGACCACGACACCGGTCGATGCACCCGGTGGCAGCGGACCTATATTATCCCAGGCCAACGCACCGGGAGCGGGATCGCTGGGCGGAGGGGTGGCTGTGCTAAAGGCAAAATAGGCTGGGTCATAGAGGTCCTCAAGGGGAACGGTGACAAGAACCACGTCCCCGGTGTTCACGACGCTCAAAGAGAATACAACCGGCTCTCCAACAACCGCAGGACGACCGAGCGGGGATACCAGCGTCTTGATCAGGTCATAGCCGGGATTGCTGACCCGGTAAGGCACGTCATTGGTTTGCGGCGGAACCGGAGGCTCATCGGGAGGTGTAGTCGGAGCAGCAACCACCCGGTTGGTTTCCGACGCGCCGACCGTACTCGCCAATGCGATTGTATTGACAACGATCGAAGTCGAAGCCCCTGCCGGTAAGGGTCCGACATTGTTCCACACCAGGCTCCCGGGCAGGGAATTGTTAACCGGGGGAACCGAACTGACGAATTCGAGGATCGCCGAATTGTAGAAGTCAACTAGAGGCACGGTGACCAGATCGACATCTCCATTGTTTTGGACGGTCAGACTGAATTGGATCGCTTCTCCAACTTCAGCAGCACGTCCGACCGGGGATATAACCGATTTGGTCAACAGGTAACTCGGATCGCTGATCCGGAAGGGGGTTTCATTGGTTCGGGGAGGTACGGGAGGGAATTCCGGAGGCGTGGTCGGAGTGGCAACAACCGTATTGGTCCGGTTTTCGCCCACCGTGCTTCCAATTGCGGTAAAATTGACCACCACTGAGGTTGTCGCGCCGGGATTCAAGGGGCCAAGGTTCACCCAGCCGACCAATCCCGGGGCCACATTGTTCGCCGGGGGTACCGAACTGGCAAATTCGAGGAGGGAAGCATCGAAGGTATCCACCAGCGGAATGGTGACAAGGACCACATCGCCGGTGTTGATCACCGAGAGACTGAATTGGAGCGGTTCCCCCAGCGCGGCGGCCCGGCCTACGGGTGAAATCAACGTCTTTATCAAAGCATACCCGGGGTTGCTGATCTGATAGGGCACCTCATTGGTGCGGGGCGGAACCGGCGGCTGACCCGGGGGAGTGGTCGGGGCGGCAACCACGCGGTTGGTTCGATCCCCTCCTCCTGAACTTGCCACTGCGGTGAATTGGACAATCACCGAGGTGGATGCCCCTGCAGGCAAGGGACCGAGATTGTTCCAGACGAGGCTTCCGGCAACCGAGGCGTCCGGAGCGGGCACGGCATTATTAAATAGCAGGAAGGCCGGCTCAAAGGTGTCGGTAAGTGGCACCGTAACCAGGGTGACATCCCCGGTATTGACTACGGTCAGCGTGAATTGAAGGGTCTCCCCCACTTCGGCGGACCGGCCAATCGGCGCATCGAGGGTCTTGGACAAACCATACCCGGGATTGCTGATTTCGTAAGGAACCTCGTTGGTCTGAGGTGGGACCGGCGGCTGATCGGGAGGGGTGGTGGGCGAAGCCACGACAAGGTTGGTTTCGGCAAAACCATCGGTTGTGGCCAGTGCGGTAAAGGTGACGACAATCGAGGTACTGGAACCGACCGGGAGAGGGCCAATGTCATTCCAGGTCAAGACACCGGGGGCAATATCGTCAGCCGGAGGCACCGCTGATTCATACCCGAGAAACGCGGGCAGGAAGGTGTCCTGAACCGGAACCGTGACCAACGAAACATCGCCCGTGTTTTCGATGTTGAGCGAAAACTGGATCGGTTCGCCCACCGCAGCCGCCCGTCCCAAGGGAGAGAGAATCGTTTTGGTCAGCAGAAAGCCGGGATTGCTGATTTCGTAGGGGACATCGTTGGTTTGCGGGGGAACCGGGGGAAGCTCGGGCGGTGTGGTCGGAGTCGCCACGACGGTGTTGGTCTCCGAAAATCCATCTGTGCTGGCCAGGGCCGTGAAGGTCACAACCACGGATGTACTGGCGCCGGGAATCAACGATCCCAAATCATTCCAAACCAGTACGCCTCCACCGACGCTATCTGCGGAAGGACTCGCGGACTGGAAATCGAGGAACGATGAATCATAGGTATCAATCAGGGGAACCGTAACCAAGGGGACATCGCCGGTGTTCAGAACCGAAATACTAAATACAATATCTTCCCCTACCCCGGCCGCACGGCCGGAGGGACTGATGACCGACTTGATCAGGCCGAAGCCGGGATTACGAATCTCATACGGCGCGTCATTGGTTTGAGGAGGTGTCCCCGGCACATTGGGAGGAGTGGTGGGAGAGGCCACAACCCGGTTGGTTTGGGCATTGGGGGAACTTGCCACTGCGGTAAACGTCACGACGAGGCTGGTGCTTGCCCCGATCGGTAAGGGACCCACATTCGCCCAGTTGATGATTCCATCGTTGACCGTATCGATGGTGGGCGGGACTGCGCCGACAAAGGCAAGGAAAGAGGTATCATAGGTGTCTTCAACCGGGACGGTGACAAATCCGACATCACCGGTGTTCTCGATGGTGATGGTGAATACAATCGATTCGCCAATCGCGGCAGCCCGCCCCTCTGGCTCGGTCACGTCCTTTTCCAGGGTAAATCCCGGCGTGACCACGATGACCACCGCATCGTCTTCCGCCGTGACGGGGTCGAAATCACCAAGCAAGTCGCAGGTCTTGAAGTCGATCACCAACGCCTCTACAAACGCGATGTTGGTCACGCTCGCATTGATCACCGTCTGGGTGGTAAAAACAATGACGTCACCAGGGGCCATAAATTCCGGGTTTTCGGGATCGAAGCAGTTGGCCAACTCCACCACATCGTCCCCCCCTTCCGGAAATAAAACGTCGTCAAACAACCCGATAAAGGAAAGATGCACATTCCCGGTATTGGTAACGATGTACGTATAGGTAACGATGGTACCATTGGTAACGAACAGAGGCTCCCCGTCCGGGGCGTCATTGGCGAGCTTGGTTAGGGAAATTCCGGGCTGGAGTTGGAAGAAGCCTGCATCGAGATTTTCCACCGGTGTTCCGTCAAAAACAAACGGCGGCGTCTGGCCCGCCGAGTTGATGTCGCTGTCCAAGGTGGGATCTCCTCCTGCATTGTTGGTCGTGATGCTGAAGGTGGAAGGCGGGAAAAACCGGAGAAAATACGACCCGTTTGCGACATCGGTGAAGATGTAAATCCCATCCGCATCGGTGACCACACCTTCGACAATGTTGGAGGAGGGAAATTCGAACAACTGAACGACAACGTTGGAGATACCCGGCTCCCCGACATCTTGTATCCCGTTGACATTGAGATCGTTCCATGCAAACCCCGTAATGAAGTTAGCGTGGGCGGAGGCCGAGAACAAAAGGCCGCTGACAAGGATCATCGACGTTAGCCATGGAGAGGTCAATCTCTGCCCATCAATCATGGAGATACACTTTCTTGACTTCATTTCGGATGCCCCTTCGGTGAATGCATTATCACTTTCCTCATACGAGAGATGAAAGCGGCGCGGCTCAAGGCCATGGCACAACGGTTCATTCGGGGATGCTAAAGGCCTTGGGAGTAAACATCAAGTCCGATGTTACCAAGAGATGAACCGGTTTCCCTTTAAAATCACGGGGGGTTTCACCAATCCACACCCAGAGCGTGTACAGAACTAATCGCACATCTCATACGGTCCGTCCCAACCGGCAAAAAGGGGGGGCAAACTGCCTTTCCAATGTATGCCAAATCAAGGAATGGCGACCCGGAAGAACCTGGCCTGTGGTGGCAATCCGGTGGGAATCAATTGATTCACCGGGGCCGTGGCCGGGATGTCGTCGGCAAGAACGTGATAGGGTCCACCGATGGAGGAGGACCATTCTAGACGGTAAGTGCGTTGCGCAACTGAAGGCCACTCAAAGGCGACTTGGCCATTCACCAGTCGTTTGAGTTCCACGACCTGCAAGGAGGAGTGAACATTCAAAGGATCGGTCCCGGCCAGATACTCCTGGTAATTTGACAACCCATCCCCATCGGAATCCTCGTCAGGATCGGGAAGCATGCCATGGTCGAAAAGGGAGGGAGGAAAGGTCATTTCAACCCACTCCTCATAGCTACCCATGACCGGAGAAGGAGCCCCAAGGCGGGGCGAGGATGCACTGCCCACCGCCATGGCAGGATCTCCAAGCAATTGGAAACCGTTGAAGGCGGGGAAGAGCCCGAACTCAGAAAGCTTGGCTTGCCCGGCCAACCAGGCATCCCCCATCCGGTCGCGGTTGTTTTGATACAATTCGTCAAGCATGGTTTCAATCATGACGCGACCATCGACAACGGAAATCAAGGTCGCAGCGGCGATCATCGCCGAAGCTCCCCCTTGAGCTTCGATAAAGCCTTCGCCAATACTGGTCAAACCAGGATTGCCAAAGGTGCCGATCAAACAACCCAATCCAAAAAATGCGGTTGGAGCCGAGCGGTTGGTCATGGATGCGGTGTCGGCAGTGACCAGAATCGACTGGAGCGAAAGCGCGTTGGGTGTGCCGTGACCGATGTACACGGCAACTTCCTTGCCGGCATTGATCCCATCCAACATCTGCTCCCTGGTCATTTCCGCTCCGATCAAATCCATATCGGCCCGGACCACCGTACGGTCGGTAATGATTTGCTGAAGGAGATTGCCTTCTTCCAGATAATTTCCGGCGAAGTCACTGAGGTCGGTGGAAATGAGGGTATTATCGCGCCAGACCCCGCCCACTTCATACTCGATCAACTTGGCGATGTAATTTGAAACCGACGCCGCGGAGTTTACCGGGATGCGGCCGACCGCCATGCGGGGGAAACCATCATTAAAAATATCACCGTAAGGAGCGTCAGTAACATACATGCCGTAGAACCACACGACGGGGAAGGCGGGAATACGCGAATCACCAAATCCGAGTTCATCTTTGTAGTCGAAGGAGCCATCGCCCACGAGCACGACGTAACGGGGAGCCAGCGCCCAATGGTGGTAGGTATAGGCGAGAAAGTTTTTAATCGCACGGGCATCGCGAATACCAAAATTGAACTCGTCATAGATTGAGTTTGCGCAAATCAATTCAGCCTCAAGCCCCATGCTGGAGCGATAGTCCGTTAAATGTTGGGCGGCGTCATAAAGGTCGCCACAAGCGATGGTGAGGTGGTCGACTTCCCGTGAGAGATCGCGAAGATTGCGGTAGACGGGAGACACGAGGCGACTCGGGGCATATTCGCTGCCCTTTTGCAGAACAGCATAGTGACGCTCCGGAATCGCGGCGAAGGTGACCGACCACAGGCTGCCGTCGGGGATCACCGAGGCCCCGGCATGCGATTGAATCGCCCATCGGTCGGTAACATCCCATACCATCACATCCGTCCCGGTCAGACCATCCACCTTGATCGACGATCCTGCGGCCACCAGCGACAACTGACCATGCTCAACGGTATGCAGACGTTGGTAGTCCGCTTCAATGTAGTCGAGGTAGAAACTATCGAAACTGGTGCCGGCGGGAGGCGTGCTAAGAATTCGGACGGTGTTGTTTCCCGAACTCCAGAGGCCTGCCGGAACGGTGAAGGTCTCGGCTTTGCTTTCAAGCCCTTCAAAATGAATCGTGCCAAGAAGGGTTCCATTCAAGGTGATCGATGCCGCATGATAATAACGGTTGGCGGTGTCGGTCGCGCCTTTCAACCGCACGGTCAATGTTCCGCCGGTATTCGGGGCAACCATGGTCATCGGGAAAGGAGCATTGTACTGGCGACTGGCCAACCCGCTGGTAAACAATCTCCAGAGCAAGGGATCTTCGCCCAAATATTCGGAGCCCCGGATTAAATCCGCACGGGCAATCAGTTGACGCTCTTCACGAACCTTGGCGGAAAAGGAAGGGGCGAACGGGGATTGACCGGCCCCCAAGGTAATCACTTCCGGTAGTACCGGAGTACCTACCCGGACCCAGTACACATTCTCGTCGGTGTAGATGTTTTCAAAGCGATGTCCATAAAATATAACGTCTGCACCGTCACGCACGGATGCCACGGGTTGCCCCAGGTTGAAGACGGCCAGCGACATGGCCGCAAGTTCAGTCTCTTGCACGCCAAACAACGGGGCGAGGTCCGAACCGCTTACCCGGTAGAAACCGTCTTTGGTAATGTGGACTTTGACTTCACTGGCGAAAAGAGCTGAGGCGGAACCAACGAAAAGCATCGCAGAAATAGCCCAGATCGCGATGGGATGGCTGGCCTTGAACCATCCTCTGTGAGCTGTTTGTGCCGTTGTTTTCATGTATTGCTCTCCTGACTTCCTTGATCTACTGAACTATTAAGCAGGTTCCTTGCCAATATCCGGGGCCATTGGGTGATCAATTTGAGATGAATTTGCGAATACTCCCGACAACAAATCGGCTCTGTTGCAATACGTTGAATACGTTAGCTTAACGCCCTAACGCGTCCATCAGACCTCCTCATCATAACGTCACCGGGCGATTTGATTAGGGGAAACCCCGACACGGTTCAGCGTTTTACTCGAGCTGCATAAAGAAACCGTGGGGTCACAGAACCGCAAAATGATTTTCATTTATGATAGGTCCCCCCCCCAACATCCCTCTCCCCTCGGATGAGAAAGTAAAAAAAGCGTGCCACGGGTAACCCGTGGCACGCTTCACATTCGACAGCTAATCGAAGGGATTCGGGTCTATTTTACGCCGACCCGGTAAAATCCTTGGTTGCCATTGGCTTGAGCGTCAATCCAAACGGAAACCGGCGGATCAGCCACTTGATCATCGGCGATAACCTCAAACTCGACTCCAAGGGATGGCGCTCGCTCGATTCGGTACAACCGACCGGGAACCGCCGGCCAGGACAGTTGAACCGTCCCATCCGGTAAAGGTTTTACGGTAACCACGACAAAGTCAGAGTCTGGATCCATCGGATTGGTACCGGCAATGAATTCCTCCCAATTGGTCATACCATCGCCATCCGGATCATCGTCGGGACCGGTTGCGTAACCCAAATCACGCCATGCCGGGGAGAAAGCCCACGACGCCCATTCTTCATAGGTTCCTCGTGAAGGAATCGGAGCTGGCCCTCCGCGTGGCGCATAGGGTGAACCCAGGGCAATCGATGGATCACCGAGGAATTGATAGGTCCCGGTGGCATCACGGCTCAACAGACTTGCCGGGCTATTCAGGGCAGTTACCCAAGCATCGCCAAGCCGGGCTTCACCTTGGCCATAAATGGCTTCGAGCAACGCATCCGCCATGTTGACGCCGTCGAGATTGTTGACCATGGAGGCGGAACCGAATACCGCCGCTGCGCCTCCACTGCGGGTAATCAATTGTTCACCGATACCCGGCGAGCCAGGAATGCTGAACGAGCCCATCAAGCAACCCAAGGCGCCGATGACACCCGCCCGGTCGGTATTGTTGAGCTGGGCAAGATCCTGCGTTCGCAGAATACCCTCTTCGGCCATGCGAAGGCGATTGCCATGCCCGATATACAAGGCCAGTTCGCGCCCGTCATTCAACCCTTGGAGCAAGGCCGAAGCAGCGCCAGCTACGCCGAGTGTTTCCATGTCCGCACGATCCACTGTCCGCCCGGCAAGATGCGCGGCGAGGCGGTTGGCATCATCCATGTAAATACCCCCGTAATCGCGGTTGTCGGTGGCGATCAACGCGCGTTCACGCCATTCCCCACCCTGCTCAAACGCTTGCAGTTTCAAGAGGTAGGCCGTCAACTCTGCGGGCGAACGGGCGGGAATACGACCGATGGCCAGATCCATCGTTCCATCTCCGGTGATGTCGGCGAGAGCTTGGTCGGAAGCAAACTGGCCGGAAGAACCCAGTGCGGCGGGCACAGGAAGCAAGCTGTCGCCGTGTCCGGAGAAATTACGGTAGTCCAGTGAACCACTGCCAACCAGTACCACATACCGCGGTCCGGTTTCCCATTGCCGGTAGGCATATCCAAGGAAGGAGCGGAGGGCCCGGGCATCACGAATCCCGTGATTGAAGGCGTTGTAGACGTCATCGATGGACACCGCCTTCGCAAGCAAGCCCTTGGCCGCACGATCCGCAGCGAGGGCATGGGCGCCCGTTTGGAGCTCGGAGGCATAAATGACCAGCACGTCGGCATGGTTCACAGAATCCCGCAACGTATCACCGGACCAACCGGTAAGATCGTCAGCAGCAACCGGTCCTACCGTGGAGAACAGACGCATCGCCTGCGGAGCGGCAAAGCGGACCCCATAGCCGCCGGCGCCTTGAAGGGTCTGCATTCCCGTAAGTCGCGTCGGCTGCAGGGGATCGGTAATGTCGAGCACCACGATATCCGGGGAACTGTACCCTCGCAATTCAACCGGGCCGGCTTGGACATCGGCAACCAAGCGGTCGGATTGGGCTACCAACTCGCGGTGGTAGGTCACGTTGAACCGGTCGATGTAGAAGTGATTCATGACGCCTGCTTGTGGCGGGATCCCGGCTACGCGAATCTGGTTGTTCCCACTCGCGAAGGAACCGGATGAAAGCTCGAAGGTGGACTCGATGACCTCAAGTCCATGGAATTGAACCTGCCCAAGGATCACTCCATTGAAGCTCACCTCGGCGGCATGAGCGTGCGGACTAGATCCCTTGAGCCGCACGGTAAGTGAACCGGTGGTTCCGCTCTTGCGACCCGGCACGTCCACCGACGTCGTGAAGGGCGAGCTAAATCCACTGATCTGATGCGCCCACAGCCACATATCCTCATCATCGCTGCGAACCAAGTCCGCCCGCAGGATCTTTTGTTCTTCGATCACCAGGGTTTCCACGAACGTGGCGGACGAAGCGGAGTCCGCGCTGTCCACAGTGAGTACCGGCAGATCGAGTCCCTTCCCGAGGCTCACCTGAAAGACATTCTCATCCGTGTAGAGCGATGCATAAGCAGGAGCGAAGAAGTACAGATCCCCCTCCCCGGTTCGGACCGCCGGTACATCGCGTCCCAAATGGCTCACCCGCAATGGCGTTTCTGCGAGGGCCGAGTCCGCCATCCCGAGGATCGCGGCGAGGTCGGCCACTCCGACCCCCACCCATTGATCACCGCGCACGGATACCTTGGCTGCGGAGGCCGGCGCCGACGACAACGACGAGCGCGTACGTGACGAGACCTTGATTGACTCGGCAACCGGCGCATCCTTCACATCCAAGCTGAAGGATCCAGCCAATGCGGCAGTGCCCCGGCGGGAGGAACGAGGATACTGAATCTCATAGGGACCATACACACGCTCCACCCCATCCACTTCGACTTCGACCAACCGGTAGCGATGGGTTTCGCCGGACATTGTGTCGTGATCCGGCCAACGATAGGTGGCCCCGGCGCTGAGGGAACCACCGGCAGGAAGGAAGTCACTGACCCGGACAAAGGTGCCTTCATCCACTTCACGTTCAACAAGCCAGCCAGCCGTTCCGAATTCGGATTCGGTGCTCCACACCAATTGGTTAACCTTGCCATCGCTGACCCCGAACACCTCTTCGACCTGGGCAAGAATCTGGAAGACGTAGATGCCCGCGTCCACATTGGTGTTGTTCTGGCCGGGAAGCAACGGGAAGATCGGGGTCCGGTTGTTCAACGGATTGAAGTCATTGTCCCGGGCCGGATCGGAGCCCTGGAATTGCGGGCTCAACCGCGATCCCGGAGGCAAATCGATCCGGATAAAGTATGATCCCGGGAACAGATTGGTGAACGCATAGGCCCCAGCCGTGGTTGACGTCGTCACCGCGACCACGTTGCTGGTCGCATCGAACAACGTTAAACGGAGGGGAACATTGAAGCCGGGCTCGTTGAAATCCTGAATGCCGTTGTCGTTGAAGTCCCGCCATACAAAGTCACCGACTGCGGCGAAACGGGCATCAAGGAAGTCATTCCCGGTGGAATCCTCTCCGGACGTCAAGGTCACAGTGATGAGGTTGTCATTCGGGGGATCGGTGTCCGCCGTGCTGAAGTAACCCGGAGGATCAATTTCCTCAATGATGTAAACACCTGGCAGCAGATTGGTGAATGCATAGAAACCAGTACTATCCGTCAAAGTCGATGCAATCAAATTGGTCTGGGCGTCGTACAAATTGATGGTGACTCCGGCAAGTCCGTTGGTCAGGTCTTCGGGATCGAAGATGCCGTTGGCGTTGGCATCTTCAAAGACCGAGCCGGTAATGGCTTGGGTCTGCGCTTCGTGAGGCACACTTGACGTCTGCGGGGGCAAGGGAACGCCATTGGTGGTCGACGGCGAAGCAACCACGGTATTGGTTTCAATACCAACGCTGATTGCCGCGAAACGTGTGGTAACGACAACGGCATCGCCTACCAAGAGTGGGCCAAGATCATTCCACGTCAATGTACCCGGCACCACGCCATCCGGCGCGGGGACGGATGATGCGTATTCCAGTCGCGTCGTGTCATAGGTATCGACGAGTGGCACCAGGCCCAAGTCAACCTCACCGGTGTTGGACACGGTCAAGGTAAAGACAAGCTCTTCGCCAAGAATGGCCGGACGACCGAGAGGGCTAATCAATTCTTTGACCACCTCAAATCGAGGAATGGGAGGAAGATTCCCGCAAGCTTCATTGGTAACAACATTGCCGGAGGCAATCATGGTCAGAATGGATTCATTGAACAAACCTTCGCCCGCGACGGGATCTTGCGAGGTTTCGCCACATTCGCTCACCGTCACCGATCCATCCATGGCCTCAGCACTGAGTTGAGCGCTGAAGGAGAGATTGTACGTATGTATGCCTCCAACCGCGATCGGTTCTCCGGTCGCCAAGGTGTAGGGAGGGGCACCCACCAATGCAAGATTGACATGATTGGTGACCACGACGCCCAAAAGGGTAACCTCGCTATCGAACAATGGATTTTCAACGAGGTTATAGGTGTCAGACTGTCCACCAACGTTTCGCACGACAACGGTATAATGCGAGGTGAAATTACCGCCACCATCGATGTCGCTGACACCGACAAAAACTTTTTCCTGCACAAGGAAGGGCGGCACATTCCCGCAGTCATCCACATCAATCGAGATCGGACCGCTGCCGTAGACCAAGGTCGCACGGTTGAACAGGCCCTGACCGGGAATAAAGTCGCCTTGATCCAATTCGCACAAGCTCACGCTCTCGGTGCCTTCGAGCACCGCCGCACTGAGCTGGGCGTACATTGTCAGCGTGTAGGTGTGGGTCGCCCCCGCGGCAATCGATTCTCCGTTAGCCAGCGTGTACGGACCCGCTCCCGCGAAC
>DAOLCW010000005.1:0-68995 GCA_035327665.1 Kiritimatiellia bacterium
CGTCGTCTACGGCATCGTCCGCAACAATCTTGCCCACATCCCCTCCCAACCCCACCCCGGCAAAGGGCCCCGCTTCGACATCTCCCTCCCCGCCTGCCCGCCCCCCACCCCCGCCGAACAGGCGCCCCCCGCCACCCTTCAAGCCCTTCCCCTCACTCAAAATCTCAACATCCTCCTCGTCGAAGACGAACTCGCCGTCCAACGCGTTGCCGAACAAATCCTTCGCTCCTTCGGCTGCACCGTCCTCCTCGCCGAAAGCGGCGACGAAGCCCTCCAGCGCCACCAGCAACACCTCTCCACCATCGACCTTGTCATCACCGACCTCGTCATGCCTGGTATCTCCGGCCTCGACCTCATCCAGCGGCTTCGCCACATCCGCTCCGATCTCCCCGCCATCGTCATCTCCGGCTATCCCGACCAATACCTCGATCCCGCCAACCCCTCTCCGACCACCTGCCACTTCCTCCAGAAACCCTTCCGGCGCGACGACCTCCTCGCAGCGATCCAACGCGCCCTCCCCAACGCCGCCCCCCGGACCTGACCCCGCCATCGACAGGCCTCCCGTCCTCTGGTATACCCATCCCCTTTCCCAACCAAGGAACTCCCATGCGCATCAAACCCTTCGTCACCTATCGCCCCCACCCCGAAGTCGCCCTTGAACTCGCCAGCCTCCCCTACGACGTCGGCGACCTCGAAGACGCACGCGAACTCGCCCGCGCCAACCCCAAAAGCTTCCTCCACGTCGAACGTCCCGAAGTCGATCTCCCCCCCGACTCCCCCCCCGGCCTCGACCACCAGACCGCCGCCGCCAACCTTCACACCTTCCTTCAAAACCATTGGCTTCAGCCCGATCCCCAACCCTCCCTCTACCTCTACCGCATCTGCCTCGGCCACCTCACCCAAACCGGAATCGTCGCCTGCTGCCACATCGACGACTACGACAACAACCTCATCAAAAAACACGAAAAAACCAAAAAGCCCGTCGAAGACCAACGCACCGAACACGTCCTCGCCACCCGCGCCAACACCGGCCCCATCTTCCTCACCTTCCGCGACCAACCCGACCTCAACCAGCGCATCCAAACCGCCACCCAAGCCCCTCACCTCCTCGACTTCACCGCCATCGACGGCATCCGCCACACCGTCTGGAAACTCCCCGATCCCCAGAGCTGGGTCGACGCCTTCCAATCCGTTCCCGCCGCCTACGTCGCCGACGGCCACCACCGCACCGCCGCCGCCGCCCGCGCCGGACAAGCCCTTCGCCAAGCCAATCCCCACCACACCGGCCACGAAGAATACAACTGGTTCCTCTCCGTCCTCTTTCCCGCCTCCCACCTCAACGTCATCGCCTACAACCGCACCTGCGCCAACCTCAACGACCTTTCCCCCTCCCAGTTCCTTGCCCGCCTCACCACCATCCTCCACCTCGAACCCACCACCGAAACCCGCCCCACCGCCCCCGGCACCTGCTGCATGTACCTCGATCAAACCTGGTACAAACTCACCTGGACCCCCGACCCCCACGCCGACCCCGTCTCCGCCCTCGACGTCAGCGTCCTCCAGGATCGCGTCCTCCAACCCCTCCTCGGCGTCGACGACCCCCGCACCGACCCCCGCATGGCCTACGCCGGCGGCTTCGACAGCATCGAACGCATGGTCAAACGCGTCGATACCGGCCGCGCCGCCGTCGCCTTCTCCATGTTCCCCACCACCGTCGACCAACTCATCGCCATCGCCGACGCCAACCAGATCATGCCCCCCAAAAGCACCTGGTTCGAACCCAAATTAAGGTCCGGCCTCTTCGTCCACCCCATCGACGGCCTCCCCTCCCCCTGACCCCCCGCAACTCTTGTCGCGACGAAGCTCCGAAGCAGCGAAGGCGGACGTGTCGCGACGTAGCTCCGAAGGAGCGAAGGCGGATGTTTTCCAAACCTTGGAAAACCACCCCGTTTCCGTTTCCAAACCTTGGAAACCAACCGCCCTCACCCGTAGCCGCTTGGGCAACAAATCGGTCATGAACGCCCCCAATTTCCAAACTTTGGAAACCCAAACCCCCTCCATTTCCAAGGTTTGGAAATCCCTCCTCCATGAACGTCTAAACTGAGGCGCTAGGTGATGAGCGGCCATGTGCCATGAGTTGGACGGGACCCAAGCCGTCGGCGTGGACGAAGCAAGGCTACTACAAAGTCAAACGCCGCACCTGCGGAAAGAGGATGAAACGCAAGGTCAAAGGCCATGTGAGCTACTACGGCATAACCGACAACGGCCAACAGGCCGGAACGTTCCTATACCGAGCCAGCCGGCTCCATATCAACGTAAGCGTTCAGGCTGAGGCGGCTTGTCGCCGATTGCCTGCAACACCTTGTTCGCCTATTTCTTTGTAAGTTCATCTGCGGCTCGTTGAAGCCGACGGTCTAGTGTCCATAGCGAAGTATGGGAAATAGCGCAGGAAGCAAGAAGGTGAATATCGACCAATCCAAGGCCGAGTCCGCTTAGATGGTGTTGTTCGATGAAAAAGAGAATCTCATCGTCAGATACGCGCTCTATCGCGGTGAGAGCGTGTAGCAGCGCCAGAAGTTCTTCACGGCGCTTGAGATTTCCACAGGCCAATTCGCCGATAACCATTGGATGGCATGCCACTTCGTCCTTCAATAACAATTCGGCCAGGGTCTCATTACCATTGCGCAGGTGGTCGACCCATACGGACGTGTCGACAAGGATCATTTCGGAACCCTGCGCCGTGGAATAGGCCGCAATCCCCGCTCTGATCTGCCCAGACTAGCGAGTCTTGACGCGCTAGCTCTTGCAATAAGGGCTTCTAGCCCCATGTGGACAAGTGCAGTCTTCGCTTTAACTCCCGTCAAAGCCGAGGCCTTGGAAAGCATGTCTTCTTTTATAATGATGGTTGTTCTCATGCACATGAATATGCTATATGAGTATGCATACGTCAAGGCGAACGTCACGGGTCAGCACTTGCACGACCGGCATCCAGAAGTGTACCCAGCGGATCCGTTCCTTGCGCCCATCGCCTGATCGCCTAACTGGGAAGCCGCATGATCAGTGGCCAGAAGTGCCTTCTTTTGCTTTTAACGACTCGGCCAGGCGGCGCACGTCATCGTTGTGCCGCCCGGCAAGATCGTCTTTAGCCTTCCATACTTCCATCCAACCTTGCGAACGCTAAGAATCAGCGGCGGCGCGCAGCGCCGTCCGCTGGATGCTGTTGCTGGGCGGTGCTCACTCAGTTCTCGTTGCGAATGCGAACCGCCTCTTCGACGGCATTCGCCAAGTGCGTCTTGATCCATTCGTAGCGCTCTTGGCTGTTTGCTCCGGCTGGGTTGTAGCATTTCACGATCTCGGACAGTTTCTTCTTGGACCCGCCGTGCGTGATGTAGTCAAACGGATTGCTCCCCATAGTCGATGTTTCGCCATCAGAGTTCTTGAGGCCGTGAATCCGGATTCCGACGACTCCCATCCCGTCGTCCCACGACTTGACGATCTCGTAGTTGATCCACTTCCGATTTGCCGTGTTTGCTCCGACAAGAACGACGGTGCAGGTTCGGCCGTTCATTTGCGAGGTGATCCAGCGCTTGATTGCATCGTCGCCCCCACCCATGATCGACTCCCAATCGTTGTCGGTCGCTGGCTTGTTTCCCTCCACCGTTCCGATGTTGCGTACCGTCGAGGCGCGCCAGTTGTCCGGTTTGTAGTGAAAGCTGTAGAACGCACGCCTAGCCATAAGTTCTCCTACTTGTTGAGTTGTTTGATGATGTCGATGACCGCCTCAACCAAGCTCTCGACCGAAGAGGCCGAGTTACCGAGCACTTCGAGTTGCTTTGAAACGTCCGCACCAGCGAAATACTTCTTGGGGTTTTGCTTCACGGTATCCCAAAGTTCCTTTGCAACGTGACCAGTAGCTCCGATCGGCAAGACGATCTTTCCAGAATCCCATGTGATCTTGGCCTCTTCGCGAACGCCGCCCGCCGCGATCACTTTCCCGTTTTCAAGCTTGTTTCCGCCAACGACGAGACAGATACCAGCTTCGCTTATAATGCGATGACGGTACTCGGACCACAACGCCGCTCGTTTCGCCGCGTCCGAAACTCCTTGGGGAAAAGGCCAAAGCTTGAGCCGCTCGTCGTTGTTTCGTGGTAACGCCTGCATCGCGCCCATGATTACGTCGCTCCCAACACCTAATCCAAAACCGGAAATGATATTGAAATCGTTCTTGACGAGCGCCGTCCCGAGCGCGCAGCACAGTTGGTGAAACTTTGTCTCGCCAAGCGGAGCGAAGTCTGCGGCGCTACCTGAGACAAGAACATCACGGAGATGGCTTCGACGATTTAGCTCCTTCAAAATCTCCGGGATCTCATTATAGTCCCCGATGAGAACTGGCCGGATGTTGTAACGCTCCAAATCAATGAGAAAGTGTTTGAATCTGACGGCGTCATAGTCGGCACCTTCATAATCTTCTGCTTTCGGAGCGCGAAGCAGACAGTAATGTTTCCTCCCGTTGACCGTTACCAACTGCCGAACGCGGTTCAGAATGTATGCAAGATTGGGATCGGTGAAGCTGACGCCAACGAAGAAAAACGTCTTTTGCGTCAAGTCTCCGCGCAACGCTATCGAAAACAGCTCCCGCTTGGGGTGATATGTCTCGTAGTCGTCCTTTGCAAGGACCGCCTCCGCAACGCGTGTTTTGTCCCCGTGCATTTTGTAAACGGTGACGTCTGATCGACCGCGGGTGAAGTTTATATCCTCCGCGTGCCGCTTGACATCCGTGCGCTTGCCAGCCGCTTCGTACGCGCGCTCAAGCAAATCATCGTAGTTGGTCGTCCAGATGGTATGAACGGGAAGGGACGCGATAAGCGTGTGAGTTTCCGTCGGGTCGTGACTCTCCTGAAACTCATCAACCAGGAGTTTGTTAAGTTTATCGCGCCCTTTCCTGTCATTGAGGTGAAATTGCGCCAGTGTCACGAGATCTGACTCGCGCTCTACGTCGAGGCCCAGATCCTCAGCGATTTCCTTGAGCAGCCCTTTCCAGTCAACGTAGCCGGCGGCCCGCGAAGCGCCGGCGCCGACGAACATCGCCGCATCTCCGTTACGAATCGCTTCGGAATATTCTTTAAGCAACTGTTTCATGTCTACGCCAGCCATGTTTCACCGTTCCAACCAAGCCTTGAGGGTGATACCCTTGTTTTGCCCTGGCTCGAAGACCGCCAACTCCCCGCTATCCGCCTGTTCGATGCGCGAATAGATTCCAACGTACTCGCTGCCCTCCCATGTTCCATAGTCGGGGGTAACGGGGAACACCGCTACATTTGGTAGCCCCTTCTTGATGTCTCCAATACCCAGTTCCCAAGGCACCCACCTGGACTTCAATGACGTATTGCTGGCGAGCATCACGAACTTGTTCGCGGTGCCGATTCGCTCTTTGATTTTTCGTGCTGTCTCTGGACTGGTGACGGCTGGCATCTCGGGGTCGTTCCAATCGACGTAAAGGATCACGCCTTGCCCCGCGAGCAATTTCCGAACCGGCTCAACCAAATCTTTGTCGTTGTGGCTGTGGGAAAGGAACACGGTTCTGTATCGAGACGCAGTCTTGCTCAGACCTGCCCGCGCCTCCGATAGCAGAGTAGGACTGAGGCTGGCGGCCTTGGCGCGAACGTTCGATTCTGAAAGATACATGATAGTATTCCGCCCAACAGAGTTTATTGACGTGACCTCGCTTTTGGGCTAGGTCACCAGAACTCAAGGTAGGAAGTTTAGCTCCCCGCTTGGTGTTCACAAGAAGATTCTTGTTGTTTTTACGAAATTTATAGACGGCTAATCTGGAGTCAGGTAGGCTTTACGTTTCGATTCGAAGTAGGCTTTATGCCCTTATGATTTCGGCGAGGTGTCGGATCGTGCAAAAAGCCTACTTGGGCGATTGCGTCAACGGCTTGAGGTGGGTTTATGCAAGACGAGGCGATACGGTTCGATGATTGGGAGTCGGTGCTCCGAGACGGGATTCCCAAGGAAAAACAAAGATCTTATCGCGAGGCAATCGTCACGTTTCGCTCCTGGTTGCGCGAAACAGGGAAAAATCCAGTGGCCGAGGTTTTTAAGGAATACTTGGATTGGAAGAAGACGTATTTGAGCGCAGAGGATTTGGCGATTCGACAGGAAGCTCTGTGGTGGTATTACCGCGAGGTTCTGAAGCGCGATCCGGGGGATTTCAGCGACTTCAGTCGGGCCCGGCGAGGGCGCAAGGCCCCCACGGTGCTAACCCAGGAAGAATGTCGCGCCCTTTTCGACGCGATGTCCGGAACCTATCGTCTGATGGCCCAGTTGATGTATGGGGCGGGATTGCGACTTACCGAATTGCTTCGGCTCCGGGTGAAGGATGTGGATTTGGACCGGTTACAGCTTGCCGTGCAATTCGGCAAGGGCGGGAAGAGCCGATTGACGATGATTCCATCCACATTGGAACCTGCCTTGCGCTCTCACCGCAAACAACTCCGGGATCTGTACAAACGCGACCGGGAGGCGGGGCTTCCCGGGGTTAAGCTGCCCGAAGCTCTGGAGCGAAAATGGCCGAGGGCGGGTGAGAAATTCATGTGGTACTGGTTTTGGCCGTCGCGCAATCTCATGCGAGATCACCGAAGCGGGATCATCCGCAGGCATCACATCCTTGACGTGACGTTTCAGAAGGCGATCCGGGAGGCGGTGGAGCGGGTCGGTTTTGACAAGCGGGTTTCTCCGCATACCCTGCGCCATAGTTTCGCCACCCATTTGCTGGCCAGCGGGACGGGCATCCGGGATGTGCAGGATCTTTTGGGACATGCGGATATTTCGACCACAGAAATCTACCTGCATACCGCCAAACATACCGGGGTGGGCATACGCAGTCCGTTTGAGACCCTTTAAGTTTCTTTCCCCCACAAAGGATTTTCTTTTTGACCGAGTCGGCGGTATTTTCCCGCCATGACCGAATCGAAGACATTGGATGTGGTGGTGGTCGGGGCGGGCCATGCCGGATATGAGGCGGCGTTGGCGGCGGCCCGGTTGGGAGCGAGGACGGGACTGGTCACCATCGATCCCGGGGCGATTGCCCGGATGTCCTGCAATCCGAGCATTGGAGGCATTGCCAAGTCGCACATGGTCATGGAGCTGGACGCCCTCGGGGGAGAGATGGCAAGGAATAGCGATTATTCGGGGATTCAATTCCGCACCCTCAACACCCGGAAAGGTCCGGCGGTTCAAGCGTACCGGGCCCAGAACGACAAGACCGCGTTTCCGCGCCGGATGATTGCGGTAATGCGGGGAATCCCGGGATTGGAGATCATCGAGGGGTTGGTGTCCGAGATTTGGATTGAAGGGGGCAAGTTGCGGGGGGTGCGGTTGGTCGATGGATCGAGGCTGGCCAGCAAGACGGTAGTTATTGCCACCGGGACCTTTTTGGGGGGGAAGATCCACATTGGCGACGTCAACTTTGCCGGGGGCCGGACCGGGGAGAAGGCGGCCTATGAGTTGAGCCAGTCCTTTCGGGGACTGGGCTTCCGGTTAGGGCGGCTCAAGACCGGGACCCCGCCGCGACTGCACAAAGATTCCATCGATTATCACAAAATGGAGCATCAACCCGGGCAGACTCCCCCACCCTTCTTTTCCCGGGCGGCCAAGAAGGACTGGGAAATGTTCCACGTGGAACATCGGATCCGTCCGGGCGAAGATCACCCGTTGTTCCACGTGGAACATCCGGAGAATCCGTTGCGTCCGTGGATTCCCGGGGCGAATCAGATGTCGTGTTATTTGACCCATACCACGGATCGGACGCATGAGATTATCGGGTC
Source organism: Kiritimatiellia bacterium (assembly GCA_035327665.1). Taxonomy (GTDB): domain Bacteria; phylum Verrucomicrobiota; class Kiritimatiellia; order CAIVKH01; family CAIVKH01; genus DAOLCW01. The sequence goes on from DAOLCW010000005.1 coordinate 7,830, forward strand.
GAACCTGGGGCGGAGTGCGATGTATGGGGGGATGATCGACGGCACGGGGGTTCGGTACTGTCCATCGATTGAGGACAAGATCGTGAAGTTTCCCGAACAGCCGAGGCATCATGTGTTCATCGAGCCGGAAGGTCGGCACCTGGTGGAGATTTATCCGAATGGCACCTCAAACAGTCTGCCTGAGGAGGTTCAGCACGAGATGATCCATTCGATTCCGGGATTGGAGCGGGCGGTGTTTCTCCAGCCCGGGTATGCGATCGAGTACGACTTTGCCGACCCCACGCAACTTTTCCATACTCTGGAGACGAAGTTGGTGGAGAATCTTTTTCTCGCCGGCCAGATCAATGGAACCACGGGCTACGAGGAGGCGGGGGGCCAGGGGTTTGTCGCGGGAGTGAATGCGGCATTGAGGGCGTTGGGACGTCCGCCGTTCGTGTTGAGCCGACACGAGGCGTATATCGGGGTGTTGATCGATGATCTGGTGACGAAGGGCACGGAGGAGCCGTACCGGATGTTTACCTCGCGGGCCGAGCACCGGCTGGTGCTTCGGCAGGACAATGCGTGGCTGCGGTTGCTGGAACGGGCGAAGGAAGTGGGGATTGTCGACGAGGCGGAGCTTGGCGAACGTGAGACGATGGAGCGGGAGCTGGTTTCGGAAGTGGCGAGGCTGCGGACGTCGTTTGTGGACGGGGCGTCGCTGGCCCAATGGCTGAAGCGTCCGGAGATTGGTTACGGGGATCTTTCCGACCGGGCCGAGGAGCTATCGCCGGAAGTGGTGCGGCAGGTGGAGATTCTTCTGAAGTACGAGGGATACATCGACCGGGAGAAGGAGCGGATCGCCAAGGCCCGGACCCTGGAAGTGGAGGAGATTCCCCGGGATTTCGATTACCGGGCGATCAAGGCGTTGCGGCGGGAGTCGATGGAGAAGCTGGCGAGGATTCGTCCGGAAAACCTCGGCCAGGCGTCGCGGATCTCCGGAGTGAATCCATCGGACATCGCGATTTTGTCGGTGTGGCTGAAGCGAGGCCGGGAGTTGGCGGCAGATCAGGCAGATGAGGACGATCAGCCATCGGTGTTCGGCTCAACTTGAGCGGCCTTTACACAGGATCTTGCCGTAATTACATTATGATCATGAAGACAACCCTTGTCAGGATAGGAAACAGTCGGGGAATTCGGCTACCAAAACCTGTGATTGAGCAGTGTGGCTTTCAGGATGTGGTGGAATTGGAGGTCCATCATCACGAACTGATCATTCGTTCATCATCGCATCCCCGATATTTATAGATCGGGGTTGATCGGGGTTGGTGGATGGCTGTAGGATCGTTGGTTATGATCCTGCGGTGGTTTATCTTGTTTGGGGTGGCGTTTTTGGGGCTGGAGTCGCTGGCTTCGTTTACCCTTGAGAAACATGGGGACCGATACAATCTGACCGCCCGGAATGCGGATCTGCGGGCGATTCTCGACGCCATCGACGAGCGGGAGGAGGCGTTGCTTCAGTTCTTTGGCGAGCCGGAAGGGATAATTTCCCTGACCGTATTTAACCAGGGACTGGATGATTTGCTTGCCCGGCTGGGGGTGAGTTTTACCTTGGTTTATGAGGCGAATGAGGCCGGTGACTACCGTTTGGATTCGGCGATGTTGTTGGATTCGCGGTTTTTGGGTCTGGATCCGCAAACCCTTGCCGAGTTGAAGGCGGCGGTGATGGATCTTTACGACGACGACATCTACATGAATGCCCACCGGGCTTCTTGGTTGTTGCGCGGGCACGACTGCGAGATGGTGGCCGGGCTTTTGCAACCGAAACTTTATGCCGACGATTATCAGGCCCGTCACCTTGCCGCATCGATCTTGCGAAGCACCTGCGCCAATAGCACTAATGCTATCTCACAACGTTTGCTTGAGGTGACGGTGGAGCTTTTGGGCCGGGAGGGGTACAGGGCCGGGGAGTTTCAGTCCTTATTTACCCCGGGGGAGGCGTATGCTTTTTTTCTTCATCATCCCGAGTGGTCCGAGCAGGCGAGGCCGCTGTTGTATCGGCAGTTCTTTCATGGGGATGCCCAGGCGAAGTTTCTTTCCGCCGGGATTCTTGCCGTGATGGCGGGAAGCGATTATTCGCGGGCGATTACCCGGACGTTGGCGCACCATTTGAAGGACAATGATCTCCGGGGCGATGGGCAGGTGGCGGCGTATGGTTTGTACATGATGGGGGAAAAAGCCCGTTTACACCTGATGGAATTCCGGAACTCCCCTGATCAGCAGCAGGCGGAATTGGTGGATTTGATTTTCCGGGCGTGGGACGAGGGAACGCCGGAGGTGCATTTCGATCCGGTGATGTTTATCGGAGGCTATCGCGATCATCCTCTGCTCACCCAACCGTGGGCGAGCACGGTAACGTGGAACTTAGACAACTTTCCGAATGATCAAGGGGAGTATAGCCAGCTCAAGGAAGAACGGATGATGCGGGCGGACTATTACCGTTGGGATAGAATGGATGGAAGTTATGGAGAGGATGATGAAAGCGAGCCTTGGGTGGCAACCCCGCTCGACAGTGTGGAGCCGTTTCGGTACACGGTTTTGGCCCGCGACGACTTGCCGAGGATTGGCATGTTGTTCGGGGTCACCGTCGATAGCATTATGGCTATCAATCCCGGTTTGACGGCGTCTTCCCTGGTTCCGGGTCAGCAGATTTTTATTCCTTGGTAGGATTAACCCAGGTTTGATCATAGATTACGCGGATTGCGCGGATCAAATAATGTGTCGCATTAGGTGATAACACGATCAGTGAACCCGGTCTCGCGAAGTTGCGGGGGGTCAGCGGCCGAGGATGAGGAGGACGGCGTCGAGGCGGAGGTTGGCGTCATCGATGACGTCGAGAAGGGCGTGGACACGGTCTTCGAGGGCGACGATTTCGTCGTCGCGGATGTGGTCGTTGATTTTTTGGAGTTCGCGGAGGCGTTGGGCTTCGCGACCGACGATGGCTTGGACGTGGTGTTTGGCGGCTTCGCGGATGGCGGCGGCGCCGTGGAGGGCTTGGTCGCGGGCTTCGTCGATGAGGCCGGGGAGGAGGGAGCGGAGGGCGGGTTGGAGTTCGACGAGTTCCCAGGCCTGGGGGGGACGAAGTTGGGTGGGGCGATGGTCGGCGGGGCCGACGAGCACGGGGATGGGGGTGGGGGGTAAGAATCGGTTGAGTTCGAGGTTTTTGGGGGCGATGGCTTCGAGCAGGAAGACGGCATGCAGGAGTACGCCGTGGAGGTCGGAGGCGATGGCGAGGGAGGCGTTGCCGGCTTCGGAGCCGGTGAGCAGGTCCATGGCGCTGGCGACCATGGGATGATCCCAACTGATGAAGGGCAGATCTTCGCGAACGAGGGCACGGGTCCGGCTGAAGGTGGCGTGAAGTTCCTCTTCTTTGAGAGGGAAGGCCTGGTCGTAGAGGGGGCCGCGTTGGAAGTGGACGTCGTGATGGGGTAGGGGTTCGACGTGAAGGCCGAAGTGGTCGCCAAGGCGGGTGAGGTAGTCAGGGAGATCCGGGGAGGCTTCGACGTCTTCGATGAGGCGGATGGTTTCGGCGGCGAGGGCGGGGCGGCAGGAGTTGAGTTCGAGGAGCCGGTCGCGACCTTGTTCGATGCGTTTTTTGAGGTCGAGGCGGAAGGCTTTGGTTTCGGCGATGAGTTTGGCGTCGATGCGGTGAAGGCGGTCCTGAAAGCGTTTGAGGATGTCGTGGCTTCCGGCGAGGGGTTCTTCGAAGGCGTTGAGGCCTTCGTGGAACCAGCGGAGGCGGTCGGCTTCGGGGCTTTTTTTGAGGTGTGGTACATGGAGGTGGATGTCGGCGGCCTGACCGATGCGGTCGAGGCGGCCGATGCGTTGTTCGAGCATTTCGGGGTCGGGGGGAAGATGGTGGAGGACGAGGTGTTGGCAGAACTGGAAGTTGCGGCCTTCGCCGCCAATTTCCGAGGCGAGGAGGAGGCGGGCTCCGTCGGGTTCGGCGAACCAGGCGGCCTGGCGGTCGCACTGGACGAGGGGCATGTCTTCGTGGAAGAGGGCGGTGTCGACGTTGATGAGGGTTTGCAGGGTTTGGTGGAGGTCGAGGACGTCCTTGCGGGTCTGGGTGATAACGAGGACTTTGCGTTTGGGATGTTTGCGGAGGAAGGAGGCGAGCCAGAGGGCGCGGGGGTCGGGATCGCCGGGGGCGGGGGGATCGAGGGGCCAGGCATGGAGGTGGCGTTGGGGGAAACCGGTGAGGACGGCGCGAGTATTTCGGAAGATGACGCGGCCGGGGCCGTGGCGGTCGAGGAGATCCTGGAGGGCGGATTCGTCGCCGGAGTCGGCGATGCGGTTGGCTTTTTTGACCACGGAGGCATAGCGGCGGTGTTCGTCGAGGTAGCGTTCGAGGTCGGGGTAGCGGTGGGGATCGAGGAGGCGGAGGCGGGCGAAGTGGCTTTCGGGGCCGAGCTGCTCGGGGGTGGCGGTGAGGAGGAGGAGCCCGGGAACGGCGCGGGCGATGGCTTCGACGAGAAGGTAGGCGGGGCTGGGACTTTCGGGAGACCATTCGAGATGGTGGGCTTCGTCGACGATGACGAGATCCCAGCCGGCGTGGACGGCGGCAAGGGCAAGCGGGGGATGGTCGAGGAGGGACTGGATACCGGCGATGACGAGGGGCAGTTCAGCGAAGGGGGTTTCTTCGGTGGCGGCGGCGGCGTGGTGGTCGAGCACGGAGAAGGTGAGGGAGAAACGGCGGAGGAGTTCGACGAACCACTGGTGGACAAGGGCGTCGGGGGTGAGGATGAGGACGCGGGAGATTTTGCCGGTGAGGAGGAGGCGGTGGAGGATGAGGCAGGCTTCGATGGTTTTGCCGAGGCCGACTTCGTCGGCGAGGAGGACGCGGGGGGCGTCGCGGCGGCTGATTTCGGTGGCGATGTAAAGTTGATGGGGGAGGAGGTCGATGCGCCCGCCGAGGAGTCCGCGAACAGGGGAGCGTTCGATACGTTCGCGGAGGCGATGGGTTTCGAGGCGGAGGTCGAAAGCGGCGAAGGTGTCAATGTGTCCGGCGGCGAGACGGGCGTCGGGTTTGTCGAAGGTTTGGGCGTCCTCGAGGTCGGCTTCGTGTAGGGAGGTTTGGGGGCCACTGTAGATGAGGCAACCATCCTTTTCGCGGATGGATTCGATGGTGAAGGGATCGATACCTTTACCCCGGATGGTTTCGCCGACGGTGTAACGGACGCGTTTGAGGGGTGGATTCTGGGTGGCGTAGAGCCGTTCCTCGCCAGTGGCGGGAAAGAGGAGGCGGACGCGGCGATGTTCGAGCTCGATGACCCGGCCAAGGCCGAGTTCGGGTTCGGATTCACTGATCCAACGCTGGCCGATGTGGAAGGTAGTCATGGGAGAGGGCATGAGGTTTGTAACGGAACTTAACGAAGTTTGGAGGGTGACGCGGCAAGGGGGGTGGCGTCAAGGATTCGACGGGGAAGCCGGTAAAGGGTGGTCACGGCATGGTGGTAATGAATTGACGCGGGACGACGGGTTGCTATGATGACGTTAGTCAACCTGCTCGATGGGTCATCTAAGGAGCAGTTTTTTCTTTACTGGTGGCTTCATCAAGCGGGCGTAATAACGCAACCGTAGTCAGGAAAGGAAGACATCATGAAGAAGATACTCGCCCTATTCACCATGACCATGGTGCTTGCTCAAGGAAACCTTGCTGCGGGCGGCGGCTTTGGCGTCTTTGGTTCCTACTGGGATCCGAAAGATTTGGACGATTCGCTGGCCGGGGGAGGGATCAAGCTCTGGTTCAACACCTCGGAACAACTCGCGTTCGAGTTCCGGGTGAGCGGACTTTTCAACGAGGAGAAAGACGGCGACGAAAAGAGCACGTTCTACGTTGTCCCGTTGGAAGTCGGATTGGTGTTGAGCCTGATGCCTGGCGAGCCGGTGAATGTCTACCTCGGTGGCGGGGTAGGCTATTACATCTACAGCATCGAAGACGAAGGGCCGGGATTCAGTGAGACGGCGGATGTGGACAATGAGTTCGGGTTCTATGGCGTGGGCGGGGTGGATTTTGCCCTCGGGTCCTCGGTCCGTTTGTTCGTCGAGGCCAAATACACCAAGGCGGAAATCAAGCGGGTGGAAGGGATGAGTGTGGATGCGAGCCTTGATGGGATCGGGGTGAACGCGGGCTTGCTGTTTACCTGGTAGACGAAGGTCGAAAGCGAGGAGGGGGTCATGATGCTGGACCAGCTTATCCCTCCGGGCACCCGTCGCGATGAGCTGCGCTTGCGCATCGGGGACGTGCGCTTCGACGCCCGCGATTTGGAGTCCTGCGTGGTCATCCGTCCTGATTCGCCCGGGGCCTGACCTATTCGCCCGGATACAGTGGTACGTGTTGGCAAGAATGAAGCTCTCGGATGCCATTTGGGGCGGTTGTTGGCTTGATATTTGGTTGTCACATCATTAATTATCATGGATATGTATAAAAATCGGATGGTTTCTACAAAAATTAAGGATCTGGCGGCCCATTTTCCGGCGGTGGTTGTTTCAGGGGCGAGGCAGGTGGGAAAAAGCACCCTGATTGGCCATCTTTTTCCGGGGATGACGACCGTTGTTTTTGATCAAGTCACGGATATCGGCAATGCCCGCCGGGATCCAGATCTGTTCCTCGACAACCACCCGCCCCCCCTCGTTCTCGACGAAATCCAGTACGCACCAGAGCTTCTTTCCGCTCTGAAACGGCGCATCGACCAGAATCGCAAGCCGGGTTCCTACCTGATAACCGGAAGCCAGCAATGGTCGTTCTTGAAATCGATCTCCGACAGCCTTGCCGGGAGGGCGGTATTTGTGGATCTGGAAGGTTTCTCCCTTTCGGAAATCGCGAACAGACCGTCGGAGTCCTCATGGTTAAGCCGCTGGCTGGATGATCCAGAAGATGTAATCAGGAATCCTCCCGCCCTTCATCATCTGCCCCGGACGATGTATGAGCAACTATGGCGAGGGTGGCTACCCGAGGCGGATCGACTCCCCTTGGCCCTGGTGCCGGATTTTCACGCAGCATACTTCAGAACCTACATTGAGCGGGACGTGCGACTGGTGGGCGACGTGACAGACTGGCAGGAGTTTGGTCGATTTGTTCAATTAACTGCGGCGCTCAATGGATGCGAGATCAATATGTCGCAACTTGGACGGGAACTATCGATTACCCCGCAAACCGCTCGACGATGGTTGGCCATGCTTTCGGCCACCTTCCAGTGGTATGACGTACCTGCGTATAGTGGCAATGCAATCAAACGCCTTTCGGGCAAGTCGAAAGGCTACATGGCCGATACGGGTCTGGCATGTCATTTATTGCAGTTGTCATCGCCAACCACGCTGGGGGGGCACCCTCAAACCGGAGCGCTCTTCGAATCCGCCGTGTACGCGGAAATTCGAAAGCTGTCCTCGTTGTCATCGGTTCGACCGGCAATTTATCACTGGCGAACCCACGGCGGTGCGGAAATCGATCTCCTGCTCGAGCGTGATGGTCGATTTTTCCCTATGGAGATCAAGCTGACCACGAAGCCGACGCGGAAAGATGCGCGGGGATTTGAGGCCTTCCGGACGACCTATCCGGAATTGGATCTTGCGCCCGGCTTGATTCTGACTCCCGGGTTCGCGGGTGGAACCGCCTCCCTCATGAAAATCTCCGACCGCGATGTCGCCCTTTCGTGGCAGGCGACGTGATGCCGTCGATGAGACGAGTGAGGAGTCAAGGAGGAGGGTAATGACCCCCCATTGAAACATTCAAACAGAATGGTTCATACGGCTCGTAAATAGCCGGAACAAACGGCGGCCATCCAAGTCGCAACGAGCCTGTTCAAAGGCCTCCGCCGCCTTCAAGTCCCGGTGCAACAACAGATAGAGGAAGTGTGTCGCGAACATGAACGCCTCCGCGCCGTTTGCATCCCCATCCGGGGCCACATACCATTGGCAACCGGCATCCACGCAGGTCGAGATGCTTGCGCACGCGCTCCGGTGTCAACGGCCCCGGAAACGGCTGTTGGCTGGCGTGGTGTTCGGCCGAGTTGGGTCAGATCGAACCACGTGTCTATAACCTGCCTCTTGGGGATGCGCCGATCGGATATCGGCGCTACGGTTGCATCGTCGATTCCGCGACACGTTACTTCACGGTACTTCGCGGCTGCGCCGTGCGGAAGGCGATGTTGTAACGCGTCATGAAACAGAAGCCGACATTAAGAATTCGCCGGCCCGAAATGAGGCCGAAGCACCTGCACACGCAGATTGCGGACGAGGCGGAAACGGGGCTCATCGTTGAGGCCAACGAGGACGCCGTAACCGATCGCTCGGGCGGTGGCGGCTACGGCGATATCGTTTTGTGAAATGAGGGTTCCCGCCGTGCTGAGTTCCGAGAAGATATCAGCATAATGCTCGGCTAGGTGAGGTGTGAAGGGTTCGATTTGAGTGACGGAACGCAGGGCTTCGAGTCGAGCCCGCCGCTGGGCGGCTTGCCGGGACGTTGCCGCGACGCGAACACCAATCAGGGCCTCGGCCCAAACGACGGCCGGAATCAGAATCAACTCATCAGGGGACAGGTCAATCTGCTCGCCCGAGGCTTGGGCGCGCTCCCATGCAACCAGCGCCGACGTGTCGAGAATCAGTCCCATGGATTTGGCAAGGGTGCATCGGAGCGATTGACGGTTTCCAAGTCATCCGCGAACGCGGGATCCAGGGGAAAGCCCTTGACCGCACGGCATAGTTCGCCCCAGGTCGCGGCACCCGAGCCGATGGCCGGTGAAAGTTCGGCGACAGGCTTGTCGTTCTTGGTGAGCACAAAATGCTCATGCTTAAACCGCACCCGGGCAAGGTAGTCCCCGAGGTGTCTCGCAGCGTCGGTAGCGGAGACGACCGTCTTCATACGTAAATATGTAATTTACACAATTACGCATATCAAGGGGTTGGTTTGTGGAGCGGGAATGACGTCCCGCCTGGAATCACATGGATGGCGGAGGCTTTGATGAGGGCGGTGAGGGGTTGGCGGGGATGGAGGCCGAGGTCGTCGCGGGCTTGTTTGGTGACGAGGGCGGCGAGGGGGAAGCCGCAGTCGAGGACGACGCGGAAGAGGGGGCCTTCGGGGTCGATGGACATGAGGGTGCCGGGCAGATGATTTCGGGCGCTGGCGGGTCCGGGATCGGAGGGAAAGAGCATGACATCCTCGGCCCGGATGCAGATGTCGACGTGGGAGGTGAGAGGATTTTCGGCGGTGGCGTATAGGGTGGCGGGGCCGACCTGGAGGGTGGCGATGCCGTCGGCGTGGTGGAGGACGCGGGCGGGGTGAACGGTTTCGACCCCGACGATGCGGGCGACCTCGAGATCAAGGGGACGGCTGAACACCTCGGCAACCGGACCTTGTTGGAGGATGGAGCCGTCTTTCATGACAAGGACCCGGTCGGCGAGGGCAATGGCTTCGTGGGGGTCATGGGTGACGACAAGGACGGGCAACCCGGCGGCGTGGAGAAGATCGCGGAGTTCGCGGCGGACCTCGGAGCGGGTGACGAGGTCGAGGGCGGAGAGGGGTTCATCGAGGAGAAGCAGGCGGGGACGGCGGACGACGGCGCGGGCGAGGGCGACGCGTTGTTGCTGGCCCCCGGATAACTGGCGGGGGAGCCGGGAGCCGAGGGAGGCGACTTGGAATTTTTCCATGATGTCCTCGACGGCGCGGTGGGCTTGGGGAGTTCGGGGGAGGCCGTAGCTGATGTTTTGGTGGACGTTGAGGTGGGGGAAGAGGGCGTAGTCCTGGAAGAGGAAGCCGAGGTTGCGTTTTTGGGGGGCGAGGTGGATGCGCTGGCGGGGATCGTTCCAGAGGTGGCCGTTGAAGTGGATGGTTCCGGCGTCGATGGGAAGGAGTCCGGCGAGGGCGCGGAGGATGGTGGTTTTGCCGCAACCGGAGGGTCCGTAGAGGGCGGTGGAATGGAAGCCGTTGGTTTGTTGTTCGAAACAGGCGCGGATGGTGCAGTCGGGGTAGCGTTTTTCGAGATCGACACCGAGGGTGGAGGTCATACCGGCACCATCTTTCGGGGACGGGCAAAGAGGACGCTGAGGATGGCGAAGGCGAAGAGGAGCAGGACGAGGGAGGTGCGGTGGGCGGCGGCGTAGTCGAGGGCCTGGACATCGTCGTAGATGAGGACGGAGAGGGTTTGGGTAACCCCGGGGATGTTTCCGCCGAGCATGAGGACGACCCCGAACTCACCGAGGGTGTGAGCGAAGGCGAGGGCCATGCCGGTGAGAATGCCGGGCCAGGCGAGAGGGGCGGTGATCTTAAGGAAGGTGGCGGGAGCGGAAACGCCGAGGGACCACGAGGCTTCGACGAGGCGGCGGTCTACGGATTGGAAGCCGGCGATGAAGGGGCGGACGGCGAAGGGGAGGTTGAAGACAATGGAGCCGATGAGGATGCCGGTAAAGGTAAAGGGAAGCGGGGTTCCGGTGGCGTCGAGCCAGGCCGCGCCAAGGGGGCTTCGGGGACCGAGGGCCATGAGGAGGTAGAATCCGATGACGGTGGGAGGGAGGACGATGGGCAGGGCGATGACGGATTCGAGGAGGAAGATCCACCGGCTTTTGCGGGTGGCGATCCAATAGGCGAGGGGAAGCCCAAGGAGGGTAAGCCAGACCGTGGTCCAGAACGCGAGACGCAACGAGACCCAGGCGGCCGGCCATTCCATTACCGTTCCTCCGGCAGGTAAAACCCGTAGGCCCGGAGGATCTCCCGTCCGGCGGGGCCGAGGAGATGCTCCCGGAATGCCACGGCCGCTTCACGCGGGGCGGCCCAGGGGAGGAGGATTCCTCCCTGATCCATGCGGGGAAAATGTTCAAGGGGGATTTCCCAATAGTGACCTTTGGAATGGAGGGCGGGAGCAAGGGCAAGGGAAAGGGCGATGATCCCGATCGAGGCGGCGCCGGATTCGATGAATTGCGCGGTTTGAGCGATGTTTTCGCCGTAGACGAGGCGGGGGGCGACGTGTTCGTAAAGTTCAAGGTCGCGCAGGGCGGCCACTGCGGCGACGCCATAGGGGGCATGGCGGGGATTGGCGATGGCGACGGTGGTGGCAGAGGGGTGAAGGAGGGATTCGCTCTGCAGGGAGGGCGCATCGATGGGAGAATCGTTCAAGGTCCAAACGACAATCCGCCCGATGGCGTAATGAAAAAGATCGTCGGGATTCGCAAAGCCGGCGTGGGCAAGTTTCCGGGGGTAGTCCATGTCGGCGGACAAGAAGAGGTCGAAGGGAGCCCGGTTCATCAACTGGGCATAAAAGAGTCCCGAGGATCCATAGACCACCTCGACTCGCCACTGCGGGTGTTGGTCGGTGAAGTGGTCGATGATCTCATCGAGGGCGTATTTCAAATCGGAGGCAGCGGCGATAACGAGGGTGTCGGACCGGGGGGCGGGAGCGGGGTTGCAGGCGGATGTTCCCAAAAGAAGTCCGCACCAAAGGAACGAACCGATCAGCCTGAAGGGGAGCGGGATCATGGCTTGGACTTCAGGATGCGCTCAAGGTGTTGGATGCGGCGCTGGGCGATCTGATTGAGTTGGTGGTGGTGCCGTTCGAAGGCACGCAGAAATTTTTTCCCGAACGGGGTGAGTACGGCCCCTCCGCCGTTGACGCCACCGGTCTGGCGACGAAGAACAGGCTGGCCAAGGCCTTGGTCGAGCCGGTTCATCATCGTCCAGGCTTTGACGTAGGAGAGGCCGCATGTTTTCGCGGCGTGGTGAATGGAGCCATGTTCTACGATCGCATTCAAGAGGCGGATCACCCCGATCCCGGCGAACGGCCGGTCATGATGATCGGTCAAGGCAAGGCGGATACGGCACTTCATTTCGTTATTTATTCATGTATATAACGATCTGCCAAGCGGGAAACGTGGGGGGGAAGGTTCGGGGGGGTGACTTCCGGTTTACGATCAGGTGACGAACCGGGTATGTTTCCGGCCATGAGGATTACAGGCGTTTGGGCAATTGGGCTGGTTGCAGCGATGTGGGGAGTTGAAGGGGCAGCGGCTCAGAAGCAGGTGCGCGTGCTCCTCGACACGGAGGTGGATGGATGGGGTCTCTGGACGGCTTATGGGCCGGGAATGAATGAACGCTATGGCTCAGCCAACAACTCCAAACATTACCACGATCCGGGGCGGGTGATGACGGTGGGAACGGGGCGGGTTCTCGAAGCGTTGGATCTGGGAGCGGGGGAAACGAAGCGGTACCGGAGTGGTTGCCTGTCGACGCGGGAAGCCCCGGGTGGAGCGGGGTTTTTCCGGTTTACGAATGATGTGAGGAGTCTGCGCTTCGAGTTTGAGGTGACCCTTTCGGATTGGAATCATGCGGTGTGGCCGGCGTGCTGGTTGCGGGGGGTTGGAGGGGCTTCGGTACATGAAATCGATGTGCTGGAAGGGTTCACCGCGCAAACGGGAACCAACCTTTACCGGTTTGCCCTGCATTCGGCGGGGCAGAACAATGTGATTCGCGATCCGTGGCCGGGCACTCCACTGGAGGCAGGGGAACGGGCCACGGTATGGGCAGAGGTTCACCGTCCGGGTACTCGTCACCCGACGTTGGCCTGGATCCGGGCGGGGAAGAATGACACGGTGACCGTGAATGAACCGGACCCGCGAACCGCGTTATGGTGGGCGGATGATTACGGTTGGGACCTGATCGTTCAACAACAGATCGGGGGGAATTGGGTGGGAGATCCGGATGCGCCGTACGCCGGGTTTCTTCAAAATGGACAACCGGGGAGACCGGTGAACGAGATTCCAACGTGGTCGGGTTTTTCGTCGATGACGGTTCACCGGGTGGCGGTAACGGCGGTGTTGGATGTTTACCGGCTTTCTCCAGAATACGACGTAGACGAGGGTTTGCTCCTTTCGTTTGATTCATGGAGCACCCGGATGTATGGCCTGGAGGGAAAGGCAAACCTTGCCGATGAGGAGTGGGTTCCGCTTTCCGACCCGGTTCCGCGAGCAGGGACGGGTGGGCCGGATGCACTCATCGGCCCGGTCGATCCGGGATGGTTTTTTTACCGGCTGAGTTCGGAACCGTTCTAAATGGAGAGACTCGCTTGGAGGCCAGCGACGTGAGGGCCTACGTGGTCATTAACGTTTTAGGGATTGGTGTTAGAAGCCATCCATGAGGATGAGGGAGCGGACGTCGGGGATGCTGATGCGGGCGGTGCGACCGCCTTCAAGGACGGGGTAGTCGGGAAGGCCGTCGGGATCGATGACGGTGCCGTCGCCGATAATGCGCCAGTTGCCGGGGGGAAGGGGAACCTCGAAGGCATCGGGCTGGTTGGAGGCATTGAGGAGGACGATGAAGCCGTTGCCGGGGTGACGACGAGGTGCGTTGACGATGTAGCCGATCATGCGTTGGTTGTGATGGGGCATGATGAACTGGAAGTAGTCGGGGGGGGGAGTGGAAGGTACGCGGAAGGCCCGGCCGGCTTCGCTCTGACGGAGATGGATGAGGCCGGAGTACCAGCCGAGGGCGTCGGCGGCGAGGGGGCGTTTGCGGTCGTCCCAGTTGATCATGTTGACGGAGTCGCCGCGATCGTAGGTGTTGTTGAAGCCGTGCTTGCTGCGGAGGAACTCCTGGCCGGCGTTGATCATGGGGATGCCGAGGGAGGTGAAGACGAGGGTGGCGGCGAGCTTGTTCATGTTGACTTCAAGCTGGGAGAGGATGCGGCCATTTTTGTTGGGTTGCATGCTGAGCCAGTCGACGAGAACCATGTCGTCGTGGCTTTCGACGTAGTTGACGGACTGAAGGGGGCTCCCGGTCCAGATGTCGGTGGAGCCGACGATGACGCGGCGGAGCCAGTCGCGGTTGGGGCGGCCGAAGGAGAAGTCGCGTGCGGCGTGGCGGAAGTCGTCGTTCCAGGCGGCCCATCCGGTGTTGCGGAGCTGGGCTTTGTGGTTGCCACGGAAGGACCAGGGTTCGGAGACCATGATGACCTTGGGGTTGATCTTTTCGGCTTCGCGTTTGGCCATCATGAGGGTGTCCATGTCGATGAGTTCGGCGAGATCCCAGCGGAAGCCGTCGATTTTGAATTCGCGGACGAAGTGGACAATGCTGTCGACGATCATGCGGCGGGCCATGGGGGCTTCGGAGCGGAAGTCGTTGCCGACGCCGCTGAAGTTGAGGAATTGGTAGTCGGGGGTGAGGCGGAAGTAATACTTTCGGTCGATGAAGGACCAGAGGTTGGGCCAGCCGACGTGGTTGTAGACGACATCGATCATGACGCCGATGCCGTGGTTGTGCATTTCGTTGACGAAGTGTTTGAATTCGTAGACTTGGGAGCCGTTGAGGGGATCTTGAGCGTAGGAGGCTTCGGGGGCGAAGAAACCGACGGTGGTGTAGCCCCAGTTGTAGGAGAAGTTGGTGCCGTTGTTGAATTCGTGGATGGGAAGGAGTTCGAGCATGTTGACGCCGATGTCCTTCATGTGGTCGATGCCGGTGCCGGCTCCGGCGGTGGCGAGGATGCCGGCGTACTTGCCGCGAAGATGGCGGGGGATGTTGGCGGAGGGGTGTACGGTGAGGTCGCGGACGTGGGCTTCGTAGATGACCATGTCCTGGAAGTCAGGGGTTTCCCAGTCGTGGTTGGTCCAGCCGGAGAACCATTGGTTGGTGGCGTGGATATCCATGACGATGGAGTTGTTCTCGGCGAAGGCGGCGGCGAGCATGTAGGGGTCGGCGATCTGGACGTTGGGGTTGAAGCCTTCGCCGGGACCGCGGGGGCCGTCGATGTTGAAGGAGTAGTATTTTCCGATGTCGAGTCCGAGGAGGGTGATTTCCCAGACGCCGTCTTCGGGATCCATGCGCATAAGGTAGCGTTCAACGGGAGGAACACGACGGTGAACGGGTTCATGAAATTCGTATTCGGGGGTGTCGAAGATGCAGAGGTGGACGGAGGAGGCCCGGGGGGCGAAGATGCGGTAGGTGGTGACGTTGCGTTCACGGTCGAGGATGGCCCCGAGGGGTTTTTCGGAGAAGAAGGAGTCGAGGATGCGACCGGGACTGACGTAGCGCCAGGCGGTGCGTTCGGCAAGGCCGTCGATGAGGATGTCATGGGCGATGGAGAGGGGGATGGGTTTTTCGGTGACGACGCGGAGAACGGAGCTGCCGCTGGCGGTGGGGTCGAGGATGAGGTTGCGGTTGTTGTTGGAATCCACGTAGACATTGATGGCGTCGGGAGGGGGATGAAGCCATTGGTTTTGATTGACGACAAACTTGAAGAGGAAGTGGGGTTCGTCGGAAGGTTTGCGCAAGCCATCGACGGTCATGGAAAGTTCCCAGATGCCGTCGCGGGGCTGGAGGCGCCAGTGGCCTTCGCGGCCGCCGGAGCCGTCCCAGTGGTTGAAGTTTCCGGCGACGGCTACGCGGTCGTCGGGGGAAAGGCGAAGGCCATAGGCGGCGGGATCGAAGATGAATTGGAGGGTTCCGGCAGCAACGCGGAAGCCGCGGGCGGCGGCTTCGTCACGGGCGGAGGACATCTGGATGCCCTTGACGGGGATTTCAGGCCGGAAGCGGACATTGAGGCGCTCGGGATTACGGACGGGGTTGCGGAGGTAGACGAGGACTTCGTCGTGTTTGTCCTGGAGGGCCTTGATGATGACATCGGGGGGGCGGGAGAGGAGACCGTCGTCATCGACAAACAATTCGCGGTTGCCTTCGCCTTCCCATTGTCCGTTGACGATGAACTTGAATTCGTGGCGTCCGGGTTCGAGGCCGAGGGTGCGGACATCGATGACCCAGAGGTTGTTGTTGGTACGGGCGAGGGGGGCCCAGTTGCCCCATTGGCTCCAGGTTCCGGCAACGTGAATGGATTGGGCGGCGGGGTCGGCGTAGACGAGCCACGGGGTGGGGGGTTCGCCGGGCACGGCGCGGTTGGAGGCGGTGAGGGGCGCTTCGCGTTGGGCGAAAGCGGTGGCGACGAAGAGAAAAAGGAGAGCTAGACTGCGCAACATTTTGGGCATGGGGCACCTTATCCGGTCTGGAGGTTAAGGCGCGAATTATGTCGGGGTTGGACACAGAGGAAAAGGAAAACCGAAGAAAAACGGTTGGGGGGGATGGGCTCGGGCGAGGGAGCGGGAACGGGCGCATCACGAACGAAACGAAAACCGCGCTGTTTTGAGCGCGATTCCGTTGATGGGTTTCGCTGGAGGACCAGCGAATGCTTGGTTCAGATCAATCGCGGGGGCGAGGGCCGCCGGGGGAGCGATCAGGACGTCCGGGCCGTTCCACCTGCTGGTCCCGGCGTTCGCGCTGGCGGTTTTCGTAGCGATCTACGAGGTCATCGCCGGCGACTTGACGAATCCGGAAGCGTTGGAGGACCTCGATTTTCCGGATGTCGAGGGAAATGGCGGCGGCTTTTTCGACGGCGGCCACGACATCGGCTTCGGTTGCGCCGTCGCGGCGGATGGTGTCGGCAAGGTTCCGCTGAGCGAGGCGTTGGCGTTCACGCAGCCGTTCGAGGGTTTCCCGGTCAGCCTCGAGAATGTTCTGAACGGCGGTGGTTTGTTCGGGGGTGAGGCCGAGTTTTTCCGCCTCGACGGGATCGGAAAGGCGAAGGTGGAGGGGAGCGCGCCGGGAAGCGTCTTGGGGCGGGCCGCCCGGCCGTTCACCCCGCGGTCCTTGGGCCAAGGCGAGGGCAGGGATCATGAGGAGGAGGCTGATGGTTTTGACGGGATGCGTTTTCATGGTGAGTTCCTTTCTGGGCGCCGGACGGGTTTGAGGTCGGCGGTTCATGGGAAGAACGGATGGCAGCGGTGATTTATTGTAAGGAAGTTACGCGTGGTGAATTCAGACCAGCTCGAAGGGTTTGGGGCAGGTAGCGAGAATGCGGCAGCCGTCGCTGGTGACAACGACAACGTCCTCGATGCGAACCCCGCCGATATCCGGATCGTAGAGTCCTGGTTCAACGGTGACGACGTGACCGGGTTGCAAAGGGCCGCCGGCCGGACTAAGGGAGGGCGCTTCATGGACATCCAGGCCGATGCCATGTCCGGTGCCGTGAAAGAAGCCGCGGACGATGGAGCCCTCGACACGCATGGGGAAGCCCTGGTGGTCGAAGTACTCTTTGACTGCGGTATGTACATCGCTGCCGGTGATTCCGGGGCGAATCAAGGACAAGGCGAGTTTTTGCGCGGCGGCCACGGCCCGGTAGAAGGACTTGAGTTCGGGGCGGGCGCGTCCGCGAACCACGGTGCGGGTGATGTCGCCCCAATACCCGGTGGCTTTATGGCGGGGAAAAATATCGAGCACGATGGATTCGCGGGCGCGAAGGGGACCGCTTCCGCGTTCGTGAGGATCGGCGGCATGGGGGCCGCAAGCGAGAATGGTTTCGTTGGCGACACACTTCTCGCTGAGCAAGGTTTGATCGACCACGGTGCGAAGGCGTTCGGAGGTGAGGACATCGCGTTTCCAGATCAGCACGCCGTCGCGGCGGATGGAGGTATCGGCAATCACCCGGATGGCCTCCTTCATGGCTTTGACGGCGGCACGTTGGGAGGCGCGGAGCAACGCGATTTCCGCATCGGTTTTTATTTCGCGGCGCGGATAGATCGGACCGTTGGCAACCTTAACGTTGATGCCAGCTTTTCGGAGGCAGTCAGCCACAGCAACGGGAAAGTATGAAGGAACCAGGACGGCGGCAATCGAGGCATGGCGAAGGAGAGCGAGGGCCCATTCCGAAAGGTGGCGCTTGTGTTTCGGGTCGAGCGGGAGGTCGTCGGGGGTGAGGACATCGATGCCGGGGCAGGCAGCGGCAGCGCGACCGACTTCAAGCAGGGGAACGACGAGGAGCTTGCGTTTGGGTGTATCGAGAAAGACCACAGGATCATGGGCGGAGAAGCCGCTGCCATAGAAGAGATTGCTGTGGCCGGGAAGGGATTCGACAAGCAAGAGAGGGGTTGTTAATGGATTCATGTCGGTTAAGGGGTAAGGGGAACCATGGGGTGGGCATGCACTGGCGCGATGGCCACATGAATTGAAAAATCCCCGGTTTTCCTTGGTTAGGCAACGCAAATCTTGGTCACATCAACAGGTAACATAATTTCCCACATTCTGTGGAATTCTGTGGGGTCTAAGCTACATATAGTGGTGTTTTAAAAAAGACCGGGTTTGGATTTTTTTTCCCTTGTTCTGAATTTGCTCGCCTCCTAGTGTCTGACCGTCACAGAGGTCTTCAACGTGAACAAGGCCTGTTTACAAGGTGTTGATAACTCCATTTTTGTAGGCAGGAGAGTGGTTTCGTGGCCGTATGTACGGATCGCAACCGATGAGGGGTTCACGTTCGGGCAAGGCGTATCGGTGACCGGAAATTTTACGGTAGAATTTTGATTGTTTGGGGATTGAACAGGACGCATGAACGAACAGGGAATTTGGACGGAAGCGTGTGATCATCTGCGAAAGACACTATCGAAGGATGTGTTTGACCGATGGATTGCCGGGATTGAGCCACAGGGTGCGACGGACGGGACCTTCTACCTGAAGGTCGCGAACAATTTTTATCAGAGTTGGCTGGAGGAGAACTACCTGCCGTTGATTCAGGACGCACTTCGCGCGTGTTCGGAGGACGAGGTTACGGTGGCGATCTGTGTGGACCGGTCGATGCCCTGCCTTCCTCAGGGGGTTGAAGAGAAAGAGGAAAAACCAGCTCCCAAAGCGGCGGCGACCTCGAAGCCGCGGATCTCGACGCCCCTGAATCCAAAATACACGTTTGATTCCTTTGTGGTGGGACCGTCGAACAATTTTCCCCACGCGGCGTCGATCGCGGTGGCTCAGGCGCCGGGCCGGGCGTACAATCCCCTGTTCCTTTACGGAGGGGTGGGCTTGGGCAAAACGCACTTGATGCAGGCGATCGGAAATCATGTGCATCACCACACCAAGGCCACGGTTTGTTATACTTCGTGTGAGGCATTCCTCAACGAATACATCGAGGCGCTTCAGCGGCAAGGATTGGTCCAGTTCCGTAAAAAGTACCGGAATGTGGATCTTTTGCTGATCGATGACATTCAGTTTTTAGGGGGCAAGGAACGGATTCAGGAGGAGTTTTTCCATACGTTCAATGCGTTGTTCGACGCGCACAAGCAGATTGTGCTGACCTGTGATCGTCCGGCGAGTGAGATTCCGGATTTGGAGCATCGGTTGGTATCGCGTTTCGAGTGGGGGTTGGTCACGGAGTTGGAACTCCCGGATATCGAAACGCGGATCGCGATTCTGCGCAAGAAGCAGGAGCAGTTGAACTTGAATGTTCCTCCGGAGGTGCTGAACTACCTCGCCGCGAATATACGGGCGAACATTCGCCGGCTTGAAGGGGCGCTGATCCGTATCGTTTCCTACACGTCGTTGACCGGGAAACCGATGACCATGGAGGTGGTGGAGTACCTGTTGCGCGATACGTTGGACCAGGAACAGCAGGCGGTGCTTACCATCGAGGAGATTCAGAAGGTCACCGCTGACTTTTTCGACATCCGGATGGGGGATATGGTGAGCAACCGGCGGCCGAAGTCGATTGCGTTTCCCCGTCAGGTCGCGATGTATTTAAGCCGTCACTTGACGGAACATAGCCTTCCATCGATCGGATCGGCATTCGGGAAGAACCACGCCACGGTCATGCATGCGTGCCGCCAAGTGGATACGCGATTGAAAACCGACGCCTCGTTCCGGCAGTCCATGCACGTCCTCCAGCAGCGCATTACCAAACGCGGCGTGGGTTGAAGCGGGAAGGAAGGTTGGGGGGTAGGTTGGTACGGGAGGGCGTCGTGGAGCTCCGCCGTCGAGGATGTGCTTCCCGCGTACGTGCGCGGGGTCAACGAATCGAAGCGATACCCGGGGGAGTTGACCGCCTCATTTGCCTGTTTACATCCTGTAAGCGACATGGCAAAAACTTGTGGAGCGCTTGGATAACTTTGGACTTCTCCACACACGGGGGATTCCGGGGCGGGTTTTCCACCGAGTTGCCCACAGGTCAAACCACAGGGTTTACCGAAGGGTTTCGGGGGTAAACCATGGGTTGTTCCACCTGTCCACAGCCTATACGAATAAGACGATTCATATATCTTAAACAAATACTCTTATCAGAGTTGTCCATAACGTGACGAGGTAGCCATGAAGGTAACGATCAACAAGGATGTCCTGCAGGAAGGTCTGCAAAAAGTAACTTCGATCGTCAGCACGAAATCGACCCTTCCCATTCTTTACAACCTTTTGCTGAAGGCCGAGGACGACCAGCTTTGGCTGATCGCGACCGATTTGGAAGTGACGGTGCGAACCACGGTGGGAGCGAAGATCTCGCGCAGCGGTTCGACGACGCTACCGGCTCGCAGGTTGAGCAGCATCATCCGGGAACTTCCGGTGGGGGACATCGAGATCAATGTGGATGAAAACGACGTGGCGACGATCAAAGCGGGCTCGTCGCGGTTCAAGATCATCGGGATCAACGACCAGGAGTTTCCAAATCTTCCCCAGATCACCGAGGGGCGGTCATTTACCCTCGACCAGGGGGTATTCCGGAAAATGCTTACCTACACCGCCTACGCGGTTTCACAGGACGAGAGCCGCCATGTGCTCAACGGGGTGCTGTTGAGTTTTCGGGAGGAGAAATTGACAGTGGTGGCCACGGATGGGCGCCGGATGGCGTTGTACGAAGAGGGAGTGGAATTTCCCGAGGATCAGGCGGGGGACGCCGTGGTTCCGACCAAGACGGTCAACGAGTTGCTGAAAACGCTGGGGAACGAGGGGGGATTGAAGATTCTGTGTGGGACCAACCAAGCGACGTTCGAGTTTGGCACGGTGTTTATCACCAGCAAGCTGGTGGACGGAACGTTTCCGAATTTCCGTCAGGTGATTCCGTCCTCCTGCGAGGAGCGGGTGGCCTTGGAGCGGGATGGGTTGCTGAATGCGTTGCGCCGGGTGGTTTTGGTTAGCAATGCGACGAGCACGGTGACGTTTACCTTAACCAAGAATCAGTTGGAACTTTCGACCAAGGCCCAGGACGTGGGAGAAGCCACGGAAACCATGCCGATCAAGTATTCCGGCAAGGAATTGGCGATCGCCTTCAATCCGGATTTTCTCATCGACTGCTTGCGCAATGTAACCAGCGACGAGGTTGCGCTTGAAGTAAGCGACGATCTGAGCCCGGGCGTGGTGAAGTGCGATGCGCCGTTCCTTTATGTGCTGATGCCGATGCGGGTCCGGTAAGGTAGGGGTTCAGCGTTCAGGGGTTCAGGAAAGACCGAGGACGTTGCGGCTTCAATGTGCTTGTTTGGTTGCCGGACTAGGGTTCGAACCTAGACTAAGCGGGTCAGAGCCGCTTGTGCTACCATTACACCATCCGGCAAGAGGTTGTGCGGGCAAGGGTTGATAACTAACGCTTGGAGAGGGGGTTCGTCAAGTTCAGGGAATGATGTGCCTCTTTGGTAAAGCATTCCATCTTTTCTACATCTTGTCCCGAATGTGGCGTCGCGGAGCTCCGCCCTCCATGAAGGGGTTTGGTTTTTACTTGAGATGCGCCCTGCATCGATTGAATTAACGCCCACGAGGCGAGGAATTGAGCTATAGTGTTGGTCGCTATGACGTTTTCGACCTACCAGCAAAAGCTCCGGGTGGACTTCAGTTTTCCGGTGATGTTTACCCGGGATGTATTCGATCCCGGCAATCGTTGTCTGCGATCGGTCATGAAGGCCCCGACGTCGGGTGGGGTTTCCCGGTGTGTGGTGGTGGTGGAGGAGGCGGTTGCTAACGCACATCCCGGTTTATGTAAAGCGGCTGAAGAGTACTTGCGGGGGGTGGATGGGGTGTCGATGCTGGCGGCAACGATCCGGGTGGAGCGTGGAGGGGAAGAGGTCAAGGGGGGATGGAAGGCGATGCAGTCGCTTGCGGAATGGATGATTTCGGCGCGGCTTTGCCGGCATTCGTATGTGCTCGTGGTGGGAGGTGGGGCGTTGTTGGATGCGGTAGGGTGCGCAGCGGCATTGGTTCACCGGGGTATGAGAGTGATCCGGCTTCCGACCACCGTGCTTGGTCAAAACGATGCAGGGGTGGGGGTGAAGACGGCGATTAATCTGGCCTCGGGGAAAAATATCATCGGAACGTTTTCACCGCCGCATGCGGTGATCAACGACAGTTTGTTTTTGCAGACCTTGCCCTGGGAGGGGTGGAGGGACGGGATCGCGGAGGCGATTAAAGTGGCGATGATTAAAGATGCGGGCTTTTTCCGGGAGGTATCGAGGGATATGGGGCGGTATCGGGAGCGATCGCTGGAGGCGATGGAGCGGTTGGTCCGGCGTTGCGCTGAATTGCATTTGGATCATATCCGGGAGGGCGGGGATCCATTTGAGACGGGTTCGTCACGACCGCTGGATTTCGGGCATTGGTCGGCTCATCAACTGGAGTTGCTTTCCGGTTACACGATGAGCCATGGGGAAGCGGTTGGATTGGGAATCCGGATCGACACGAATTATGCGACCCAGATGGGTTGGCTTTCGGGATGGGAAGCCGCGGAGGTGCAGAACGTTTTGACCGCGGCAGGTTTTCCGCTTTGGTGTGAAGCGTTGTCGCTTCGGGATGAGAGGGGTCAGCGGCGGGTGCTTGAAGGCTTGGAGAGGTTCCGGGAACATCTGGGCGGAACCTTGACCCTGGTCTTTCCGGCGGGGTTGGGGGCGATGCGGGAGGAGCGGGAGATTTCGCTGGAGGTCTTGAACGAAATGCTCGACGAGATGGATCCGCACGCATGAATGCAGGGACGATCCAGCAACCGTTGCATCTTTCCTATTGCATGAATGTGCATCCCGGGGAGTCGGGGGAGGATGTGCTTGCGGGGTTGCGCACGGGGGCGGCAGAGGTCAAGCGGAGGCTGGGACGAAGCGGCGGTTTCGGGGTGGGATTACGGTTGGGCGCGGCGGCGGTGCGTGACCTTTCTTGTCCGGAGGGGATGGAGAGGTTGAAGTCAGCTTTGGCCGAGGAGGATCTTTATGCGTTCACGGTGAATGGATTTCCTTACGGATCTTTTCATGGGGTCCGGGTGAAGGAGGGGGTGTATGCGCCGGATTGGCGTACGGAGGAGCGGTTGGATTACACGTTGGCGTTGGCCCGGATGATGGTGGAGCTGGTCCCGTCGGGCTTGGAACCATCGATCAGTACGGTTCCGGTTTCGTACGGTGGGTGGATTCGGGACGAGGAAGATAGGTTGGCCCTGGTGGGCCGGCTGGCGACGTGCGCGGTGGAGCTTCACCGCTTGGAACTGGAAACCGGAACAACGGTCCGGGTGGGCTTGGAGCCGGAGCCGGGTTGTGTCTTGGAAACCACGGATGAGGTGATTGCCTTCTTCGAGGAACAATTGTTTAGGGAGGGCAGTCGGGTGATTGAGGAAGGTTGGGGGTTGAAGCGATATGGGGCGGAAGCGGTGTTGCGCCGGCATCTTGGGGTGTGTTTGGACACCTGTCATGTCGCGCTGGCTCATGAAGATCCCTTGGCGGTGACCAAGCGCCTGGGTCAACATGGGATTGGGGTGGTAAAGGTTCAAGTGAGCGCAGCGCTGGAGGTGGCGGATGGAACAAAAGCAAAGGAGTTGCTTCAGACATGGGATGAGCCGGTGTATCTCCATCAAGTGCGGGGAATTCGTCCGGATGGGTCGCGGGGGATGTGGAGCGATCTTCCGGATTATCTCGCAGACGCCGGGGGGCCACTCAAGCAGGTTCGGGTGCATTTTCATGTCCCGTTGACCTGGGCGGGGGAAGGGGAGCTTTGGTCGACGGTGTCGACCATGGGAGAAGAGTGGTTTGACTGGCTAAAAACCGGCGACTGCCCTCATGTGGAAACGGAGACCTACACGTACTCGGTGCTTCCGGAGGCGCTACGAGGGGAAAGTGTGGCGGGAATGATTGCGGGGGAACTTGAGTGGGCGTTGGGACGGATCACGCGTGCGAGTCCGAAGACGTTAACGGCAAAGCCCGGTTTCGCGGAGCTCGACCCTTGTTGAAATCAAATTTTTGGTCAGAACGGAACGTTCTGAGAATCGCTTGTCTGACGTGGAGTAGGTTTACTGGGGCTGGGAGCCGGTGGTGTAGAATAGCTTGTCGGCGTGATTGGTGAGGATGAAGTTAAGGGCGCTGCCATTTCCGGTTTGAATGAGGCCCATGGGCATCCACGCGGATGTGACGAGGTTGGTGGCGTAGTAGACATCATAAATCCGCCCGGGGGTGCTGCTGGGGAGTTGGATGGTCCATACGCTGGTGCCGAGGATATTCATGATGTCGGGGGTGGAGGGTGTCTCGGGTTGGGTGCCCCGGGTAATGGTGCGCTCGGAGGTGAATTCAATGCTCTCGAGTTCGACGCCGTCGATGGCGAGGTCGTTGACATAGAGGTTGAATTCCCACCCTCCCCCGGCGCTGAAGTTCCATACGCGAAGTTGCTTCACGGCGGTTTCGGCGGTGGGGATCAAAGGGCCGGTGAATTCAATCGCGCCAACGGTAAAGCGATAGGTGTCGGCGCTCAGCAGTTCAAAGGAAAGGTCGTGTCCTTGATCGCTCCAGGGGATTCCGGTGGGGTGTTGTCCATCGGCATCCTGGATGTAATAGTTGGTTCCACCACCAATGAAGTAGAATTCAAAGAGGTTTTGCCCAAAACGATTCTGCATGCCGATACCGACACCTTTGTCGTTGGCGATCCAATTGTTGTCGAACTTCATCGTGAAGACATCGCCGACATGAAGGACGGCGGGGAAGCGGCGCACGGCGTTTGCGGTGCTGTCTTCATTGGCCCATAGTCCCCAAGCCCGGTTTCCGATGTTGTTGTTGGCATCGTTGGTGGAGGCGAGATAGAAACCGGCGACGGCGCCGTCGGTGGAGAGAATCCATCCTTCGGTGAATCCGGTGCCGCCGGTGTGGCCGTTGGTCCAGGTGTTGGGGGTGGTGTAGGAGGTGTTGGTAGCGCTGTCGCGGACGAGGAGGTTGAGGTTGACGGAGCTGTTGGTGCCTTTGACCCGGATGAGGTTGGCTCCGTTGGAGAGGGCGATGTTGGGGATGGACCAGTTGGTGGCGACGGGGATGAGGCCGGATTGCCGGGTGAGGGTATTGGTCCAGGTGAGGTGTCCGACCATGGAGGCGGAGGAACCGAGGACGGTAAACTGGGTCACGGTGTTGGTGACGGAGATGTCGGAGACGGGGTTGGTGATGGAGAGCCCGGCGGTGGCGGTCTGGACGCAGCCGATGATGTTGACGTTCCAGTCATTGAAGTTGTTGTTGTCCCAGGTGTCGTCGCCGTTGTTGAAGACGAAGTTGAGTTGCCATGTGCTGGCGGGGGTTTCAACGGTATATTGCCAGAGTCCGGAGCCGATGTTGGTCATGGCGAGGGTCTGGATGTCCTGCCATCCGTTGCGTCCGAGGTAGAGGTTAAGTTCGGTGGCGCCGGCGAGGACGCCGTCGCGTTCGTCGTAGGTGATGGTGACGGGGTTGCAGCCTTGGGGGACGGCGGGGGAGATGGTGACAAGGGCGGGGAGATTGGCGCAGTTGGCAATGCCGAGGTTCCAGTCGAGGCCGAAGTTGTTGTCGAAGGTTTGTTGGGCGCCGTCGTGGAAGACCATGTTGAGTTGGAAGGTTCCGAGGGGGGCGTTGTGGGTGGCTTCCCATGCGGAACCATTCCAGGTCATGGGGACATTGGTGATCTCGAGCCAGCCGTTGCGGCCAATCATCGCGGACACGGTGGGAGAGCCTTCGAGAGGCCCGTTGTTGGGTTGGTAGAAGATGGTTACATCACCGCAGCCATCGGGAGCGGTTGGATCGAAGGTTACAATCCCGGCTTGGGCGGGAGGAGTTTTGGAGAAGATCTGGACGCCATACATACCGAGGTCGATGAGGGCGTTGCCCCCGGACACGGACACCATGGGGGTACCGACGTTGCCGAAGTCGGCGCCATAGGCTTGGGCATCGCTGTTGAAGTGGCTGTACCAGTTGCCATCGGAGGGGAATTGCATGTTGTAGCCGATGCGGGGGGTGGCCCCGAAGTTGGCCACGACGAGGACGTCATCGGTGTTTCCTCCCAGGTTCCATCGAATGAAACCGATGACTTTATCGGCATTGTTGACATGATGGACGTTGATGCCGGTTCCCTTGAGACCTTCGAGGCCGCCGCGAAGGCTGCGGCGGGCGGTGATGAGATCGCGGTAGGCGCGGACAATGCCGGCGTGGGTGTTGGTATGACTCCAATTCAAGGCGACCTCAGCGCTGAAGGTGGTGTTTTCGTTCATTTCCTGTCCTTGGAAGATCATGGGGATGCCGGGCTTGGTCATGACCATGGAGGCGGCGAGGAGTTGACGTTTACGGGCCCAAATGCTGAAGGGATTTCCGCCGTCGATGGCTACGGGGAGTCGAACGTTATTGTTGAGGTCGCCGACATAGTCATGGGCTTCGGAAAAGACGACCCGGCTGTGATTGGCGTTGGCAAGGAGGTTGTCGCGGAGGGTATTCATGTTGCGGTCGGCGTCATTGATTTGGGTGACCTGCCACTTTAGGTGGTTGTGGAAGCCGACATCCCACATGCTTTCGAAATTCATGTTGAAATCGAACGCGTGATCTTCGGAGATGCGGAAGACATGGCCGCGGGTTTGGGAAAGCTCCCAGTTGATATCGCGCAGCATGTGTTCGCCTTGGGGGTTATGTTTGATGCCGAAATCGTCATAATAGATGATGTTAAACACCGAGTCCC
Organism: Kiritimatiellia bacterium; assembly: GCA_035327665.1. GTDB lineage: Bacteria > Verrucomicrobiota > Kiritimatiellia > CAIVKH01 > CAIVKH01 > DAOLCW01. The sequence continues at coordinate 34,555 of DAOLCW010000005.1, forward strand.
AGCGGAAGCCGCCGAAGCGGTATTCGTCCACGAACATGAAGATCTGGTCGCGGATGAAGTCACGGACCTGGGTGCGGCCAAAGTCGGGGCGGGTGTCGCCCCACCAGGTGTAGGCGCGGACGTCATTGTAGAAGTAGATCCCGCCGAGTCCGTTCTGGCTCCAGCCGTCGAATTGCCAGAGGGAGAGGTCGCTGGGGCCGTAGTGATTGTGGACGACGTCGGCAAAGACGGCGATGCCGCGCTCATGGGCGGCTTTGACGAAACGTTTGAGGGCGTCGGGCCCGCCGAGGGCGGATTCGATGGCGAGGACGTCGGAAGGGTTGTAGCCCCAGCTTTTGTCGGCGGCGAATTCGTTGACCGGCATGAGCTGGATCACGTTGACGCCGAGGTTGCGGATATGGTCGAGGCGTTCGATGTTGGTGTCGAAGGTGCTGGGGACCCAGGCCTCAGCGTTGTAGGTTCCGGGATGCATCTGGTAGAGAACGGCGTCGTTGCGGAGGGGCATGGGGGTTTGTACATCTCCCCAGTTAAAGGCCCAGGGATCGTAGATTACGGAGTTGCCATTGGAGTTGGTCACGCGGCGGGACCGGGGATCGCGACGCCAGAGACTACCATTGATGAAATACTGGTACTGCTGGCCGATTTGGGCGGAGGGGATATCACGGGACCAATTTCCATTGCCTTCGCTGAACAGCGCGGTTTGGCCCCAGGCGTTGAAATCGCCACGAACGGCGACGCTGGTGGCGTTGGGTGCCCACACCCGGAAGGTGATACCAGTTCCATTGGTATCGGAGTAAGGGATGGATCCCATACCGGGTCGGGAGGAGAACGTCTGAGCTTGAGCGAGGGAAAGCGATCCGACCGCTACAGCGAATACAAGTAGGAAACCCATACGGGCGCGGAAGTTAGGAACCATGGTTGACCTCACAGGTTTTGGTGTAAAACGCTTCGATTTGTAAAGTTAACCCTTTTAATGACCTTTGTATAGGGTTTATTGACGTTTTGTTACGATTTTCCCGTGCTTGAGTTTCCGGGAGGGTCCACCCATAGTACATCCATGACCGAGCGTTTCATTACCGACACCTTAAATAGGGCGGATACGGACTTCGATGTGAGCCTGCGTCCGTCGCGGTTTTCCGATTTTGTCGGGCAGGGGAAAATCCGGGAGCGGTTGGAATTGTTTGTGGAAGCGGCGAAGGGGCGCAGTGATGTTTTGGATCACATTTTGTTGGTGGGTCCGCCGGGTCTGGGGAAAACCACGCTGGCAAATATTGTCGCGGAGTCGATGGGATCGAACATCCGGACCACCTCGGGACCGGTGATCGACAAGCCGGGAGACCTCGCGGGGTTGCTGACCAATCTGGAGCGTGGCGACGTGCTGTTTATCGATGAGATTCATCGGCTTCCTCGCACGGTGGAGGAGTACCTTTATTCAGCGATGGAGGATTTTGTGATCGATATTTTGATCGACCAGGGTCCAAATGCGCGCTCAGTGCGGCTGAACATTCCCAAGTTCACGTTGGTGGGGGCGACGACCCGGAGCGGTCTGTTGACCGCGCCATTGCGGTCGCGGTTTGGCCTGACCAACCGGCTGGATTATTACGGAGCGGAGGAGTTGACCCGGATTATTTCCCGGTCGGCGCGGATTCTGAATGTGGATGTTGCGGGGGAGGGGGCGGAGGAGATTGCCCGCCGTTCCCGGGGTACGCCCCGGATCGCCAATGGGTTACTTCGGTGGGTGCGGGACTATGCCCAAGTGAAGAAGAGCGCGGTGATCGACCGACAGGTTGCGGATCAGGCGTTGGCGATGTTGGATATCGACGAGCGGGGCCTGGACGAAATGGACAAACGTATCCTCGAGACCATCGTACATAAGTTTTCGGGGGGACCGGTGGGGATCGGCTCAATCGCGGTGTCGGTGGGAGAGGAAGCGGGCACGCTGGAGGAGGTTTATGAACCTTACCTGATCCAGGAGGGGTATTTGAAGCGGACTCCGCAGGGTCGGGTAGCGACCGACCGGTGTTATGAAACACTGGGATTAAAGCCATCGGGGGGGAATCCCGACTTGTTTTCGGGATAAATCCGATTACCACCGAACTCTTTCGGCTCGGCTGGACCCTCCAAGGGCGGGCAGGCAGTCTTGCCCTAACCAAAACCAACAGGTAGGGCGAGGCGTCACGCCGAGCCGCATCCTTGCGGCAAACGTTTTTCCGGGAAGCTGTTACAACACCACGAGGGTGATGCCGGGGTTGTTGCGGTCGGTTCGTTCGTCTTCGGCAAGGGCGGGATGGTCGTGAAGGAGGGTTCGACCGGCCACGGTGGAGCGGGAATAGTCCTCTCCGGGGACAAATTTACGAATCATTCGTTGATTTTGGAGAGATTGAAGCTTTCGGCGGGCGTCTTGGGCAATCAAGCCGCCTTTTCCTCCCGAGCCATACCCGTGAATGACTCTCACGATCTTTGCACCGGAGGACCTGGCGGTCTCTAGTTCTTGGACCAGTCGGGATATTGCGGTTTCGCTGGCTGGCATTCCCCGCTTGAGGTTGATGGTGAGGATGGGCGACGGCTTCCCATCGGGGGAGGAGGGAAGGGGTTGGCGGTGGCCGCAGAAGGGGCAAACCGATTGAACCGAGGGGAGGTCGTTTCCACAAACTTCGCAGATCATCGTCGACATGTAAAAAACGTATCGGGAGACAGCAAGAAGGGCAAGGTTCCCCTTTTCGGGGGAGGAGGAAAATCGCGCGAAAGCAGGTAGACCGCTTCAATAAACAAAATTAAAGCGATTTAACTTGACGAAGTGTGGTGGTTTGGTGAACGATGCATCCCAAGAAGGTCAGATGGTTTCGTTTGTTCGAGAAACATCTGACTTTTTTTAAGCCCGAACAGGTCAAGCGGTTGACCCGGATAGGTAGAAAAAAGCAACCTGAGAGAAGAACATGAAGACAATGCGTTTCGTTGCGGCAGTACTGGCTTGGATGATGGGGACCCTTTTGGCGGTTCAGGCCGATCCATATTGGCTGACTCCGCGTGGGGCGGGTCACACGTATCATCCGAGTCCGGAAGACTGGCGGGACATCAACATGTACCAGATCTTCACCGATCGTTTCTTCGACGGCAATCCGGGCAACAACAACATCCGGGGCTGGCACACCACCGATGGGTATCGTCATTACGCCATGGGCGGCGACTGGGCGGGGGTGAAGGAAAAGCTCCCCTATCTGGCCGGCATGGGGGTAAACGCGGTATGGATTTCCGGGGTGCAAATGAATGCTCAGGGCGTGGACACCCGTTACGCGCCTTACCACGCCTACCATCCCACCGATTTCTATCGGGTCGAGCCGATGTTCGGAACCTTCGACGAACTGAAGGATTTGATCGACACCGCCCACAGTATGGGCATCTACGTGATTCTCGATGTGGTGATCAACCACATGGCCGACCTCAATGGGTTGGGCGGCGGAAAAGATGACTATTACCATCCGTGGGGCGGAGGTAACTTGTTCTGGTGGGACAGCAATAAGCGTCACGCCTGGCCGTTCGACGGGCTCCAATATTTCCACAACAACGGCAAGATCCTCGATTGGAATGACGGCGGTCAGATCATCAACGGCGCCTTCGTGGGCACGGACGACCTCCGGACCTCCGATCCTTACGTGCAGGGTCATTTGATCGATATCTTCAAGAACCTGATCGACGCGACGGACTGCGACGGATTCCGGGTGGACGCGATTAAGCACGTTGAACGGGATTTCATGATGCATTGGACCCAAACCATGCGGGATCATGCCGCCTTCCGGGGCAAGCACAACTTCCTGATGTTCGGGGAAGACTTTAATTACGATGACTATCAGGTCGGCCTCCAGTGCAACGAGAGCCGGGGGGGACGGTTCAATTCGGCCTTGTATTTTCCCATGCAGTTGACCATGCGGAATGTGTTCGCCTATGAGCAGGGAACCCGGCAGATCACCGACCGCCGGAACAACCTGCATCATTATGGTTCGGGCGCCCAGAATCTGGTTGCGTTCATGGACAACCACGATGTGGACCGGATCGCCCTCGAAATGGGAGATGCGTGGGAGACGAAACTTGGACCGGCCCTGACCTTCCTTTACACGGGAACTCCGGTACCGTGTCTGTTCTACGGGACCGAGCACGGATTCAATCAGGGTTATACCCGCAATCGGGGCCTGACCGATGGCGACTACCAACGCGAAGTGATGTGGAATTTCGGGTACCAACCCGGCAATGCGTGGGGCGACAAGTTCTATGCGAGCGGTCCCTACAATTACATCAAGCGTCTCAATGAATTGCGGTCCCAGCACCGCAGCCTGACCCGGGGCAATTTCACCACCCGCTGGGAGGAAAACAGCAAAGGGATCTACGCCTACACCCGCCAGTATGGCGATGAAGAATCGTTGGTGATTTTCAACACGGATTGGGGTTCCAAATCCGCTCAGCCGATGGTAGGCAAGCCCAACGGGACCGTGTTTGTAAATGCCCTCAATCCCACGGAAACCCTCACGGTGTCCGATGGCCGGTTGAATGTGACGGTTGGGGCGAAGCAGTCCAAGATCTTCATCGCGGGATCGTCGTTGTCGGTACAGACCTCATGTGATGGGGGATTTGTCCAGATCACCTACGATCCGGCCAGCGGTCCGCTGGCCAACGCGGCCCAGGTGTGGATCGGCTACGGAAACGACGGGTTCAACAATCATACCAGTTCTCCGATGACTCTGGTCGACGGCAAGTACACCTTTGCATATCCCGAGTCCCAGGCGGTGCGGTATCTGAACTTCTATTTTCACGACGGGCTTGAGCCCCGCACCTATGACAACCGCAACGGGGCGGATTGGCAGTATGACGTGATGAACTGCCGGGCGAGCGGAGCCGCGATTGCCTGGATGGGCGGGACCTACCACTGGCCGTTGAACGACGATCTCAAAGCGGGGGATGACCTCTGGATCAACACCCACTCCGAGCCGATCGGGGCGGGAGGAGCAGCGGTGGTGGTGTATTCGGCAGACGGCGGCAACACCTGGCAATCCGCGCCGATGAACCATGTCGGCACCACCGAAAACAATCATGACTGGTGGAACATCAACCTCGGGCCATTCCCGGCCGGTTCGGAAATCCGCTACGCGGTCCAGGTGATCGGCGTGATCAATGACCGGTGGGACAACAACGAAGGCAGCAACTTCCTCGCCCTCGTCGATGAAGGGGCGGGCTCCTCGATCCGGGTGGTCGGAAACACCCGTCACTGGCCTCTGAATGGGAACATCACCTCGTTTGACGATGTGTGGGTGGATGTCGATTCCTTCCCCCGGCATGCCGGAACCGGCGGACTCGTGGTGTATTCAACCGACGGGGTGAACTGGGAGATTGCCCCCCTCGTTCACAACGACGGTCACGACGACGAAAACGGCGGGTGGGATGCGTGGCATCTGAACCTCGGCAAGTTCCCGGCGAACACCACGATCCGCTACGCGATCATGGTCCACGACGCATTCGGAGTGGAATATTGGGACAACAACAACGGCAACGACTTCCTTGCCAACGTCAATCCCGGTGGCAATGCCATCGCATGGTTTGGCAATGTGCGGGGAGCGGGCGTTCCGGTTCCGGAAACGCTGATTGTGAAGAATGGCACCGGCGGCACGATCATCGGGGGCGACCCGATCAAGCCCGGCACCGACTTCTCGATCCTTCGTTCGATGAACCTTAAGGATTGGGCGGTGGTGGATGCCTTCACCGGGGCCAACGGAACCTCGGGCAAGGATGTCGCGGTGCCCGAAGGTCCGGGTCCGTTCTTCTTCGCCCTGCGAGCCGACCGGGCTCCGGATGGCCCGGTGGGCGCGGGCGAGGAAGTGATCGTGCAAATCGAAACCGAGCCGGCGGGCACGGCCGCCTCGGCCGATTTGGTGTTCAATGTCGATGAAGGTGAAACCTGGTCGGTGCTGGCCATGCGCCACATCGGGATCAACGGGAACCGCGACATCTGGACGGTTTCCCTGGGGTCGTATGCCTCCGGCTCGTCGATTCGTTATGCCATTGCGTTGAAGGATCATGACGGCTTCGAAGTCTGGGACAACAATCAGGGCGACGATTACCAATTGTTGGTGGTTCCGTAAACGGCCACCGCCTTGAAGAAACCACCCCCCGCAAGTTAGGGTTGCGGGGGGTGGATTTTGATGGGATGTCCGTTTATGGAAGCCGGACGGCGGTCCGGTAGATCCGGTTGGGAACGTCGTTGGTGATGACGAACTGGAGGGCTCCGCCGGAGCCCCATTTTTCCTGGCCGACGAGGATCCACGGCGGAGGATTGCCCTTGAGGTTGGTGGTTGCCCACACGCCATAAACCCGGCCGGTCGAGGTGGGGTCAATGACGATGATCATGGTGTTGTCCGCGCTTCGTACGGGAGCTACCTCGGGGAAGGTTGACCCGGGATTTACGGGATGGGTGTCGGCAATGTATTCCTCCCAGTCGGTCATCCAATCGCCATCGGCATTGGAAGCCACCGCGTTCGAGACCGAGGCGTCCAGACCGTACAACTCCTCCCACCAATCGGGAATTCCGTCGCCATCCGAATCATGATCCGGATCGGCGGCGACGACCTGCAAGGTGAAGCTTTGCGGCACGTCGTCGATGCCGTCGGATACGAGGAGGGTGATTTCCGTTTCTCCGACATCACTGGCTGCCGGGGTACCGGCGAGAACCACCACGCGGCGGTTGCTTTCAATCCGGCGGATCCGATGATTCACGGTATCGGCAAGATATACCGACCCATCCGGTCCCACGGCCACCGAATAGGGATAGTTCAGCCGGGCGTCCGGGGCTGGTCCACCGTCGCCGTCGTCCCCGGCGACGCCTTGGCCGACCAGGGTTTCGATGATGCCGTTGGTGCCCACGCGGCGCAGCCGGTGGTTGGATACGTCGGCAATATAAAGTCGACCTTCTCCATCCACCGCAAGTTCCCCGGGATTGTTTAGAGCGGCCGATGTGGCCGGCCCTCCATCGCCGCTAAAGCCATCCGTGCCGGTGCCGGCAACCGTGTAGATCAACCCGTTGGTATCGATCCGCCGGACAATGTGGCGAAGGTACTGACTAACGTACACCCGGCCTTGAGTGTCCACCTCGATGCCGTAGGGGTTTGTCAGGCTTGCCGTGGTCGCGAGAATGCCTTCATTCAACGAAGAACCGCCGCCTCCATAGGTGGTGATGATGCCATCAGGCGCGACTTTGCGTACACGATGGCCGCCATATTCGGTGATGAACAGGTTGCCCGAAGCATCCCATGCGACATCCGTGGGTAGATTCAGGGTGGCGCTGGTGGCCGGACCGCCATCTCCGGTGGTCGATCCCACACCGGTTCCGGCATAGGTGGTGATGACACCGTTGGTGTCCACTTTACGAACCCGGTGGTGGTAATAGTCCGCGATGAACAGGTTGCCTGCGGCATCCACGGCAATACCAAGCGGCAGGTTCAGGCCGGCATTCACCGCCGGGATGGAATCGCCATTGTAGGGCGTGCTGCCACTACCCGCAACGGTGTGAATTACGCCATCCAAACCCACCTTGCGAATCCGGTGGTTTTGACTATCCGCGAGATACACGGCGCCCGCGGCATCTGTGGCTACGGAATAAGGCACATTCACTTGAGCGTCCGTGGCGGGGCCATTGTCTCCCGAATAGCCCGCCGCACCTGTGCCCGCAAACGTGGTGATGAGGGAGGTTCCGTCCACCCCGGCGACCATCACCGTGGTTACCGAAAGCCACGAGGGCAGAGCCACACCGCTAAATGAAACCGGTTGGCCATTCGGATCCATGGCGTTTAGGACGTATTCGTAATAAACGCCAGCGGTTGCGTTGGTTTCCGGACTTGAAACCCAGACCGGGGGCTGATTGACGTCCGGAGTCCAAACCACTTGATCCATCCACACCGCATCAAATCCGGAGGACACGATGAAATCCTTGATGTAGGTCCACCGGAAGGTGTGCGAACCCGCCGGAACAAGATGTTCGGCATACAACCACCCGGTTTCACCCGAGTATTCATAAAGCACATCCGTGCCGTTCCGGGTTGCGATGAAGAAGTCATAGTTCTCTTCCGAGGAAACCTGGTACCAGTAGCTCAGGGTCCCCGGACCAGTCACCGTGGTTTCCAGCCAGGTTTGCTGGGAATCGGCAATGAGGCCACTTTGGGCGGCATCCACCCCGTCATGACTGAACATCTCCTGACCCCGCCATGGCGCATTCCCGCCGGTCACCCAGATCAGGGTGTCATTGTCCAGCGCGACGGGCAGGGGAATATCGCCGGCCCTTACCAGCGCGGCATCGATTCCGCCCGTCACCTCGTCTTCAAACACGTCCACATCGGTAGCAAGGTCCACCGAGCTTTGGTCATCGTAATACTCGGTGATGTACTCGCCCCAAGGATCATAAAACCGAACCCGGTACGATCCCGCGGGAAGAGGCCGGATCACATAGTGCCCGAATTCCCCGGTCTGGGCTTCCTCCACCATCTCCCAATCAAATCCATCCCATGCCAGCGCTTGAGCCCAGATGTTCGGAAGCGGAATGCCATTCTCATCATCCACCACCGTTCCCGAAATGCCTTGATCGGCTCGCGCGGTCATCACCACATCGATGTCTTCCGCCCACTCCCCGTTGCCGAGGACAATCGGGGTTGCACCTGCGGAGTCATCCGCATTTTCATAATAGATGCTTGTATACACGTTGTTCATGGTATCCCGGAACCACGCGATGTACGTACCCGCACCCGGCAGGCTCATCGCATAGCGTCCCTGCTCATCGGATCGATCAAAGGCGACCCAATCCCACGAGCTTCCCGTCTGTTTCGCCACATCCACCATGATATAGGGAATAGGGATTCCATCCCCGTCGGTGACCCGCCCGCCGATGGCGGTGGCCTTGGTCAGCACCGCATCGATGTTTTCGATCATGTCGCCTTCCATGGTGAGGACATCCGCAGTTTGCTCGGTGGTCTTTCCATTCCACCAGGCCGACTGGTACCAGGCGGTAAAAAATTCCACTTTGTAGGGTCCGGGGGAAAGCGGGAGGATTTCGTAGTACCCGTTCTCGTCGGTAAACTCATACGCATATCCATTGTAGTTCGGGCCGATATGGGCGCGCACCATGACCCCGGCCACCGGATTCATGTCCGAATCCACCACGGTTCCGGAAAGGCCCCCGCCTCCGGCGGATAACGAGGCGTTGATTCCCGTCACTGCCTCCCCGGGCCCGACGAGGATTCGCGTCGCGTTCATGACATCATAGACATCGTCGTACCACTCCGGGGCGTAAGCCTCATCCCAATGGGCGAAATAGACGATGTAACTTCCCGCCGCCAAACCCGCCACGGTGTAAAATCCGTCTTCATCCGAATAACCAATCGCCACGTCTTCGAGATCCTCGGAATGATAAACGACAGCATAGGCTGCCTCTAACGGGGTCACCCCGTTGGGGCCGGTAATGGTTCCGGAAATCGATGAACCCATGACCATCACGGCATCGGCTTTTGTGAGCCCTGGACCACTGTAAAAACTATCGGCCAGCGCTTTAGAGGTCTTTCCTGAGTAGTATTGTTTGGCATACAACCCGTCTCCGCCATCAATAAACTCGAGGATGTAGATTCCTTGGGGAAGCCCCCGCAGGTTGTAAACGCCATCAAAGAACGTCGAATCCTGGAAATCATAGAGCGCCCTCCACTCTCCGTCCTCCCACAGGTAGGGGAGAACCCAGATATGAACCAAGGGGTTCATGTCCGAATCCGTGACCAGCCCGCCGATCGCAGTGGCTTGATCCAGTTCGGCGTCGACCTCTGTCACCACATCCCAAGGATTAAAAAGTTCGATCAGGGAGGCGGCATGTTCGTACAAAACATTGTGATACCACTCGGTGGCATAATCACCGCTCCAATCGCGGAATTGAATCCGGTAGGTCCCCGGGGGGAGTCCGGTCAGGCTGTACGCGCCGAAGGCGGTCGTATCCACCGAGGCCTCTTGTTCAAAGTACATCCCGGTATTCCGGTAGGCTGAAACCGAAATATCGGCCAATGGATTTCCATACCCATCGGTTACGGTTCCCGTGATCGTCGCTCCAAACGATACGGACACGGATAGAATGGCCCCAAGCCATGCCGCGACGTTTCTTTTCATCACTGACCTCTCTGTGTATAGCGTTTAACTGAGTGGTAAACGATACAGATCACGTCATAGGAGTGGGGTGCGCGAGAAACAGGTTTGGCGAAACCGGGGGGGGGTCCACCAACACGGCGTCGTTACCTCAGACAATCCGGCGAAATCATGCATCGCGATCACGCAGCTTGTTGTCTGGTAGTGGTACGGTCACGCGACCGCATGCCATTATCAGGCATGACGAAGCGTGATGAATTTAGCTTCTTTTGTCTATAGGGGACATGCCTAAACATTCTATCGGGGAATCCCTTCACATTTCGCCGCTGCACGCCTGCGGTTGCTGCGGGACGGGTAGGGATGGCCTCCGGTCAGCCCCGGGCCATGGCAGGTCGGCGGCGTTTGGAGGATTTGCCAAGGGAACCGAACGATCCGCCGCGATGGGGGGTGGACCGTTTGGTCTGGCCGCTTCTTCCTCCATGCCCTCCCCCGCGCTGGCCCTTGGGTTCGGGACGGGCGGCGGCGCCCACGGCGAGGCGGGCGGTTTCAGAGTGGTAGGGATGATCCTCAATCACAGGAATCGGCTTGCGGATCATACGCTCGATGTCCCGGAGCATGTCGCGCTCGCGGGCGGCGCAGAAGGAAACGGCGTCGCCGTCGAGCCCGGCCCGGGCGGTCCGGCCGATACGGTGGACGTAGGTCTCGGGTTCTTCGGGAAGTTCGTAGTTGATGACATGGGTGATGGCGTCCACGTCGAGTCCGCGGGCCGCGATGTCCGTGGCGACGAGGGCGCGGATGCGACCGGTTTTGAACCCGTGCAGAGCGGCGGTGCGGGCATTCTGGGATTTGTTGCCGTGGATGGCGGCGGTGGAGATGCCGGCGGCGGTGAGACGTTTGACCACCTTGTCGGCCCCATGCTTGGTGCGGGCGAAGACGATCACCTTGTCCATGGTGTGCTGGTTGATAAGGTCGACGAGGAGGGCGTCCTTGTTTTCCTTGTCCACGAACATCAGGGTCTGGGCGATGCGTTCGACAGTGGGCTTGCCGGGGTCGATGGAGATGTGGACGGGATTCACCAGGAGGTCGCGGGCGAGGCGGTCGACGACCGGAGGCATGGTTGCGGAGAAAAACAAGGAATGGCGCTTGCGGGGAAGTTTGGCGATGATCCGGCGCACGGCGGGGATGAAGCCCATGTCGAGCATACGGTCGGCCTCATCGAGGATGAATAGCTCGATGGCGTCGAGTTTGACATGGCCCTGCTCCATGAGGTCGAGCAACCGGCCGGGGGTGGCGACGACGACATCGACGCCGCGGCGGAGGGCGGAGACCTGGGGATTCTGGCCGACCCCGCCGAAAATGACGGTGTGGGAAACCTTGAGGTGACGTCCGTAGGCCCGGAGGCTGTCGCCGATTTGGGCGGCGAGTTCGCGGGTGGGGGTCAGCACGAGGGCCCGGGGATGGCCGGGCGCGGCCCGGCGGGCGTGTTGGGTCATTTCCTGAAGGAGAGGGAGGGTGAACGCGGCGGTTTTGCCGGTTCCGGTCTGGGCGCAACCGAGGACGTCGCGTCCTTCAAGGAGATGGGGAATGGCCTGCTCCTGAATGGGGGTGGGTTGAGTATAGCCCTCTTCGGCTAAAGCTCGTTGCAACGGCTCGATGAGAGCCGCAAAGGCGTGGGGTGAAGACATGATGTTCTTTCCTGGGGCGTCCGTTATCTAAAATCTCTGCCTGCCGGACGTGTAGGGAAAGAAGCTGTTGCAAGAAGTGCAACCGCGAACCACGGATGCAGTTCGCTTAATGAGGGGGAGCTTGTAGGGGAGCCGGAGGAACGGGTCAAGACTTAATTCGTGAAGGTTCGTTGAACAGCCGGTCGAGCATTCCGCCCGGGGCAACATAAGGTGTATGGAGCGTGTCGGCGTTTTCAATCACAAACCGGTTTCTCGCCTCGGCGGCGGTGAGGTTTCCGGAGACATCGCGCATTTCGAGGATCAGCATGCGGTTTTCTTCGAGGGCGGTCGTCACGCCGGGGGCGAACGCGGTTTTCTCAATGCCCCAGGCCGGACAGGCAATCACCGGCCGCTTGTTGGTCAGGAGCCACGCGAGGATTTCTTTTTCTTTTGGCGAATGCCAACCGCTGAAATAGACATCAGCTTCGGGTAGCGGCCCGATCGTTGGGGCATTGCGGCTGCACAGGATCCCGAGCTTTTGACCACCCCAAAGGGCGGGATTTCCAATGCCCCGCAACCCGCCACCGAATTCCTGCACACACCGCCAGGGATTCATGCGGATGTATTCGGCGACGCGCTGTTCGGAGTTTTTGGACCGCACGATGATTTCATAATAGTTGCGCTGCCAGATTTTCCCGGGGAATCGGGGCCATCTCCCGGCCTGTACTCCGGCAATGTATTGATGAACGACGCGAGATTTGAATGCGCCGATGATATTTCCTAGGGCAGGCACGAGGCCTGCCCCTACGGATGCGGGGACGGGGATGCGGACCAATGCGTGGAAATGATCGGGCATCACAACGTACGGGCACCCCTCGTGGGTGCCCTCCCATTCCCTTGCTACCATCTCGCGAACATCGGGCGGGGCAAAAATATCCCCGGCTTCCCGATGGGCGCATATCGTGACGAAATACACTCCGCCACCGGCATAATCATGCCTCTTCAGCCGAAGGCTCTTGCGATGATGTCGGGCTGGATCGTAGGGCATGTTTTAGTTTCGTTACACCCGGGGAAAGGCGAAGCTCTGGTAGGAGTTTTCGGCGATGTCGAACCAGGGGAAGACGTCGGCCCGGAAGGCTTTCCAATGATGGTAGATTTTGGCGTAGGCGGGATTGCGGGCGGCTTTTTCCTCCATGACCTCGAAGGATAATTTTTCGGCCTGGATGAGGCTGTCTTCGGGGAAACGGCGGAGGTTGACGCCGTGGTTGATCAGCCGTTTGAGGGCCTGGGGATTGCGGGTGTCGTAGGCGGAGGTCATCCACAGGCAGGTGTCGGCGCTGGCGATTTCGATGGCGGCCTGGTAGGGCTCGGGGAGGCGGTTCCATGCGGTTTTGTTGACGTAGTGGGAGAGGGTGGCACCGGGTTCCCACCAGCCGGGGTAGTAGTAGTTTTTGACGATGTTGTGGAAGCCGAGTTTTTCGTCGTCGTAGGGGCCGACCCATTCGACGGCGTCGATGGCGCCGCGTTCGAGGGCCATGTAGACGTCGGCGCCGGAGAGGACCTGGACGGTGACGTTGAGGCGGCTCATGACTTCGCCGCCGATGCCGGGGATGCGCATTTTGAGGCCGTTGAGGTCGGCGAGGGAGTGGATATCGCGGCGGAACCATCCGCCCATCTGGGCTCCGGTGCTTCCGGCGGGGAAGTTGATGATGTTGAAGTCGGAGAAGATGTCGCGGAGGAGGTCGAGTCCGCCGGCTTGATAGAGCCAGGCGAGTTGCTGGCGGGTGGTGAGGCCGAAGGGGACGCAGGTGTCGAAGGCGAAGGCGTCGTGTTTGCCGGTGTAGTAGTAGCTGGCGGACTGGCCGATCTGAACGGTGCCTTGCTGGACGGCGTCGAGGACTTGGAGACCGGGAACGAGTTCCCCGGCGGGATAGGTGCGGATGGTGAAGCGTCCACCGGTGAGTCCGGAGACGCGTTGGGCGAAGTATTCGACGGCGCCGTAGAGGATGTCGAGGCTGCGGGTGAAGCTGGAGGTCATGCGCCAACTAACACGGGGCAGGCCTTCGGCGGAGAGGGTTTCGGCGGGGCGCGAGCATCCGGCAAGGAGGCCGGTGGCGGCGAGTCCGGGGAGGGCTTTGGCAACAAAGTCGCGGCGGTGGATGTTCATGGTGATTTCCTCGGCTTGGGGTTCGTGGTAGTTTGGGGCAATTGAAGGCTGACTCAAGTGTGAAATGGTTTTGGTTCCAGGCGATGTTCGGGGTAATGGCGGTGATGTTCACGGCGTCGTGCGCGTCGTGGATGGGTCCGCCGAAGGCGTATGACATTGAGGTGGAAGGGGTGCGGCCACGGCAGCTGGCGAAGGAAGCGGTGCGGGTGACGGAGGCGGAGGCGTTCCGGACGGTTCCGGTGACGGGGGTGGGGGCGTTGAACCGGCGGGTGCAGCCGGACGCGGAGACGATGCGGCGGTTTTTGCGGTCGCGGGGGCATTACGGGGCGGCGGTGGAGGTGCGGGTGGAGGAGGGGAGGAAGCGTCCGGTGGTGATTTTTTCGGCGACGAATTTGCAGGTGTTCGTGGTGGACCGGGTGGAGGTGGAGGTATTGGGGTTGGAGCTGGCTCCGACCTCGGGGTTGCGGGGGGAGGTGGCGGGGTTTGCGGAGATCCGGGGGGATGAGCGTTCGGTTCGGCGGCAGGTGATGGAGAAGGGATTTCCGCTGGCCCGGACGGCGGAGCGGCGGGTGGTGGCGGATCATGAAACGGGGAAGGTGGAGGTGCGGCTGGTGATGGAGCCGGGGCCGGAGGCGGTGTTTGGTCCGGTGGAGATCGAGGGGTTGAACAATGTGCGGGAACGGTTTGTACGCAATTTGATTCCATGGGTGGAGGGGGAGCGTTATGCGGTGGGGGCGGTGGAGGAGTACCGGCTGCGGTTGGCGGAGTCGGGATTGTTTTCGATGGTGGAGGTGAGCGTGACGGGCGAGGTGGATGAGCATGGAGTCTTTCCGGTTCAGGTCCGGTTGGCGGAGCGGCGGCGGCAGGCGGTACAGGCGGGGGTGGCGTACCGGACGGATCAGGGGTTTGAGACGTCGGCGGGCTGGCAATTCCGGAATGTAGGCGGGCACGGGGAGGCGCTGGAAGTTTCGGGGGTGTGGGCGGAGGAGCGGATCGAGGCGCATGTGGGGTTGCGGCTTCCGCAAATTCGTCATCCCCGGCAATCGTTGTTGTTGCGGGTGGGGTATGAGGAGGAACGACCGGACGCGTATTCGAGCAAGTCGTTCCGGGCGTCGGCGATGTTTGACCGGGAGCTGTCGCGGCGGGTACGGGTGCAGCCGGGGGTGGCGTTCCGGGTGAGCGAGGTGGATCAACTGGGGGAGGAGGAGGATTATCTTCTGGTGTCGGCGCCGGTGGGGTTGGTGTGGTCGACGCGGGATGATGTGTTGGATCCGCGTTCGGGACATCATTTTCACGGGGTGGTGGAGCCGTTCTACGACTTGGACAGCGCTTCGTTGGGGTTTGTGAAGAGCCGGGCGACGGAGCGGGTGTATGTGAAGTTGACGCGGGACCGGTCGATGATTCTCGCGGGGCGGTTGACGGTGGGTTCGATCGCGGGCGCGGGGGTGGGTTCGGTACCGGCGGACGAGCGGTTTTATGCGGGAGGCGGTGCGTCGGTGCGGGGATATGGTTATCAAAAGATCGGTCCGAGGAAAAACGGGACGCCGTCGGGGGGGCGGTCGTTGTTCGAGAGTTCGGGGGAGATTCGCTACCAGTTCAGCGAGTCGTTTGGGGCGGTGGTGTTTTTGGACGGGGGCGCGGTGTTCGAGGAGGCGTTCACGGATTTTTCGGAGACGCTGCGATGGGGCACGGGAGTGGGACTGCGGTATTTCACGGGATTTGGGCCGTTGCGGGCGGATGTCGGGTTTCCGGTGAATCCGGCAACCGGGGAGCGGTCCAGTCCTCAAGTTTATATCAGCATCGGGCAGGCGTTCTAATGAGGTGGTTGGGCAAAGCGTTGGGAGGATTGGTGGAGTTCCTGATCGGGAGCGGGAAGCTGCTGCTGCTGGTGCCGGCGTTGGTGTGGTTGCTGCTGCTGACCCCGTGGGGATTGGAACGGGTGGAAACACGTCTGAACCGGGCGTTGGATCGAGGAGAGGCGGGTGCGGTGAAGTTGCGGGGGGCGGCGGGGGTGGTGCCATTTGTGGTGAGCGCGGAGGGGGTGGAGGTTTGGGACGGGGAGGGCCGGTGGTTGGAGATCCGGGATGTACGGATCGAACTCTCCCTGCGGGCGCTGGCGAGGGGAGAGATCGGGTTTCGCAGGTTGGCGGCGAGGGAGATTTTGATAGAGCGCCGGCCCGGTGCGGATAAGGGAGAGGAGCGAGAGGAGGTCAAGCGGGGCGAGGTGTGGATTCCTGCGTTTTCGGTTCGTCACCTGGATGTGGAGTCGGTGGAGGTGGGAGAGCTGGTCACGGGAGGGGAGCGGGTATGGGGTCGGGTTGCGGGGCGGGCCTCTCATCACCTCCGGCATGGGTGGGAAGCGAAGGTTTCGGTGGAACGGGGACGGTATTTTGATCTGGAGTTCGAGGCGGAGGTGGAGGGGATGGCGGGACCGGATGGACGGGGCGGGATATGGTTCACCGGGCGGTCGGCGAATGATCATGTGCAGGGATGGATCGAGCTGGATGCCGGATGGGCTCCTGTGGATCTCCGGGCCCGGGTGGGCGTGGAGGAGGCGGCCCGCTACGAGAGGATGTATCCGCATGGGCTGGTTGGACGGGTTCTTGCGGGAGCGCGGGCGACGGGGCGGTCGGGGGAGCGCAACCTGGAGGCCCGTTTGCGGGGGGAACGGCTGGGTTGGAATGAGGTGGCGGTGGACCAGATCGAGGTCATGGTGAAGGGGAGCGAGCCGTGGGGAGCCGGGCAGGTGGAGATCTCGGGGGAGGCGAAGGGCGTGGCGGTTGAAGGGGTCAAGGCCGATGGGCTGAGGGTGGAGATAGTTGCGGATGAACGCCGGGGAGGGTTGAGTGCGGAGGTGAGATTGGCGGATCCGTATCCGGGATCGGTGGAGGTGACGGGAGGGTTCTTGTGGGATGAAGACGGGATCGATGTTTGGGGGTTGGAGGTTCGGGGGAATGGAGAGGGCGTTTTCCTGGGGACGGTGAAACCGATGGACGGGTCGTGGCGGGATGGGGTTCTGAACCTGCCGGGCTTTTCATGGCGGTTAAATGAGGCGAGGCTGGAGGGGCGATTGTTGATGGAGCCGGAGGAGCGGGTGGATCTTGCGATGGTGGTGGAGAATGTGGATCTGCGGATGCTGGGTTGGGTGGGGGTAACCAATGTGGCAGGCCGGGCGAGAGGATCGCTGGCGGTGGAAGGTCCGTGGAGGGAGAGCCGGGGTCAATTGGAGGTGGAGGCGGATGGGTTGGTGTATTGCCCCTTGGAGGGCCATCGGTTTGCTCCGACGGCGTTGGTGGCGCGGGTGGAATGGGTGGGGCAACGAGCGGAGATCTATGGTCGGGTGAACGGTCGCAAGCTGGAGCCGGTGGCGTTGGCGGGATCGTTGCCATTGCTTGAACCGGTGGATCCGCTGCCGCGGGTGGATCGGCAGGGGTTTATGGCAATTGAAGTTGCGGCGGGTCAGGAACTGCCGGACTGGACGCCCATGGATGGGCAAGCCCGGTATGAAGGAAAGGGCCAAGTCGCGCTGTATGTCCGGGTGCTGGGAACGGTGGAGGCACCGATGCTTCTCGGGGATATCACCCTCAAACATGCCGGCTTTCGGGATACCTTTTCGGGCATTCAGTGGGAACCGATCGATGTACACCTCGTGAGTTCGGGAAGGACGGTGCGGATCGAGCAGGCAACGGTGGTGGATGGCCAAGGGGGGACGCTGGAGGCATTTGGGTTTGCGGCGTGGCCGGTGGGAGGGGAGCCGGCGGGGGAGGTGGATGTGGTGTTGGCGAATCTGGTTGTGGTGCAGGCGGCGTTTGGTTCGATTCCCGCCTCGGGGTATTTATCGATCCGGGGGGCGGGCCAGCGGTGGGGAGCAGAGGGAGAGTTTCTAATGGAGCGAACGCATGTGTCGATTCCTCGCACGTTGCCGGTTTCGGTGGCCGATTTGGAGGTGATTGACCTCAATGCCCCGCCGCATCTGCGGACGACCCGGCGTGAGCGGGAGGAAACGCACATGGGTTCTGATCTGGAAATACCACTTTCACTTCAGGTGCGGACGGTGTCGGACATCCATGTCACGGGCCGGGGATTGGTCTCGGATTGGACGGTCCGATTGAACATTGACGGAACCGCCAACGATCCGATGGTGGTGGGATCGGCGCGGATGACCCGGGGGACGTTGTTCCTGTTGGGCCGGCGATTCGATATGACCCAAGCCGAGGTGCTGTTTTCTGGAGCGACCCCGCCCGATCCGCACCTTGCGATTCGGGCCCAAACCCAAGCCTCGGGCTATTTGATCCTGCTGGACGTGTCGGGGCCGGTGTCGTCGCCGTCCCTCACCCTGCGATCGGTGCCGGAGCTTCCGGAAAACGAAGTGATTTCGTATCTGCTGTTCGGCCGTTCCACCGACCAGATTACCCCGCTGCAAGCGGTGACTCTGGCCTACAATTTGAATCTTCTTGCCGGGGGAGGGAATGCGTTCGGGATTTTGGAGCAGGGACAGTCGCGGCTGGGGATTGACCAGCTTGAGGTCGTGCTGGACGAGGAGGAGGCCGCGTTCGCTGCGGTGACGGTGGGGAAATATGTGGGGAGCCGGTTTTACATCGAGGGGCGCCGTGGGCTGGGGGGCGGGAATGATGAAGTGGCGGTGGAGGTGTTTCTGACCCCGACGCTCTCCCTGCGGACCGAGGCCACGCCGGGAATCCGGGAAGGCATCGGGATTACCTGGCGGAGGGAGTATTGAGGAGGTCGGCGGGTCGAGAAAGGAGCAGGTGTAAAGCCGAGGTGAAACGACCCGTAAGCTCAGTGAGTTACAGTTGGTCGTTTGGGCTCGGGAATCGGCAATGAAACCGTAAATTCGAAGCTCCGGCTCTCACCAGGGAGCAAGGATTGATTAGAATCGGCAACAACGAAGGAAAGAATACGTCCTGTCAGTTGCGAAGATGAAGGAAGGTTGCCAAGTTCCAGTCCCAAGGGCAGGTGATCGTAAAGTATGGCGTGAATGAAAGTATGTTCCGAATGATTGTGGACCGTGATCAGATAACGCCAGGGGCGATCTGCCCGAACGTCCTCAGGGATTGAGGATTTATGAACCGTCGCCCGGGGAAGCTGACTTTCGGAACCGGCACGACCTGACATGTCGGCATACCCTGCCAGGCCCGCAATCGATAATCTTTGGGGTGGACCTACGGCAGATTCACTCCCTGCTCTGCCTCCGGTTGAGCGTTGGCCATCGAGGCCATCCAGGTGCCTCCGTGCAATTTTGCCCGCGACGCTTGAATGATGGTCGGTTCCCACTGCCGAGGTTTGGCCTGACAAGCCATCCAGTTGTGTGCTGCCTCGGTCATCGCTGATGCTTTGAGTTTCTGTTAGTCCTTCGTTGGAATCCAATTCATCCCAGCCCCCGATTCCTGCAATTCCCGACACTCCGTCACGGGTAACAAGTCCATCATCTGGAGGATAAACTTCATCTATTGTCCAGCCTTCAGGAAGCAGAATTCGCGTTTCGACCCGGGAGCTTGTGGCATAGAGAGTTCGTGCGGAACGATCTGTTCTGTAAGCCAAAAGGACTTGTCCTGGATCGATGTCAGGCATGGTGGCGAGTGAGGGCATCGAACTGGCGAGAGTATGATGTCCATTGGTAACAACATGGATGACGCGTGCGGTTGCAGGCGGTGGAGGTTCGATGGTTCGAACCGTGGAACCTCGAGGCCCGGTGCAGCCGACCGCAAGCAGGGAAAGGCCGATGCCAATTGCCAGGCGTCGAATGCTCATGGAAGAATCTCTTTTATTCGAGGCCCAGCTCGATCACATAAAGACGCTTGCCCTCGGCGCTGTAATGCCACTTACGCAGGACTTCGCCGTTGATGAGTTTGCGGATTTCAGCAGGCGAAAGGACGAAGCGATAGCGTGCGAGTTTATCGGTTTCGCTCAATGATACTTTCATGACATCGATTGTGCCCCGAATCAACAGGTGGGTTCTTGCATTGTTCAGTTTTACATCACCGGGAATGGCTCCCGCGGGGAGGTTTGAGGGAAGTTTGACCGCGATCTGAATCGGTTGCGGTCCAAGGTTGGGATTGAGGGGAACGATGGCGGGGAAGCGATAATTCCTGCCGAAGTAACGCAATTCGCTTCCAACAGGTTCAGCAAAGGAAACCATGATGTTATCGAAAACCGGGACGATCGGTTGAGGAGGTCTCGGTGGCGGGGGAGCCGCGCAGCCCGCAAGAAGAACGGTTATCAAAAGCAAAGGAACGATGGTCGGGTGGATCAGATGTTTCATAACGCTTCCTTTCATTGATAAGTAGCGGGCCCGATGATCATTCGGCCGGATCCATGACCATCCACTCCGAAGCCAACGATGATTTCGCCGTTTTTGATAAGTGCATGCGCGGCATCTTGGTTAAAGGTAAGGGTATGGTTTAGCAAAGGTGGCGAGAGGGCCATCGCGGTATCGAGAGCCAGAGTGAATGTGGCGTGCAGAACAAATTGGTCATTCTGTCGGGAGATCGGAACGTTTTCATTCCAATCCTGAAGGACAAAATCGGAGGGGAGCAAAATGGTGCATGTTAAAGCGACCTTTGCGACGTTTCCTCGAAATCGAAATGTGTGTTCGATGTTGCTGGAGCGTTCCGGACAGAGGAATCGAAGTTCCTCTTGGAGCATTAAGGACACCTCGCCTGTAGGTAGCATGGGTCTGGGTTGGGGTCTCGAAACGCAACCGGCTAACATGCATGCCACGATGACCATAGCCAATCCATACAGGAGAACGATCCGTGTCGGATGCGCCTCTGGGGTATCTGTTATTTGCCTAAACAAACCGATTGTTCTCTAGATTTTTCGATCAGGAATAAGATGGAGGTTGCGAGCAAGAGGGAATCAACCGATCTTGATGAAGCGGTCGAGGGCCCACTTGCCGCCGCCGACGGCGACGAAGTAGAGGTTGACGGTGAGGAAGAGGAGGGCGAGTTCCTGTTTGGCGAAGGGGTCTCCGCCATGGAGGATGAAGGCGGCGACGAACATGGTGACGGCGATGAGGCCGGCGCTGATGCGGGTGACGAGGCCGAGGGCGAGGAGAACACCCCCCGCAAGTTCAGACAACGCGGCCGCCCAGGCGAAGATGGCGGGGAAGGGAAACCCCATGGATTCGACAAGGCCGGTGAAGCGGGTCATGTCGGCTCCTTCCGCAAAGATCTTGCCATACCCGTGGGTGGCCATGGCGAAGCCGGCGAAGACGCGAAGGAGGGTGAATGCAAGGGTGTCGAGGAAGTCTTTCATGGAAGTGCCCTTTGTTAGGGGTTCAGGGTTCAGGGAAGAGGGGATACGGGATACGGGATACGGGATACGGGATATGGGATATGGGATATGGGATTGAAGTTGATGGGGGTAGTTTGGGGGATTGGGTGGGGATTTTCAACTCTGAACCCCTGAACCTCTGAACCTCCTGAACCCTACTTCTTGAGGGCTTGCTCGATGAGGGCGGCGCCTTGGTCGAGGGCTTCTTGGAGTTTTTCGGGGTGGCGTCCGCCAGCTTCGGCTTTGTTGGGTTTGCCGCCACCGCCACCCCCCGCAACTTTGGCGACGGGCCCGATGATCTTTCCGGCGTGGAAGCCTTGTTTGACCACGGGGTCGGGGGCGGCGCAGATGAGGCTGACTTTGCCTTCGTGACGGGAGGCGAGAAGGAGAACGGTGTCGGGGGCTTTGGCCCGGAGGGCGTCGTGGAGGGAGCGGAGGCCATCGACATCGAGGTCACCCGCGTCGGCGACGAGGACGGGGATGCCGTGGAGGTCCTGGCGGCGGGCGAGGAGGGTGTCGGTCTGGCTGGTGGCGGCGGCCCGGGCGTGCTGGCGTTTTTCTTTTTCCATCTGCTTGATGTGCTCAAGGAGGGTGTCGATGCGCTCGGGGAGCTGTTCGGGAGGGACGTTTAAGGTGTGGGAGAGGTGGCGGAGGGTTTCCTGTTCGCGGCGGGTGAGGTCGTAGGCGGCCCAGCCGCAGACGGCTTCGATGCGGCGGATGCCGGCGGCGACGGAGCTTTCGCCGATGATGCGGAAGAGGCCGAGGTCGCCGGTGGCGGTGGTGTGGGTGCCGCCGCAGAGTTCGCGGCTGTAGCCGCCGATGTCGACGACGCGGACGGTGTCGCCATATTTTTCGTCGAAGACGGCGGTGATGCCGGAGCCGGCGACGTCTTTGAAGGGTATGGTGTAGGTCTGGAGGGGGGTGTTGGCAAGGATCCAGGCGTTGACTTGGCGCTCGATGGTTTGGAGCTGGTCGGGGTGGACGGCTTCGAAATGGTTGAAGTCGAAGCGGAGGCGCTCGGGTCCGACGAAGGAGCCGGCTTGTTTGACGCCGGGGCCGACGGCTTGCTTGAGGGCGGCTTGGAGAAGATGGGTGCCGGTGTGATGGGCGGCGAGGCGGCGGCGGCGGTCGGCGTCGATTTCGGCGGCGACGGTCTGGCCTTTGAAGAGGGTTCCGGAGACGACTTTTCCGAGGTGGAGGATGAGGCCTTCGGCGGGGCGCTGGGTATCCCAGACTTCGAATTCTCCGGCGGGGCCGCGAAGGAGGCCTTTGTCGCCGAGTTGTCCGCCGGATTCGGCGTAGAAGGGGGTGCGGGCGAGGAGGATCTGGCCTTCGTCGCCTTCGGCGAGCTGGTCGCGGGGGCCGCCGGTGGCGAGGAGGTGAAGGATGGGGGCCTGGTCCTGGATGCGGTCGTAGCCGGTGAATTCGGATTTGACGCCTGCGGCGACGAGGTCGGCGACAAGGTCGGCCTGGTCGTGGAGGAGGACGGCTTTGCGGGCGGCCCGGGCGCGGTCGCGCTGGGCGTCCATGCATTCGTGGAAGCGGTCCTCGTCGACGGCGAGGCCTTTTTCGGAGGCGATGAGGACGGTGAGGTCGAGGGGGAAGCCGTAGGTGTCGTAGAGTTTGAAGGCGGCGTCGCCGGGGAAGAGGGTGTCTTTTTTGGCGAGGAGGGAGGCGGCGACGTCTTCGAAGAGGTCGAGGCCGCGGTCGAGGGTGGCGGCGAAGCTTTCTTCTTCGGCGCGGAGGGAGCGGGCGATGGTGTCGCGCTGGTGAAGGAGTTCGGGGAAGACGGGGCCGAGCATGGTTTCGACGACGGGAAGAAGTTCGCCGAGGAAGGGGGAGGGGAGGCCAAGGCGTCGGCTGTAGCGGACGGCCCGGCGGAGGAGGCGGCGGAGAACGTAGCCGCGGCTTTCGTTGGAGGGAACGACGCCGTCGGCGATGGCGATGGCGAGGGTGCGGATGTGGTCGGCGATGACGCGCATGGCGACGGCGTCGTCGCCCTGGTAGGGGCGGCCGCTCATGGCGGAAAGCTTTTGGATGAGGGGCTGGAAGAGGTCGGTGTCGTAGTTGGAGGTTTTGCCCTGGAGGACGCTGACCACGCGCTCGAGGCCCATGCCGGTGTCGACGTGTTTGGCGGGGAGTTCTTCGAGGGATCCGTCGGCCCGGCGGTTGTATTGGATGAAGACGAGGTTCCAGATTTCCATGACCTCGGGGGAACCGGCGTTGACGAGTTCGGGGCCGCAGCCATCGGGGGTGAGGTCGACGTGGATTTCGGAGCAGGGTCCGCAGGGTCCGGTTTCGCCCATTTCCCAGAAGTTGTCTTTTTCGCCGAAGCGGAGGATGTGGGCGGGGTCGATGTCGGTGAGTTCTTTCCAGAGGGCTTCGGCTTCGTCGTCGTCTTTGTAGACGGTGGCCCAGAGGCGGTGTTTGGGGAGGCCCCAGACGGTGGTGAGAAGTTCCCAGGCCCAGGAGATGGCTTCGCGCTTGTAGTAGTCGCCGAAGGACCAGTTGCCGAGCATTTCGAAGAAGGTGTGATGGTAGGTGTCAATACCGACTTCTTCGAGGTCGTTGTGCTTGCCGCTGACGCGGATGCATTTTTGGGTGTCGGCGACGCGTCGGTCGGCGCTTTCGCGGGCGCCGAGGAAGATTTCCTTGAACTGGTTCATCCCGGCGTTGGCGAAGAGGAGGGTGGGATCGGTGGGGATAACCACGGGGGAGCTGGGGACGATGACGTGGCCCTTGTCCCGGAAGAAGTCGAGGAAGGATTGGCGGATATCGGCGGCGGTTTGGGGTCGGGTCATGGCGAGGCGGGGGAAGGGGGTCAGTCGTCGGAGGGTTTGCCGCCGATGCCGACTTCGGCGGCTTTTTCTTTGATCTTCTCGATGAGAAGTTTTTGGAGGTCGGGGTCGTTTTTAAGGTTGTCGCGGGCGGCTTCGCGGCCCTGGCCGAGCTGCTGGCCGTCGAAGGCGAGCCAGGATCCGCGGCGCTCGATGAGGTTGTACTGGATGGCGGCGTCGATGATGGAGCCGGTCCAGGAGATGCCTTCGGCGTAGAGGATGTCGAATTCGGCTTCGGCGAAGGGGGGGGCGACTTTGTTTTTGACGACCTTGACCTTGGCCCGGTTGCCGACGGCGCGTCCGGAGGGATCTTTCATGGTGGCGGTGCGGCGGATGTCCATGCGGACGGAGGCGTAGAATTTGAGGGCGCGTCCGCCGGGGGTGGTTTCGGGGTTGCCGAACATGACGCCGATCTTTTCGCGGATCTGGTTGGTGAAGATGCAGCAGGTCTTGGATTTGTTGATGATGGCGGTGAGCTTGCGGAGGGCCTGGGACATGAGGCGGGCCTGAAGACCGACGTGGGAGTCGCCCATCTGGCCTTCGAGTTCGGCCCGGGGGGCGAGAGCGGCGACGGAGTCGACGACGATGACGTCGAGGGAGTTGCTCTTGACGAGGGTTTCGCAGATGTTGAGGGCTTCTTCGCCGGAGTCGGGCTGGGAGACGAGGAGTTCGTCGAGGTTGACCCCGATTTTCTTGGCGTAGAGGGGGTCGAGGGCGTGCTCGGTATCGATGAAGGCAGCGAGGCCGCCGGCTTTCTGGGCGTTGGCGATGATGTGGGAGACGAGGGTGGTTTTTCCGGAGGATTCGGGTCCGTAGATTTCGATGACGCGGCCGCGGGGGACGCCGCCGACGCCGAGGGCGAGGTCGAGGGTGAGGGCGCCGGTGGAGATGGCGGGGACAGAGACCCGGGTGTGTTCGTCGCCGAGGCGCATGATGGCGCCGTCGCCGAATTCTTTTTGGATCTGGGCGAGGACGGCGCTGAGGGCGGCGGGTATTTTTTTGCCGCTTTCATCGAGAACGGGTGCGGAGGATTTAGCCTTGGCCATGGTGGGGGGTTCCTTTCAATGAAGCGGTATGGAGGGTGGTATAGCGATGGGTGGTTAGATGAGGCTGGCTGCGGAGGAGGTGGACCTCGCGCACCTCGACCGAACCGAGCAGTTGATTAGTAAGCGAGGCGAGGGTGGTTGTCAACGCGGGCCACGGCTGGGGAGGCCGGGGGCGGGCGAGGGTGAGGTGAGGTTGGAAGGGGCGGTCTTCGAGGGGGTGTCCGAGGGCGAGGACGGCTTGGCGGGACCGGTCGTGGAGATCGAGGAGGGGGCGGGGCGGATGGGGGATTCCGGTCCAGATGACGCGGGGGCGGCGGGGCGGGCCGAAGGTGCCGATGCCGGAGAAGGTCAGGCTAAAAGGAGGAATGGCGGATGAAGCCTGATCGAGGGCGCGGGCGAGGTCGGGGAGGAGGGAGGCGGGGGTGGAGCCGAGGAAGAGGAGGGTGAGATGGAGGTCGGAGGGGCAGGGAAGCCGGAGAGGGGCCCCGGTGGCGGCGAGGCGCTCCTGGATCCGGGCGGCGGCTTTTTGCACGGAGGCGGGGAGAAGGAGGCCGATAAAGAGGCGATGGGTTTCGGGGGGCTTGGGCATGAGGGAGGGATGAAGATTGAAATTAGCGTTTTACGGGATAAGAGGAGACAAAAAACGTTTATGTCGATATGAGTTTACCCGTTGCGATGTTCGTGAAATCCTTCGTTGTCGCTGCCTGCCCGGCCTCTGGCGGGAGCGTTGTCGGATACGTTGTCGACAACGCTTGCGACAGCGTTTGGGTTGCGGGCTGTCGCCTGCGAAATGAGGTAGGTTATGATTCGTATGACCGTGTTGTTGAGTGAAAACGACAAGAAGTGGCTGGAGCAAACGGGGCGCCACCGTGGGTGTTCGTCGGCCAGACTTGTGCGGCAGGCAATCGCTTGTTTGCGGGCGAGTGAAGATTATTCCGCCGCAGGAATGCGCCGAACGATAGCGAGCTGCGCTGGTGGCTGGTCGATGGTTGCAAAGGATGGGGAAACCTTGGCGGGCGATTGGCGCAGTGAATGGGATCGAAGTCAATAACCCCTCTTATGACGATGCGTTGTAGTTTTTCTCGTTGATCGTTTTTTTCCGTAGGCGCATGGCGAGGATGGCGCGAAGGGGGAGGCGGCCTTCACCGGGGAGGCGGCGGATCCATTCGGCGCTGAGACGGACAATGTGAGTGGCGGGGTCGCCGGGGCGGTTTCCGGGGCGCCCGGGGAGGGTGCCCCACCAGAGGCCGCGATAGCCGAGGTCGCGGGCGAGGTCCACCGCTTCGGGGGTGCCGGTGTACATGGGAAACGCGAGGTGCTCGATGAATTTGCCGAGCTTGTCTTCGAGGATGGCTTTGGAGGCGGCGAGATCGTCGCGGAGGGAAAGCAGGGGTTGGGCCTGAATGGCCCGGGAGTAGGCGGGGTCGATGCCGACGAGGTCGAGGGGGCGGGGCCAGTGGGGGATGTAGCGGTGGGTATGGGTGTGGGCCTGAACGTCGATCGTTCCAGAGCGATTCATTTCGTTCAGTTCGGTCCAGGAGCAGGGTCGAGCGTGATCGGGAAGGTCGTAGGTGTCGGAATGAAAGGCGGTGGCCACGAAGGCGATAGCTTTTAGGCTGTTGGCGGAGAGGGCGGGATAGAGAGTCTGGTAGAGGTCGCTCGCGCCGTCGTCGACGGTGAGGACAATGGAGCGAGGGGGAAGGGGGGCCTTTTTTTCGAGAAGGTCGAGAACGTGGGACGCGGTGAGGGTTTGGTAGCGGTTGCGGACGAGGAAGGAAAGGTCGTCGGCGAGGTGGCCGGGGTGGATGGCGTGGTAGCAGAAGACGGGGAGGACGTCGAGGGAGTCGGGAGGGTGGGACGAGGTGACAAACGTGGGAAAGCCCCCGCGAAAAAGGGCGCGGAGGTCGGGAGTGTTCTTTTCCCACGTGAGCTTGAGGTTCATCCAGGGAGGAAACTTATCAGCCTGCGGGGTCTGATGTCATTTCTATTTGACGAAACGAGCCCGGGGTCAATCGAAGTTTCTCACGCAGCGGAAGCCGATGAATGGGAGCGCGGCGTGGGGCAATGCGCTGGAGCGGGCGGAGACGCGTACCGCAACGTGCTCTACCTCGACGGACATATCGCCGGGCTGACCGGTTCGAGCGTGTCGAGTCAGGAGTTGTTCGGGAATTTTGTCCAGCCTCAGCTTTTGCAAGTGGTCGATTGACCGTGGCATCCCGAGGGCTTGAGCACGTGCTGCAAAACGTGTTTCAAGCGTGGTTGCGGCTCGGCGGGACCCTTCAGTGGCGGGCAGATCAAATCAGGTTTTCCCCGATGGTTATTCCGGCGGGGTTCTGCCACGGTTACGTTGAGAAAACCGCGTCTTGTGAAAACCTTGTCTGTCCAATCCGCCACTCCGATGGTCTTCCTTCCCGAAGCCGGGGCTGAGGTCAACGCACCTGCCGCCTGCGTTCATTGCGGTCTTGATTGTCCGCCGAATCCTCCTCGACTGGAGGATCATGTCTTCTGTTGCCATGGGTGCCGGGCGGTGTACCAGCTTTTGTCCGATCATGGGATGGAGCGGTTTTACGATCTCGATGCGAATCCCGGGGTGCGCCCGCCGGATACGCCCGGCGTCTATGCGGCCCTCGACCAGCCGGAGGTGAGGAACCGGATCGTGGATTTTTCCAACGGGTCGATCACCCGGGTGACCTTCCGTATTCCGGCCATGCATTGCGCGGCCTGCGTGTGGTTGCTCGAGCATCTGTACCGTTTGGTTCCGGGGGTGGGACGGTCGGAGGTCAACTTCCCCCGCAAGGAGGTGACGATCCTCATCGAGGAGGAATCCCTCGCGCTGTCGACGCTCGCGGAGAAACTTGCCGGCCTCGGGTATCCCCCCGAGTTGAAGCTGGACCGGTTGTCCGGGCTGGCCGACGGATCCGCCCATCGCCGCCTCGTGCTCCAGATCGGGGTGGCGGGGTTCGCGTTCGGAAATGTGATGATGCTCAGTTTTCCCTCCTACCTTGGGCTGGATCCGGTGCGGGAGGCGGATTTCCAGGCGCTGTTCGGGTGGGTCAGTCTCCTGTTGTCGATTCCCGTGCTGCTGTTCAGCGCCCGCGACTTTTTCCGGGGGGCATGGAATGGCCTACGCCAGCGCTACCTCACCATCGACTTTCCTCTCGCCCTCGGAATCGGGGCCCTGTTTGCCCAAAGCGTGGCCGATATTGTGCGCGGAGCGGGGGAGGGCTATCTGGATTCGTTTACCGGCCTGGTGTTTCTCCTCTTGTGCGGGCGTTGGTTCCAGCGCCGGACCTTCGACGCCCTTTCCTTCGACCGCGACTACCGGTCCTATTTTCCTCTTTCGGTGACCCGCCGCCGGGACGGCGCCGATGAAGCGGTTGCCCTTACCGACCTCGCCCCCGGCGACCGGGTTGTGATTCGCCACGGGGAAATTGTTCCCGCCGACGCAATCCTCCTCCGCGGCGACGCCCATCTCGACTACAGCTTTGTGACCGGCGAGTCCGACCTTACCCCCGCCGTATCCGGGGACCGGGTGTTTGCCGGAGGCCGCCAGATCGGTGGGGCTCTGGAGGTGGAACTGGTGAAGGATGTCTCCCAGAGCTACCTCACCT
The DNA here is from genome assembly GCA_035327665.1 of Kiritimatiellia bacterium. Taxonomy (GTDB): domain Bacteria; phylum Verrucomicrobiota; class Kiritimatiellia; order CAIVKH01; family CAIVKH01; genus DAOLCW01. The sequence continues at coordinate 63,325 of DAOLCW010000005.1, forward strand.
CGTTGTGGAACAGCGAAACCTTCCGGAAGCCCCGCGAGCAGGATTTGCAGAACCTCACCGACCGGGCCGGCCGCTGGTTCACCGCCGCGATCGTGGTCATCGCGGCGGGGACCGCGTTGTATTGGTGGAAGGTCGATCCCTCGATGATTCCCCGGACCTTTGCCGCGGTGTTGATCGTGGCCTGTCCGTGCGCCCTCGCCCTCGCCGCCCCGTTCACGTTCAGCGCCGCCCAGCGCCGGCTTGGCCAGGCCGGGCTCTTCCTGCGTGGCCCCAACGTGGTCGAGTCGCTCGCCAAGGCCGATACCCTGGTGTTCGACAAGACGGGAACCTTAACCCGTGGCACCTCTGCCGGGGCCACCTTCGAGGGGGCTCCGCTCCCTCCGGAGGAAGCGTCCGCGGTCGCGGCCCTCGCCAGCCATTCCTCCCATCCGGTGAGCCGGGCCGTTGCGTCCGCCCTGTTTCGCGATCCGTCCGGGACCCTTCCTGCGGTGACCGGCTTTGCCGAATCGTCCGGTTCCGGCATCCGGGGTGTGGTGGAGGGACGGAACATCGCCCTCGGTTCGGCGAGCTGGCTCGGGCTCAAGGTTCCCGACGGCCACGGCACCTGGCTTTGCATCGACGACGTTCCCCGCGGCCGCTTCCTGATCGGCCATGATGAGCGGCCGGGCCTGCGCCCTCTCCTCCAGCGGTTGCGCTCGGCGGGGGCTCGCCTCGCCCTCCTCTCCGGGGACCGGCCCGATGCCGAGGCCTCCTTCCGCTCCCTGTTCGGACCCGAAGCCGACCTCCGCTTCGAGCAATCCCCCCACGACAAGCTCGATTACATCAAGGCCCGACAAGCCGAAGGCCGCCGCGTCCTCATGCTCGGCGATGGCCTCAACGACGCCGGAGCCCTCCGTCAAAGCGACGCAGGCATTGCCGTCTCCGACGATGTCACCCTGTTTTCCCCCGCCTGCGACGCCATCCTCGCCGGGGATGCGGTTCCCCGCCTGCCCGACCTGTTGCGGTTCACCCGGGCGGCCAAGCGCGTCCTGGTTGCTGCGTTTGTCCTTTCCCTTACCTACAACGTCACCGGGGTTTCGTTTGCCGCCAGCGGCTATCTTTCCCCGCTCGTTTCCGCTATTCTCATGCCCTTGAGCTCCTTTTCGGTCATCGCGTTTACCACCCTCGCCACCACCTGGATGGCCCGCCGGGCCGGGGTGGGATCATGAGCGTGGTCGTGGTCCTGATGGCGGCGAGCGCGGTGGTCGCGCTCACCTTTCTCTATTTGTTTATCCGGTCGGTGAAGGAAGGACAATTCGACGACATGTGGTCGCCGTCGCGGCGCATGCTGATCGACGACGATGACCCCGCCGGGAAGCCCGATGTGAAGAAGGAAGGAAAACCAACGCATGAGCACGATTGAACACTTCAACTATGACAATCGCATTGTCCGCGACTTTTGTATCGCCACCGTCCTGTGGGGGATCGTGGGGATGCTGGTGGGGATCGTCGCCGCCCTCCAGATGTTCTGGCCGGCCGCGAATTTCGACATTGCCGAGCTGACCTTCGGGCGGGTCCGGCCCCTCCACACCAACGCGGTGATCTTCGCGTTCGTGGGCAACGGCATGTTCGCGGGGATCTACTACTCCCTCCAGCGGCTCTGCAAAGCGAGGATGTACAGCGACCTCCTGAGCAAGATCAACTTCTGGGGCTGGCAAGGCATCATCGTGGCCGCCGCGGTGACCCTGCTCCTCGGGTTTACCTCCAGCAAGGAATACGCTGAACTCGAATGGCCGATCGACATCGCGATCACCCTCGTCTGGGTCGCCTTCACCATCAACCTCCTCGGCACCATCTTCAAGCGCCGCGAGCGCCACATGTATGTGGCGATCTGGTTCTACATCGCCACCGCAGTCACCGTGGCCATGCTCCACATCGTCAACTCCCTCGCCATCCCGGTTTCCTTCTGGAAGAGCTACTCGATCTACGCCGGGGTTCAGGACGCCCTCGTGCAATGGTGGTATGGGCACAACGCGGTCGCCTTCTTCCTCACCACGCCCTACCTCGGGCTGATGTATTACTTCCTGCCCAAGGCCGCCGGCCGTCCCGTGTATTCCTACCGGCTTTCCATCATCCACTTCTGGGCTCTCATCTTCATCTACATCTGGGCCGGCCCCCACCACCTTCTCTACAGCACCCTGCCGGACTGGGCCCAGTCCCTCGGCACCATCTTCTCGATCATGCTTATCGCCCCCTCGTGGGGAGGCATGCTCAACGGGCTGCTCACCCTGCGCGGGGCGTGGGACAAGGTCCGCCGCGATCCCGTGCTCAAGTTCTTCGTGGTCGCAGTCACCGCTTACGGCATGGCCACCCTCGAAGGGCCACTGCTTTCCATCAAGAGTGTCAATGCCCTCGCCCACTTCACCGACTGGGTCATCGCCCACGTCCACACCGGGGCCCTCGGCTGGAACGGCTTCCTCACCTTCGGCATGCTCTACTGGTTGATTCCCCGGCTCTACAAGACCGAGCTGTGGTCGACCAAGCTCGCCACCTACCACTTCTGGATCGGTCTGCTCGGCATGTTGTTCTACGTCGTTCCGATCTACTGGGCGGGCGTGGTCCAGGGCCTGATGAGCAAAGAATTCAACGCCGAAGGGTTCCTCCAATACCCCAACTTCATGGAAATCATCACCCAGATCATTCCCATGTGGAAGATGCGGGTGGTCGGAGGCAGCCTCTACTTCGTCGGCGTGCTGCTGATGGCCTACAACCTCATCCGCACCGCCAAGGCGGGGACCCTTGAAGCCGACACCCCGGCCCAGGCTCCCGCCCTCAAGGCCGTCCCCATCGTCGATGAGGCTCACAGTTCCCGCCACCGCATTCTGGAGCGCAAGCCCCTGATCTTCACCGTGCTGACCCTCGTCGCGGTGGCGATCGGCGGCATCGTGGAAATGGTCCCGATGTGGGTAATTCGCAGCAACATTCCCACCATCGAAAGCGTGCAGCCTTACACCCCGCTCGAACTTGCCGGCCGCGACATCTACATCCGCGAAGGGTGCGTAGGGTGCCACTCCCAGCTCGTGCGGCCCTTCCGCTCCGAGACCGAACGCTACGGTCCCTATTCCAAATCCGGGGAATACGTGTACGACCATCCTTTCCTGTGGGGATCCAAACGCACCGGCCCCGACCTCCAGCGGATCGGCGGAAAATACCCCGACGCCTGGCACTACCGCCACATGGAAGATCCCCAGTCCACCTCCCCCGGGTCGACCATGCCCCGCTACCCGTGGCTCATTCGCAACCAGCTCGACACCTCGCTCATTTCCAAGAAGATCAGCGCCCTCCGCAAGCTCGGGGTGCCCTATCCCGAGGAAATGGTCAACGAGGCCCATGCCGACATGCGGTGGCAGGCCCAGGCCATCGCCGACAACCTTGAGCGAGCCATGATCAAGGTCGAGCCCGACCGCGAGATCATCGCCCTCATCGCCTACCTCCAGCGCCTCGGCACCGACATCCGCAAAGTCGCCCCGCCCCCCGTCGCGCCGGCTGCGGAGGACGAAACCGGCCAAGATGCCGCCTCCGCCTATCCCGACCAGCCTAGCGACGACACCCAGATCCTCGCCCGCGGCCAGCAGCTCTGGATGCAGAACTGCATGGTTTGCCACATGCCCGACGGCGGCGGCTCCATCGGTCCCAACATGACCGATTACTACTTCATCCACGGCGATACCTACGCCGACATGATCCGCGTTGTCCGCCAGGGCGTGCCCGAGAAAGGCATGATCCCGTGGGAGGGCGTGCTCAGCCCCGCCGACATCCACGCCGTCGCCAGTTACTCGTGGAGCCTCATCGGCACCACCCCCGCCAATCCCAAGCCCCCCGAAGGCACCCGTTCCACCCGCTTCGACGAAGACGCCCCTCCCGAGGGCGTCGCCGAAGCCGACCACGAAGGGGAAGCCTCATGATCCGAAACGCCCTCGAACATATCCAGGGAATCGCAATCCTCCCGATTATCGGACTGCTCCTGTTCTTTGCCGTCTTCACCGGCATGCTCATCTGGGCCATCCGGATGCGCAAGCCCTACATCGACCACATGGGCAACCTTCCCTTGAACGATGGTTCCGAGACCCCCTCGGACGTCCCCCCGCCCTCCAAGCCTTTGTAATCCGGAGACCACATCATGAACCACGATCCTGATACTGAAACCCCCATGGCCGGTCACGACTACGACGGCATCACCGAACTCGACAACAACCTTCCCCGCTGGTGGGTCTGGCTTTTTGTCATCACCATCGTGTGGTCCCTCGGCTACATGGTCTACTTCCATGTCCTCGGCGGCCCCGGCCAGATCGATCTCTACGAGCGCGAAATGGCTGCCGCCGGAACCCCCGTCGTCCGGGCCGTCGCCGCCGCCGGGCCAACCGCCGAGGCCCCCGATGCTCCCGCCGCCCCCGCCGGTTTCGTCTATCCCGACGAACCTGAACTCGACAACGAGGCCCTCCTCGCCCAGGGCAAGCAGATCTACCTCCAGCAGTGTATGGTTTGCCACATGCCCGACGGTGGCGGCTCCATCGGCCCCAACATGGCCGACAACTACTACATCCACGGCCACACCTACGCCGACAGCATCCGCGTCATCATTGAAGGCGTCCCCGAAAAAGGCATGATCCCCTGGCAGGGCGTCCTCAAGCCCGAGGAAATCCATGCCGTCGCCACCTACATCTGGACCTTCCGCGGCACCACCCCCGCCAATCCCAAACCGCCCGAAGGCGTCCCTGCCCCCTTGTAATGACCCAAACCAATCCCGCCCTCCACAAGCCCGACTGGTCCGACTTCCGCGACCATATCCCCACCGCCGACAAGGACGGGCGGCGGCTGTGGATCTACCCCCGCAAACCCTCCGGGCGCTTCACCCGGGCCCGCGAGGTCGTCGCGGTATTCCTCCTCGTCCTCCTTTTCGTTGGACCCTTCGTCCGCATCAACGGCGTGCCCCTCCTTCAGATGGACATCCTCGGGCGTAAATTCGCCCTCTTTGGCCAGATCTTCTGGCCCCAGGATCTCTTCCTTCTTGCCCTCGCCATGATCGCCGTCTTCGTCATGATCGTCCTCTCCACCGCCATCTATGGCCGCATCTGGTGCGGATGGCTGTGTCCCCAGACCGTCCTTATGGAAATGGTCTTCCGCAAAATCGAATACTGGATCGAAGGCGATTCACCCCAGCAGCGCGACCTCGACCAAGCCCCCTGGACCCGCTCCAAGGTCATCAAGAAAGCCGCCAAGCACGGCATCTTCCTCGGCGTCTCCTTCCTCATCGCCAACTGGCTCCTCATGTACATCATCGGCGACCAAGCGTGGATCGCCCTCGTCACCGACAACCCCCTTCTCCATCTCAAGGGCCTCACCGCGATGATCCTCTTCACCCTTCTCTTCTATGGCATCTTCGCCCGCTTCCGCGAACAAGCCTGCACCTTTATCTGCCCTTACGGCCGCTTCCAGTCCGTCCTCCTCGACGAAAACTCCATCATCGTCGCCTACGACCATCGCCGGGGCGAAAAGCGCGCCCGCTTCACCCGCGCCCAGCCCCTCGAAGAACGTAAGGCCCTCGGCCACGGCGACTGCATCAACTGCCGCATGTGCGTTCAGGTCTGCCCCACCGGCATCGACATCCGCAACGGCACCCAGATGGAATGCG
>DAOLCW010000006.1:0-64921 GCA_035327665.1 Kiritimatiellia bacterium
AAAAGGCGGACCCGTTTTCAGGCCTTCCCAAGGAGAATGGCGCGCCAGCCACATCTCCGACAACGGCGGACCGGGCCTCGACCTCGATGGAATCGGAGCGGAATTGGAGGGCGTCCACGTTCACGGAAATGGCGAAGAAGGCATCCGCCAGGTCGGAGGAATCATCCGCATCACCGGCGGCAGTGTCGCAAACAACATCAAGGACGGACTCAAGCTCGATGGGAAGAAACACGTCAAGACGGGTCATGTCACCCTGCTGAAGCGCACCGTGTTTGTAAACAACGGCGGCAACGGCGTGCATATTTCATCGTCGGAAGACGACGCGGAATGCCGGGTGGTGATTGAGCACTCGCACCTCAACGGCAACGCCGAAAGTGGACTTCACCTCGAAACCACCCATCCCGGCTCTGTCGCCGCGCTTTCCTGGCTCAATAGCCACGCCAGCCACAACGATCTCAGCGGCATCGTCGTCACCGGTTCGGTGGGCACCGGCAAGGGGTCCGTCACCATTCGCGGCGGCGACTGCGACGACAGCAATGCGCACGGCATCGTCATCGCCCATCCGGAAATCAATGCCGGCCTCATCACCGGCATGTCGGTCGCCCGCAACGGCGGGTCGGGCATCGTCTCGGCGGGCCAGTCCATCTCCATCGTCGGCAACCTCGTCGCCGGCAACACCGCCGCCGGCATCCGGGTCGAGGGTGACAACCATTTCCTCGACGACAACCGGTGCGTCAACAATGCCGTCGGCATCGAACTCGCCGGCAACAACAACGCCTTGGCTAAGAATGTGTACGGAGGACCGCAAATTCCGTTCATCGACTTCACCGGCACCAATCCCTCCGCCCCGATCCAGGACGTATCCGTGGGCGTGAACCCGCTGGGAAACATCATTTATTGAGGCACACCAAAGAGATCACCGACCATGTACAAAACATTGCATTACGCGCTCATCACGACCTTCGTCGCTTTATCCGCCCACGCCACCTCCATCAACCCGGTCAACCGGCACGGCTACGGTGCCAACATCGGCTGGCTGAACTTCCAGGGTGACCTCGCCAACGGTGCGGTCATCGGCCTCTACTACTCCACTGGCTACGTGTGGAGCGCCAACGCGGGCTGGATCAGCCTCGGATCCGGCACTCCCGCCAACGGATACAGTTACGCCAACAACACCGCCTCCGACTGGGGCGTAAACCTCGTCATGCCCGGCGGCTACCTCCGCGGCATGGCCTATGGCGCGAACATCGGCTGGATCAACTTCGAAACCAACGGCAATGCCCGGGTGGATCTCGTCACCGGGAACCTCGACGGCTACGCCTACGGCGCGAATGTCGGATGGATCAGCCTCAGCAACAGTCAGGCCTTCGTCCAGACCGACTACCTCGGCTGGGGTCCCGACTCCGACGGCGACGGCATTCCCGACGCCTACGAATTCAAAACCACCGGTGATCTCACTACCCTCGGCCCCTATCCCAATGATGCCGACGTCGACGGATCTCCCGACCTCGACGAATTCCTCGCCGACACCGACCCCCTCGACGGCGGGAGCGTCTTGGAAATCACCGCGTTGAGCCGGTCCAATCCCACCAACCACGTCACGTGGACCGTCCAACCCACTCGTTTTTACCGCCTTGAACAAGCCACCTCGGCGACCAATCAAGCCGTCTGGACCGACACCGGCCTCGGCATCCTGCCCCCCGGCGCTGGCCCCACCCTTACCGGCCTCGTCCCCGACCCCACCGCCACCACCCGCTTCTACCGCGCCACCGCTATCGTACCCCTCGCGCCATGATCATAGATGAACGCCTCACAGATGCTCCCATCCAAGATGGGAACTGCGCAAAGCCGAAATCCACACCGCGCACCAGTAAAAAGCGTAGCGCCGAAATCCGTTCGGCGCCTCATCAGCGCACGCCCTTCGGAGAGACACCTACAGCCAGGGATGTCCGGTCACCCAAAAGAGAGAGAGAAACCAACATGAAAAAGACACCGATATCGATCATCATCTCGCTGACATCGGTGCTCACCTCCCTCGCCCAAGGCCCACTCACCCCGCCCGGCGCCCCCGCGCCGACGATGAAGACGTTGGACCAGATCGAGCCGCGCACGCCGATTTCCAGTCTACCTTATGTGATTGGCCAGTCAGGATCGTATTTTGTGGCTGGCAGTTTAACCGGTGCGCCGAGCCAAAGCGGCATCACCATAACCAATGACAATGTTACCGTGGATCTCATGGGGTTTGAGTTGGTAGGTAACTCGGGGTTGGGCTCCGGAATCACCGTATCCGGCACAAGGTCCAATATTGTCATCAAAAATGGCACCCTTCGCGGGTGGACGAACGACGGAATCAATATGGGAAGCACATCGACCGATTGTCGCTTTGAGAACATGAATCTGGTTGGAAACGGCGGGACCGGATTAAGGCCAGGCCACCGAAGCATCGTGAGGAACTGTACGGCGATCCATAACGGTTCGTCTGGTTTTTTTGCCGAAGCAAACCAAACCGTGATGTTTATTGACTGCATGGCAGCGGATAATGGGTCCACGGGCATTGGCACCGGGATCGAAAGTACCATTTCCCGTTGCTTCGCTTTGCGCAATATTGGATTCGGAATCCACGCGAATGGAGGGAGATCAACGGTCCGGGAAAGCACCGCCCACCGAAACACTGGTATCGGCATTCACGTCGGCCCAGGCGGGGAAGTCTACCGCTGCACAGTGACCAGCAATACCTCCCATGGGATCAGAGTGGTCAGCGAATCACGTGTCGAAAGCAATCACGTCGCCTACAACGTTGATAACGGAATTTTTGCTATGGGTTTTGGCAACCTCCTCAAAAACAACACCCTCGTCCATAATCACATCGGCCTGGTAACCGCTTCCCAAAACTTGATCACGGGCAACATGGCAAGAAACAGTCTTTCCGGGACAAACTACAATATCGCCGCGAACTGTAAAGTCGGGGTTATTGTCGCGGCCCCCAACAGCCCCGCCATTGCAGGTAACAGCGGAGGCGCCGGCCTCGGCACCACCGACCCCTGGGCTAATTTTTCGTATTAAACCGGCAGACAATATGATCCATCTACGCAATCTGATCATAACGTTCAGCTTCTTGCTGATCCCTATCGGAACCGCCTACGCAAATACCTTTACTGTCGTCAATTCCGGCAACAACGATTACCTCATCAACGACGTCGCCGATCCCGCCCTCACCCTCTATCGCGGGCGTACCTACATTTTCACCATCAATGCCTCCGGGCATCCGTTCTGGATCAAGACGAATGCCGTGACCGGGACAGGAAGCGCCTACACCAACGGCGTAACAGGGAACGGCACCGCCGTCGGTACCCTCACCTTTGTCGTGCCCACCAACGCGCCAAACACCCTGCATTATATCTGCCAGTCCCACTCCGCGATGACCGGCACGTTCAACATCTCAAACTCGCCCCAGCGCGCCTGGTGGCGATTTGAGGACATCGGCCCCCACGTTTTAGACTACTCCGGTCGATCCATGAACGGCGTAATCACCAATATGAATCCTGGAGTGGATGACGGAATCTCCGGCTATTCGACCGATGTTCCGGGCGCCCTCATCGTGGACGGCAATCTAACCAACGCAAATGTATACAGTTTGCGTTTCAGCAATACCGGAGGTGTGGTTCGCATCCTGAACCCCTCGCTTCTCGCTCTGACCAACCATCCCGCCTCGGTCACCATCGAGGCCTTTGTAAAGCTTAACCGCGAAAAACATCCCATGCGCATTCTCGATGCGCGCCTCACCAATGCGCCACCACCCACCTTCCGCACCACCCTGACCCCGTTCTTTGCTTTTACCGGCACCGGGCAGCGCCCGAGAATTTCCCTCATTGCCCAATCGGATTTCACCACCAATGTCGGAGTGACCGTTTCGGGTAGCGTGCTCATCAACCCTTCTCCGATCGCCCTCCGCCATTGGCATCACGTCGCCTTCGTTCTGGATAACTCCACCATCTCGTTTTATGTGGACTATCAATTGATGGATTCATATTCAATGTTGGCCTTTGGGTATGTTCCGGGACCGTATGGATTGATCAACCAAGTGTCCTTGGGCGGTATTCCTACAGATCCTTTCGCTAACTTCGAAGGACTGATCGACGAAATACGCATCAGCGACCGCGCTCTCGCTCCCACCCAGTTTCTTCGTGTGGTCAACGGGCTTGCCCCCGGTATTCGCGCCTTTCCATCTCCCGAAGCCCCAGCCTCCGTGACCGTGGTTACCGAACAGGGGATACGTTATCAAGTCCAAGGTACATCCCACCTCCTCCCTCCATCCCCCATCTGGACGAACATCGGAACCGTTATCACCGGAAGTTTGTTCTACACCACCATTTCCACCCCCGGCGCTCCGGCTCTAATTTACCGTGCCATCAGAAATCCATAAACCCGCCAAGACCAAGAAATGAAAACATTACCAATCATGATAGGATGCCTCCTCGCGTTTGGCCATTCCACCATCGCCCAAGGCCCGCTGGATCCGCCCGGCGCCCCCGAGCCTAACTACCGCACCCTAGACCAAGTCCGGCCCGGCCAACCCCTGCCCAGCCTTGACCCCGCCGATGCCAACCTCTTCACCCTCCCTATCACCATCATCGAGCCCGGCAGTTATTACCTTACCCGCGATCTCATCGCGCCATCGGCGTACCCCGGCCCGGCCATCGTCATCCAAACCGACGGCGTCACCCTCGACCTCAACGGGTTCGCCATTGAAAAGCGGGGCTCCCCGAGCGGCTCACCTGCCATCGCCGAAACCGATGCCGGAAACCGCTACGTGGTCATTCGCAATGGACGCATCCTCGGTCCATGGATCGGCGGTATTGACATGCCAAAGTCTTCCCGGCTGGTCTTGGAACATCTCACCATTCAAGGCCCCTTGAACTACGGGATTCGGATCAACGAAGCGAACCGCATCCATAACTGCCGCGTTCTCTCCGCCCCCGACGAGCCGGTGGCTTTCCTCGGCCTTGAAGCCGGACAAGCGCTTTTGGTCACCGACAGCGAATGGCGCGGATCAAGGGTTCTCGGGCAACGCATCATGCTTTGGCGCGACAACCTCTTCGATGGCGCAGGCGTGACCTATAACGCCCGGCCATTTTGGTATTCGTTGGATTTCACCAACAACTATCTCGGGCGCAGTATCGTTCACAAGTCCGACTTCCGGAATATCACCCCGCCTGCCGCGACCCACGTCATCGATCCCCCAAGCAAAACCTTGTTCAACGAAGTCACCATGGAAAACATCACCGGCGTGGGGATGTTCACCTTCGGAGACGTGAACATCCATCATTCCACCTTCAAAGACATCACCGGTAGCGCCATTCATTCCTGGGGCATCATCCAGGTATTCGACAGCGAGTTCTCCGACATCAACGAAACCGCCATTCAGCCCGCCATCGAGAGCGTCATCCTCGACAACTCCTTCCGCCGCATCGGGACGGCTGTCGGGGGAACCCTCGCCAACCGCCTTCTTGTCATGCGCAACCACATCTTCGATGCCATCTACGGGCTCCAACTGCTCTCCAGCAGCTTCGTATTCGACAACCGGATCTCCGACACCGTGGAAAACGGCATCGAAATGGGCGGGGCAAATTACCTTTACCGCAACCAGATTCTCCGGTCCCGGACCGGCATTCGCACCACGGGTGGCGCCAACCGGATCGATGCCAATCACATCTCGACCTTCCAAACCTTCGGGGTCGAACTCGGCGGTGACAACAATACCGTCATGGAAAACAGGATTGAAGATAACGTCGGACCCGGACTCCCTGAAGCGGCCATCTACTCCGAATACGGGCGCAACCTCATCCTCGACAACACCCTTAGCGCCGTGCTGGGTGTTGGCGTCCAGCTTCGCGATGGCACCAACAACGTCATCGTCGGCAATTCCGCCTGGTATGGCGCCCCCCCCTACAACTTTGATACCGGCGAAAACTATTACGGGACCCTCCTCACCGATCAGGGCCCCTACAACGCATCCCGCTGGGTCAACATTGGAAAGGGCGTGCCATGATCCGTAACCTCCGCATCCTCCCTTCTTTCGCCTTCGCAACCGTGGTCGGCGTTCAGGTTCTTTTCGCCCAGGGGCCGCTGGTCCCCGGCGCGGCGCCCGCTCCCACCATGAAAACCCTTCAACAGGTCCAACCCGCCCAACCCATCCCGTCTCCGGATCCCTTCCTCAACCTGCAAAGTCCCCCTTATATCCTCGATAAACCCGGGCGATACATCCTTACCCAAAACCTTCACCATCCCACCAACACCCTCCTTCCCGTCATCATCATTAACCAGCCCGGGGTTGAACTCGATCTCGGTGGCTTCTCCATCTACAATGCCGACTCCAGCCTAACCCTTGCCCCCACCGCCGCCGTGCGGGCCATCGAGGTCAATGTCGACGGCTTCACCCGACCCCCGCCCGTCACCATCCGCAACGGCATGATCTGGGGCGCCATCGCCCCCGCCATCACCGTTCAAGGCGTGGACCTCATTCTCGAAGACATGATCATCGATACCGTCGGCGCGGTCACCACCGACCGCGACCTCATCACCCGGCGCGCCACCTTGTTTGGCAACTGGTCCCACGCCGCCGAAACCGTTGGCTGGACCGCCAAGGACACCATCATCCGCGGCGGCGCGACGAGCACCTATCAAGCGTGGACCGATGTCGTTTGCTACCCCGCCGTCCATTTCGGAATCAACGCCTTCTACGCCAATCAGTTCACCGGCATCCATGTGACCGACAAGGCCGAGTGGGAAAGGGTCATTTACGCCGGCATGAATGGCAATGATCGCTTCGGATCGGGAAGTTTTGATCTCCACGTCGGCCCCGGCTCCCGAATTCGCCAGTCCGTGCTCGATCACCACGACATCGATTTCGCAATCGATAGTCCCAAAGTGCGCAGCCTGTGGTTTGACGACTCACTCACCCTTGAGCGTTCCTACCTCAACAACTTCCGTATCGCCTCCGTGACCAACAGCGTGCACCCCCAATCGCGCATCGTGATCGACCGGTCTAACGCCAAAAACCTGATCGTCGACATCGGCCCCTCGAACCTACTCGAGTCCGCCCGGTCGCGCATCCACGTCGCCTACCTCCGCAGCGCGTTGTGGGATGTCGAGGAATCCATCATCCGAATCGGGTGGAGCGTTCCCGACATCCACTACCAGCGCATCAACCGCAGCCTCGCCCATCACGAAGGAAACAATGTATCCCCCCATGCCCATCGCCTCATCGGTTCGGCCAGCCGATCCCAGTTTTCCGCCGACAACGAACAAGCGCCCTTTGGCTCCTTCCTCTACACCCTCGCGCTCGGTTCAGGAGCCACCGTTCAGGATTCCTTTGTTTCCGGCTACAACGCGATCTCCGTTACCAACAACATCCTCTTTGCCACCATCGCCCGCAACAATGTCTTCGGCGGCAACAGCGGGATCAACCTCTCTTTTGAATCCCCGCCGCCTCAGATGACCGTCATTCGCGACAACGCGGTCTGGGTCACCGGCTCCGGGGACGGCACCCCTTGGACCATCACCAACAACGGCACCAACACCGTCATGCGCGGTAACATCGCCTTCGGCGCCCCCATCAACACCAATGTACTCGGCGGAGGCTTTTACGGAACCATCCATGAGGGCCCCGGCGAAGTCACCGTGGGAGGCATGGGAAACATCCGAACCCGCTGACCCCCCGCAACCTTGCCGACAGTGGAGACGCGGTGCCCCCACCCGCCTTCATCCCGCCCCCTTCGGGTCGGGACGACGGCGCGGCACGACCTGCACGAAGCGCTCCTCCGACCCCGCATATCCCGCATCCCCTTCCCACCCCGAACCGCGTTCGACGCCTATTCCACCAGGGCGGGACGACTCGGTTGCCGGGAAGGTTGGAGCTGCTGCATGACCTCCATCATGCGCGGCATCACCTCGGACATCCGCTTCATGCTGATCTCCTGACTCCGCGCGGTAAGCTCCGGCATTTTCCGCACAAATTCACGACCCACCTCGGATTGATAAAACGCGAGCAGACCTTTGAGGGTCGGCGCGTCAAACAACGTGCTGTAAAGATCAATAAAATCGTCCCGGACCGCATCCCAGCTCATCGACTCCTCGATGATCCCAAGAATCTTCTCCTGAGCTTCCGCGATGTCCGCCCCCGGAGATGCCCGTGACATCATCGCCATCTGCTCCACAAAATTTTCCTTCATCGCAGCGATGTTCTCCTTGAGCAACTGCTCCGCCTCCATCGCAATGATCACCTCGGCAGCAAGCTCCCGCCGGTCATCCGATTCAGCCCGCACAGCAACCGCCGTGCTCGCGAGCGCGGCAATCACAATGAGCATTTTCTTCTTCATGGTCTTCTCCTTTTACGCCGCAAGGTGCGGTCACAGATGGGTTCAAGGTGTTCCAAAATACTCCGGGTCATACGGGGTCAGGCTTTCAAATCCTCCCTCGGTGACCACAAGCGTCTGTTCAAATTGCGCCGATAACGACCCGTCCCGGGTCACCGCCGTCCAACCGTCATCGAGCACCTTGGTCTCATGCCGGCCGAGATTGATCATCGGTTCGATGGTGAAGACCATTCCGGGGATCAACCGCAAGCCGGTTCCTTTGCGGCCAAAATGGGTGACTTGGGGCGGCTCATGAAACTCCAGTCCGATCCCATGCCCTACAAAATCACGCACCACCGAACATCCCTCCGACTCCGCATAGCTTTGAATCGCATGACCGATGTCGCCAAGGGTATTCCCCGGCTTGACCGCCCACATCCCCCGCTTGAGGCTTTCCCGTGTCACTGCGACCAGCCGCCGGGCCTCCGCTGAAGCCTCCCCCACCAAAAAGGTCTTGTTCGCATCCGCAAAAAACCCACCCACGATCGGTGTCACATCCACATTCACGAGATCGCCTTCCTGTAGAATGCGATCACCGGGGATGCCATGACACACCACTTCGTTGATCGAAATACACGTATGACGGGGATACCCACGATAGTTCAAACACGCAGAAAGCGCTCCCCGCTCCGCGGTGCGGTCGGCCACCGCAGAGTCGATTTCCACCGTGGTCATCCCCGGACGAATCATCGATTCGGCCAGATCAAGCAAGTCCAACACCAGCTCCCCCGCCTTGCGGATTCCTTCGATCTGCTCCGGAGTTTTCACCCGGATGCCATGCCGTTTCAGGTAATGTTGGGCCTGATTCATCAAGCCGGGTATCATTCGCATACGCTTCATCCGTGGGTGGAAAGGGTTCGGGACGGGGACGACCCCCGCAGGGTCGCCGCGGCGGCGAGAAGCAACGCCTCGGTTTCTTCCCAGCCAAGACACGCATCGGTGATCGAAACCCCGTACTGAAGGGTCGACACATCGGCGGGCAACGGCTGATTGCCCGATTCAAGATGGCTTTCCAGCATCGCCCCCATAATCCCCCGGCAACCTGCTTCACGCTGGCTCAAAATATCCTTCCACACCTCCACCTGCTTTCGCGGGTCCTTATTGGAGTTGGCATGGCTACAATCAATCATAACGCGTGGACTGAGGCTGTGCTTCTGCAGAAGGGACAAGGAAGCTTGGATCTGTTCAGCCTGATAGTTCGGCCCCTGAATGCCGCCACGCAAAACAATGTGGCAATCGGAATTTCCCAGTGTCTTGATCACACTGGTCCGGCCATCCTGGTCAATCCCCAGAAAACTGTGCGAGCGGGAAGCCGACATCAACGCATCCACCGCCGTCTGAATCCGTCCATCCGTCCCGTTCTTGAACCCCACCGGCATCGACAGCCCGCTTGCCATCTCCCGGTGCGTCTGAGACTCGGTCGTGCGGGCTCCAATCGCCGCCCAGGTTATGAGATCACCAAGGTACTGGGGAACGATCGGATCGAGAAACTCCGTTGCCACCGGCAACCCCATTTCCCCGAGGTCAACAATCAGCTTGCGCGCAGTTTGGAGCCCTTTGACGATGTCGCACGAATCGTCAAGGTCGGGATCGTTTATTAAACCCTTCCAGCCCACCGTGGTTCGTGGCTTCTCGAAATAAACCCGCATCACCACAAACAGCTCATCGGAAATCTGCTCCCGGAGCTTGATCAGCCGTTGACCATAGTCCACGGCACTCACCGGATCATGAATCGAACAGGGACCCACGACGGCAAGAAAACGAGGATCCTCTCCCGCCAGAATCCGCGAGACCGTCTCCCGCGATTCGGCCACCCTCGCTCGCAAGCGCTCACCGGCCGGAATCGACTCCTTGATCTGCCGGGGCGAAACCAGAGCTTGGGCTGCGGCCACCCGAAGGTTCTCTACATGCAATTCTGTCCGTTCTGTCATAACGCCATTCAAGTTCGATTCAGGTCCGACGAGCCGGACCGTAGACCGGGAAAGGGCGTAACCTAACGCAAACCCTCCCCCCGGATCAAGTCCGGGGAACCGCTGAACGAACAAATTAAAAAACCGGTCAACGATCCTGCCGCCGCGCCGGCGTGGCCGGAAAAACCAAACTGTGCGTTTCCGATACATTACCCACCACATCCACCGCACGGTAATGCAATGTGTACTCCGCATACGATCCAATCTCCAACGGATCAACATAGACGCTAAACGGCTTCTCGTTCAGGCGATACTCAACGCGGTCGACCCCCGTCCCGTCCTCGGCGCTCAACGAAACCCGAAACCAGCTAACATCATCCTTGGTTCGGCGGGGCGGGCTAATCGCCACCCCGATCTCCGGTGGCGTCGCATCCACCTCCACCTCGATCTGACCCTCTGGCCCGAGCGCTCCGTCCGCGCCAACCCCCCGAAACCGCAAGGTGTTCACACCTTCGCTCCGGAACACCACTGGACCCGTCAGCGATTGGTACTCGCCCCCGTTCAAACGAACGAGAAAATCCACCACACTCGTATCCTCCCGGGCCGGGCGCGGCGTAAACTGGTAGTGCGGACTGACGATCGAACGTCCCTCATGACTCACCACCGGTCGGTTTACCCCCAGCTTTACCTCAAGATCCCGTTCAATCGTTAACCGGCCCTCCGGCCCCGGTGCCCCCTGCAATCCATCGGGCGTCAAACTCGAAATCCGCCAGAGAAAATTCCCGGGATCCAACACTTCCGACACCCAGCCCGTGTCCCGCACCACCTGATCCTGCACAATCCTCGTGAACTCCGGGTCCCGGGCAATCTCTACCCGGTACGCCGCTGTGATCCCCTCCCGAGGATCCGGCGACCACACCAAGCGGAGCCGCTGCACCGCCGTGGTCAACCCCGGCCCGGGGACACTCACCAACGGCGGCGCCGGCAACAGAATCGGCGGAGAGGGCGGGCGGTTATCCCTCACCAGTGAACCAAACGACTCCGGCAACACCACCCGCGAACCCGCAGACCCCAGCTCGGCCTCCCCCTCCAACACCGAGACCCGCGTCGTGTTCCGGTCGTCCGCCCCTACCCGCAAACGCGTCCCCCGAATCGCCGTTACCGAACCGAGCGAACGGATATGAAACTGGGAATTGCTATGCACCCGGGGGGTGATCTCCCCCAAAATTTCACCCATCAACACATCGAGCCGTGACGTGCGCAGTTCGTTGCGACGGTCCCGCAAAAACGTCGCCACCCTCATTTCGGTTTCCGACTGAATCTGCAGCGTGCTCCCGTCCGCAAGCCCCAGATCTGCCCGCGCCTCCGGCCCCGTGCGCAGCCGATGGGTGACCTCAACCCGATCCCCCTCGCCGACCACGCTCCACGTCCGACCGTCGTCCGCCGAGCGCTCCACCTTCCCATGCACCTGGAGAATCGTCGCCGGTTCCTCCACCGGAGCAACCCGGTCCGCCTCCGCCACCGCTTGAGCCGCCAGCGTCTTTGCCAGATCGGCCTGAGCCGTCGCTTGCTCATAGATCGCGTCCTTCCGGTTCCGCCGAGCAGACTCCAGCAAGGAGGACGCCCGCTCGTAAAGCCGGGTCGCAAAAACATCCGCTCCTGCCGCGCCCGCCCGGCCCACCGCCTGCTCCGCCTCGCTCAACGCCGACAACGCCGACGCCCGAACCCCCACCGGAATCGCCAGCACAAATCCGGGAACCACATCCGCTTCATCGGTCAAATCGTTGAAACGAAGAATCTCATCCCCACTCTCCGCGTCGCCCAAATACCTGACCGCAAGCGATACCACGGTCTCCCCTTCCTCCACCACATGGGTTCGAAACGGGGGCGAGGCGCTAACCTGAACGCCCCCTGCCCATAAGCAGGTCAACATCAACATTCCCTGAAAAAACTTCATATCATAACACCTTGGGTTCACTCGATTCATCACATTCGTTTAGCACGCGGGCCAGAGGAAGATACACATGCACGGCCACACCATCCCCCGAGGACGTCCAAGGCGACTCCACCTCGATCCGTCCCCAATGCGCTTCCGCCACCATCCGGCATAAGGTCAAACCCAACCCTGTGCCCCGATGGTCCGAATCACCTCCCGCTTCTTCAAACGGGCGAAACATCCCTGCTCGCACCCGATCGTCCAAAGCCCTCCCCTGATTCCTGACCGAAACTAGACCATAACCGGAACGTTCCGTCACCTTCAACTCGATCCCGCTTCCCGGAGGGCTGAATTTTAATCCGTTATGAAGAAGATTCCCTACCAACCGGCCCAGCAGCGCCCGGTCCCCCCACACCGTCACCGGCCCCTCTCCCGGGACTTCCACCACCATCCCCACCTCTACCACCTCGGCCGCTGCCATATAATCCCGGCCCAACTCCCGGACCAGATCGCCAAGATCCACCTCCCCTGGCGTTAGTTTCATCCGGCCTTCCTCCAGCTTCCGGATGTCCAACAGTGACCCCACCTCCAGGGCCATTTGTTGAAGACTGGCCGATGCCACCTGAAGCGGCTCCCGCGCCGCCCCCGGAACATCCCCGGTCAGCCGGCCCAGCGTCCGTAAACTCATCTGGACCGCCGATACCCGGTTGCGAAGATCATGCACCAGCATGTCGGTAAACCGCTGCTTCGCCTCTTCGAGCCGCTGCAAATGAATTCGTTGACGGCGGTCCACATCCCAACGCAGCGCCAGCAAGCCGGTCACGCTCAACGCCGCGCCCAGCCCCGGCATCACCACCGGAACCATCCACCCCGCGCCCCAACTGATCACATGCACCACCCCCACAAATAAAACCAGGGTCAGCGCCGCTTGACTTAAAAACATCCACGGACGCTCCCCCCGGAAGAAAAACGGCAACCCCGCCACCCACAATGTCATCCCCGCAGCCAGCCACCAACCGCCCACCCGGTACTGACGATTCGACAACAAATTGTCCACCGCCGTCGCCGCAATCACCACCCCCGCCTCGCTCTGTTTCATCGAGGTGACCTCCCGGTCCAACGGCAACCCCGTCGCCAGCGAGCCAATCAATACAATCTTCCCTGAAAACCACTCCCGCCCGACCACCGGAACCTCCCCCCGGCGCTCCGCCTGCCAAGACTCCAACACATCCACCAGCGAAAACATCGTCGGCAAACGCGAACCCGGCATCAGGTAGAACCCATCCCCCAACGCTAACGCCGGCAGCTCCGACCGATACAACCGCGCCACCTCCACCGAAAACGAATACACCGCCTCCCCCTCCGGTCGTATCACCGGAACGTGCCGGCGCACCACCCCGTCCGCCTCCGGCCACACATGCGTGTGACCGATTCCCCGCAGACCCCCCGCAAGTTCGGCAAACGGACGCGCCAGGCGCAGCATCGCCGGATCCCAAAATGCCGCCCCTACCACCCGGCCATGAGCCGCAACCGCCTCCGCCAAGGCAAGATCGCTATCCCGCCCCTGCAAATCCCCCTCAACAAACAGAATATCCAGCCCCACCACCGCCGCCTCGGATAGATAATCGATTACCGGCGCAAACACCGCCCGCGGCCACGGCCATCGACCCAACGAACCCTCCAGCCGGGCCAGACTTTCATCATCCAACGCCACCACCACCAACTCCACCGAAGGTTCCACCCCTGTCGCATTCCAGCGTACCCGAAGATCGTACCACTGGCTTTCCAGTCGCTTCATCGGCGTGGTCACTCCCGCCCCCAAAGCCAACCCTACCGACCCCGCCCAAATCCACCAGCGAAACCAGCCCGCCCCCCTACCCCGCGCGTCCACGACGCGCCGTTGCGGCTTGGGATTGCCAGCCGCCCCGACACCGCTTAGGGTGGAGCCGTCATTTTCGCGAACCGTCACGTCACGTCACCTTCCATTCCATGTACACCGAACATATTCTCCTCATCGAAGACGACCCCCTCATGGCCAAAGCCATGACCGCCACCATTTCCGCATGGGGCATGCGCGTCGAACGAACCCCCTCGGCCGAAGAAGCCCTCCAACGCCTCGAAGACACCGCGTACGATCTGGTCATCACCGATGTATGCCTCCCCGGAAAATCCGGATTCGAGGTCCTCGACACCGTCCTGTCCGAATACAGCCAACTTCCTGTTATCCTCGTTACCGGTCACGGCAACGTCCCCCAAGCCGTCGATGCCATTCGGCGCGGTGCCTTCGACTACATTCTCAAACCCATCGATCCCGATGAGTTCGAAATCACCGTTCGACGTGCCCTGAATCATGGACGTCTCCATCGCGAAAATCAAACCCTTCGGCAGGAACTTGCCTCCTTTGGCGTCGAGGACCACCTCATGATCGGCCGAAGCCCCCCCATGCAGGACGTCTATACCCGCATCGACAAAATCGCCGCCACCGACACCACCACCCTGATCCTCGGCGAAACCGGCACCGGCAAGGAGCTCGTCGCCCGCGCCGTCCATCGGCGAAGCCGCCGCGCCCACCAACCCTTCATTGCCTGCAACTGCGCCGCCTTTCATGCCTCCCTCCTCGAAAGCGAATTGTTCGGCCATGAAAAAGGCGCTTTCACCGGCGCCGCCTCCACTCGACGCGGACGATTTGAAGAAGCCGACGGCGGAACCCTTTTCCTCGATGAAATCGGCGAAACCACCAACGAATTCCAAGCCAAACTTCTTCGCGCCCTCCAGGAGCGCGTCATCGAACGCGTCGGCAGTTCCCATCCCATTCCCGTAAATGTCCGGGTCATCGCCTCCACCAATCGTGACCTCAAACGCGAAGTCGCCGAAAAGCGCTTCCGTTCCGACCTCTTTTACCGCATCAACGTCGTGCCCATCCTCCTCCCTCCCCTTCGCAACCGCGGCGACGACATCCTCGAACTTGCCCACTACTTCATCCGCGAAAACGCCGAGGTCCTCGGCAAACCCATCCCCCGGCTCAACCTCGACGGCCGCGACTTCCTTCGTTCCTACCCATGGCCCGGCAATGTCCGCGAATTGAAAAACGCCATCGAACGCGCCGTGATCCTCTCCTCCTCCGATGCGCTCGGCGCTTCCGACTTCGAAGTCGGCGATGTCAAAACCGCGCCCCCCATCCGCACCCTTGCCGACGCCACCGCCGAAGCGACCCGCCAGCAGGTGCTCGCCGCCCTCCAACACTCCGGTGGAGAACGAAAAGCCGCCGCCGAGCGCCTCGGCATTGACCGGGTCACCCTCTACCGGCTCATGAAAAAGCTCAACCTTGCCTACCCGTAACCTCCCTGAACCCCGCCCTCCCGGTGCCCGAACCGGCTTCATGTCAGGTAGGAATCCACCCCAACCAGACGCGATACATCCCCGCCCCATAACCGGGGTTGCTCAATCAATATCTGGAAGGTCGAAAGACTAAACGGCTTGGCCAGAAACGACAAATGATCATCCCGCATCAGGTAAGGTGCCAACAATCCGCCAAACGCGCCCGCCGACATCATGATCACCGGAAAATCCGCCGAAAACGAGCGGATGATATGATAGACCTCCAACCCGTTCCCATCCTCAAGCTCGATATCCAAAAACGCCGCGCGCCAATGCGCAAGGATATCCCCGTTCCCGATCAAGGATCGCGCCTCCTCCACAGACCGCGCAGGCGCAGGCATGTAACCTGACATCACCACCGCCTGCTCCATGAGCGAAAGAATCGCCGGATAATCCTCTAGCAGAAGTATCCCGGCCAACTTCGGCTCGGAAGCGTAACCAATGGACTCAGAAAATTCGAATTCAGATGGAGGGAAAGGATTCATCCCTCGTTTGATCGCAAGGTTCATGCCAAACCCCGCGCGTTGTTGCCAATCCACCGCAGATTCTCATATTCAGCCGGTTTTCCAACCCCCTTCAAACACCAACACCTCGAACCCGCACACCCGGACGCTGCACACACGCAACCCGCGTTGCCACACTGCAACACGCTCCTCATTCCAAGTCCCATGAATGGATCGGGCATTCTCCTACCCCTTGTCAGGAAATGACTACAAACCACCCCATTGATTTCTCCCGCCGCTTTCTCCCATCCTTGAGCCAAGGAGAGAGTACCATGAATAAACGCATCTTGATTGTGGACGACGAAGCAGGCTTCACCCGACTCATGGCCATGAACCTCGAAGAGGCCGGAAACTATGAAATCAAGGAGGTCAACGATCCCGCCGAAGCCACCCGGGCCATCCATTTCTTTAAACCGGACGTCTGTGTGCTGGACATCCTCATGCCTGGGAAAAGTGGACTTCAGCTCGCCGAAGAATGGATGCATGACCCCCGCCACAGCAAAGTACCCATCCTGTTTCTGACCGCCGCCGTCTCCAAGGACCAACCCGGCCTCGAGCACCCCTTGCTCGAACAACACCGCGTACTCGTCAAGCCCATCCGCTTCGATGAACTCCTCGCCGCCATCGAAGACGCTCTCAAATCAAGCTGACATCCACCATCATGCAGGGCCTAGTCGTCACGCCGGAAAATGCGATCCTCTCCGATTCCGATACCATCGGAAAACATCATGTTCCTTCCCGTGATCACCCCTACCGGGTGCTTCATATCGAGGATGAAGACATGCCCGCAGAAGTCGTCAACGTTCGCCTCCGGCATGACGACCCCGGTCTCTTCGAACTTCAGCGCGCGGCCACCCTCGCCGAAGCCATCCGTCTCATCAACCCCGACCACCTTCCTGATTGCGTGCTGCTCGACCTCAATCTCCCCGACAGCCAGGGATGGGAAACCTTCAGCCAGATCCGCCAACGCGTAGATGGTGTGCCGATTGTCATTCTCACCGGGGAGTCCGACGAGGCCTTCGCCACCCAGCTTATTGAAGCAGGCGCCCAGGACTTCCTCTTCAAGCAAGACCTGAAATTCCGGGGCATGCTCAGCCGGACCCTCTGCCACTCCATGTTTCGCGCAAAAACCCTTCGCATGCTCGAAGAATCCAACCAGCGGCTCAAAAACCAGCGTATCCAACTCGAACAGACCATCACCCACCTTCATCAAACCCAACTTGCCCTCGCCGAAGCGGAAAAAGTCAAAACCATTGGCCGGCTTGCCGCCGGCATCGCCCACGAAGTCAAAAACCCCCTGGCCATCATCTCCATGGGCCTCGACTACCTCGAACGGGCCAAACCGGAGAACCTCCACCGGGCCCGTGAACGCATCCTCCCCGAACTGGAACTAGCCGTCAGCCGAGCCAATACCATCATCTCCGAATTGTTGAGCTATGCCGCACCTCGCCCCATTCACGTCGAACCCTCCTCGCTCAACACCGTCGTCAGCGAGGTCATTGGCTTCCTTCGCCCCATGTTTCAGGAAGCCTCCCTGACCCTGGAATGCCACCTCTGCCCCACCCTCCCCGACCTACCCCTCGATGCCCAGAAAATCACCCAAGTCCTCATCAATCTTGTCGCCAACGCCATCCATGCCACCCCCCCCGGCGGCACCATCACCATCACCACCCACGATACCGAGATTCAACTCGAAGAAGACACACCCGAAGCCCCTTCCCTTCCCGCCATCCTCCTTGAGGTCCGCGACACCGGACCCGGGATCCCCGACGAGCTTGTCGATCAGATCTACGAACCCTTCTTCACCACCAAACAAAATCGAGGGGGAACCGGGCTTGGCCTCTGTGTTTCCCGCATGATCATGGAGTTACATGGCGGACGACTGATCGTCGCCAATCACCCGGAAGGCGGCGCTTCCGCCCGTATGATGTTTCTTGTCTGATAAAGGAGAATACCATGAAGTCCCACGCCACCATTCAAGCCGCCCGCCTGTTGTCCATACAACATCGCATCCTGCTCGCCGTCCTGTCCTGCATCCCCCCCGTCATCCTCCTTGTCCTCGCCATGGCCGGATGGGGTGCCGGCATGGCCGTCCCCGGACTCTATTTCACCCTCATCAAGACCATGACCTTCGCCACCGGAATCGTCATCGCCATCCTCTGTTTCCTGCAGCTTGCCGAAACCGGCCAATTGTTAAAAGCGGTCATCGCAACCCCCCTCCTCGTCGGTGGCATCCTTTCCCTCGTTCAGGTCCTCGCCGCCGAGCAAGTCCTTCCCTACACCATGCCCAGCGCCGGGATCGTCATCGCCACCTGGCATGTCTCGGAAATCCTTGTCCTGACCTTCCTCTCCATTCTGTCTGCCATCTTCCTCATGTCCGACTCCATCAAAGGCCGTACCCGCCAGCAAAAGGCCTTTCTCCTCGTCACCGGACTTGGCACCGCCCTCTCCCTCCTCGGTGTCATGATCCTCTATTTCGTCGCCAACCACCCGGCCCTGATCGCTCCGTTCGCCGAAGAAGGAGCCTGGCTACCTCCCGTTCTCGGGTGGGCCGCCCTTGCCCTCATCCTCGCCCTTGCCTTTGTCATCCTACCCACCTACATGCTCTGGCAACCCAGCGCATTCCTGCAGCTCACCCTGCTCGCCTGCCTTCCCCTTGCGCTTGCCCATGGCATCATGGCCATCACCCCCACCCTCGACCATGGGCTCGTCTTCGCCGCCGTAAACACTGCCATCTTCACCGCCTACTTGCTCCCCGCCGTCGGACTGATCCTCGACTACCGTTGGACCTATCAAGCCACTCAACTCGCCAACCAAACCCTCCGTAATGAATGCTTCCTCGCCAACCAGCTCCAAGCCACCTCGAACTTCCAGGAACAACGCCTCAATGCCCTCGTCGACAACATTCTCCAACCCGTCTTCTACTTCGACACCTCCTTCCACCTCGTTAAGGTAAACCGGCTCGGTGCCAAGATCGGACTGAACAACCCTGACGCCAACCCCATCGGCCGCACCCCCCGCGACATTCTCAAACCCGGCCTCGCCGAAGTCATTCTCGAAGGCGGGCACGAACTTCTTGCTGGCCAGAAGGGCCTCAGCCTTTCCGACGACTGGATATCCAATGGCAAGGACAATCCGCGCACCACCTACCGCTGGCACTTTCACGCCATCTACAGCGAAGAGCAGAATGCGGTGGGACTCATGGTCCTCGGCGAAGAAATCGGAGCCCCCGCCCCTGTACTCGCATAACTCAACCTTGAGGTGAAAAAAACGGCGCAATCCATCCGCGTGACCGGACAATCTACACCGTAGCATGCTCCTTCAATTGCTCCAGCGAAACATACGCCAAAACCATCCGCCCCGTCGCCCGCAAAATCACCGGGGGTGCCACCCCCGCCTCGTACGCCTCCTTCCAACGTCCGGCGCATACGCACCAGCGATCTCCCGGCTTCAATCCCGGAAAACCGTACTCTGGCCGCGGCGTGGAAAGATCGTTTCCCCGCTCCGCGCTGAACCGCAGAAAGACCTCCGTCATCTCCGCGCATACCGCATGACACCCCACATCCCCTTCCGGCGTTTCACAACACCCGCTCCGCAAAAAGCCCGTCAGCGGATCGAGACTGCAAGATACCAAAGGGCCACCCAAAACATTCGTAGCCGAACCATCATCACCAGGTTTCATGTCATCATCAAAAAGTCCGGCCCCATTCCTTGTCAAGAAAAGCTGCATGAAATCTCCCCATATCACTCCCCCCTCGCAATGAACCAACCGCGATATGAAAGCCGAACCTTTCCGACGCCGTATTCGGGACGAGAGAAAACCATCGGAGAGGCGCCCTCTCGCCAATGAAACCCCAGAACCATGCGTTGACCTAACCCGCGCGAAACTTTAACATACGACAAGAACAGATTGAGCATGTCGGCGATCCCGCAATCAACATCCGGCGAACCGCTCTTCACTGTTCGCCAACGGACACCTTACGTTATGCGCATTGAACAAACACGCTGGACCCAAGCCTCCGGCTGGCGACCTCATCCCCCCGGACAACGTAACCTTGATGCCTCGCTAGTGCTCGTCTTCGGAGGAAGCGCCCTCTTTCGCGAAGCCGCGTTCTTCGGATCGCTGTCCGCCATCTATCCCCAAGCCCTCATCGTCGGATGCTCAACCGCCGGGGAAATTTGTGGCACGGATGTCACCGATGATAGCCTCGTCTGCACCGCAGTCCAATTCGAACAGGCAACCTGCCGGGGTGCCATGTCCGCGATTCCATCTCCTGATCAAAGCCGGGTAGTCGGGCAGAGTCTCGCCCGCCAGGTACTCGCCGAAGATCTTCGCCATGTGCTCGTGTTTTCCGACGGTCTGGGGGTGAACGGCTCCGAACTGGTCGCCGGCCTCCGCGATGTCTTGCCAGCCTCGGTAAGCCTCACCGGCGGACTCGCTGGCGATGGCGACCGCTTTCAGGAAACGTATGTCGTCTGGCGCGCCTTCCCCCAGCGCAACAACGTCGTCGCTCTTGGCCTTTACGGCCACTCCCTGTCCATCGGTTACGGCTCCCTCGGAGGCTGGGATGCCTTCGGCCCCGAACGCATCGTCACCCGCTCCGCTGGCAATGTCCTCTACGAGCTCGACGGCATATCCGCCCTCGAACTCTATCGCAAATACCTAGGGGAACACGCACAAGGACTTCCCGCAACCGGTCTCCTCTTCCCTCTCGCCATCCGCACCGACCACACCAGCCCCGACCTTGTCCGCACCATCCTTTCCGTAAACGAGCATGACCAAAGCATGACCTTCGCTGGCGATATTCCCGAAGGTGCGTATGCCCGGCTTATGAAGGCCAACTTCGACCGTTTGATCGACGGCGCCGTCGGGGCGGCTTCGGCCTGCCGCTCCCTCCTAGGCCTCAACCGTCCTGAACTTGCCATTCTCATCAGTTGCGTCGGAAGAAAAATGGTCCTTAAACAACGAATCGAAGAAGAGGTCGAAGGCGTCCGCGATGTCATCGGCGCATCCACCCCCCTCACTGGATTCTACTCCTATGGAGAAATCTCCCCGGCTGGCCCCTTGAATGGCTGTGAACTCCACAACCAAACCATGACCATCACCGCTTTCGCCGAGGCCACGCGTGAAGAACAGGCATAGCCTTCTTCAACGCCAACTCCGAAAACTTTTCGGAGACACCCAACCTGTGCCTGCGTCATGGGAACCCATCCTCAACATGGTCGATCAAGCCTACCATGAATTCGACCGCGATCGTCACATGATCGAGCGCTCCATGGAGATCAGCGCCCAGGAGCTCCTCGAAGCCAATGCCGACATCCGCGCCGTTCTCGAAGGACTTGTCGACCTGTTCCTCCGTATTGATGAAGCTGGCATCATCCTCAATTGCCGGAGCCGCCATACCGGAAACCTGCTCAACATTGGTCCTCGCACCGTCGGCTTGTTTTTACCCGATGTCGTCCCTCCCGAACTCCGCCAAACCTTCGACAACCTCGTCGCCGACATTCGCTGTCAGCCCTCCTTCTTTCAAACCGAAATTTCCACCGGGCAAGGCCCCTCCCGACACACCTACGACCTTCGCGTCATTCCCGCCCACCACCGCCAAGTAAACATCATTCTTCGCGACATCACTGAAGCCAAACGGGCCGAAGAACGCAACCGGGACCTTGAAAGCAAACTCGCCCGCTCGGAAAAAATGGAGTCCCTCGGACTTCTCGCCGGGGGCGTCGCTCACGACCTCAACAACATTCTCGCCCCCCTCGTCACCTACCCCGAAATCATTCTCGAAGATCTTCACGACCAGCCCGAAACACGGAAGCTCGTCGAGAAAATCGAACAATCCGCCACCCGCGCCTCCGCCATCATTCAGGATCTCCTGACCCTCGCTCGCCGCGGGAACCGCCTTCTTGAACCCCTCTGTCTGAACCAGGCCATCCGGGATTACCTCGGCTCCGCCGAGCACGAACACCTCGCCACCCGCTATCCTAACCATCGACTCACCGTGACCCTCGAGGAATCCCTCCCCCTGATTTTCGCATCCCCGCCTCATGTCTCGCAAACCATCATGAATCTTGTCACCAATGCCTATGAGGCCAATCCTTACGAAGGCAACATCACCATCGCCACCTCACGCTTTGCCCAAACCAATCAAGCTGGACCAACATCCGACCAGGGGACCTTTTGCCTCCTCAAAATCAGCGACGATGGCGTCGGCATGACCCCTGAAGAAACCACCAAAATCTTCGACCCTTTCTATTCCACCAAAAAACCCGGAGCCAGCGGCACCGGACTGGGACTCTCCGTGGTCTACGGGACCATCAAGGATGCCAAAGGCTGCATCGACGTCCGGTCCTCCCCCGGCAACGGCTCCACCTTTGATCTTTACTTTCCCGCCCTCCTCGAACCCGTGTCCGAAGACGACGCAACCCGCATTCCCGATTCGGGCGTCACTACGAATACGGCAACCATTCTCACCGTGGACGATCAGTCCGAACAACGGGAAATGGTCGAAATGATCCTCAAGCGCTCCGGCTACAATGTCGTCTGTGCCGCCAATGGACGCGAAGGGGTTCACCTCCTCTCCTCCCACCCCGTCGACCTTGTCCTCCTCGACATGATTATGGAGCCCGACTACGACGGATTGCAGGCCTATCTCGATATGAAGGCCATCCGCCCCAACCTCCCCTGCCTCATCGTCACCGGCTACGCCGAAACCGACCGCGTCCGCCAAGTCATGGAAGCGGGCGCCGCTGGACTCATCGCCAAACCCTACACCAGCAAGTCCCTCCTCTCCGAAATCGAAAAGATTCTCCACGCCCGAAGCGGGCGCTCATCCGCCACGTAAGAACGCAAAGAGTATACTTGTTCAAGTCGCCCAAGGTGATGCGGGCTTCCAGCCCGCAACCCCGCCTTTAGCCAACCGACCAGATTTACCCCAACTTGGAAAGAAGAAGCTCCCTCACCATCGGAGGATTGGCCTTGCCCCGGCTCAACTTCATCACCTGGCCGATCAAAAACTGAAGCGCCGCTTGTTTGCCCGCCCGGTAGTCCGCCACCACACTCCCGTTCCCCGCGATCACCTCATCCACAAACCCCTCAATCGCCGACGTGTCGCTCACCTGAGCCAGCCCCTTCTCCTTCACGATCGCCTGCGGATCACCTCCCTGCTCAAACAACACCGCGAACACCTCCCGCGCCCCCGGCATATTCAACACCTTCCCATCCACCAGCTTGATCAGTTCCCCCAGCATCGCGGGCGTGATCGCCACCGCCCCGATGTCCTTCCCCTGCTCGGAAAGGCACTTCATCATCTCCACCATCACCCAGTTCGATGCCGCCTTCGCGTTCCCGCACCCCTTCGCCGTCGCCTCGAAAAAGTCCGCCACCATCCGGTCCGCCGCCAAAACCCCTGCATCATACTCGGGAATGCCATACTCCCTCACCATCCGGTCCCGCCGGTCCGCCGGCTTTTCCGGAAGCTCCCCACGCCACGCGTCCACATCCTCCTGCTTCAACACCACCGGAAGCAGATCCGGCTCAGGAAAATAACGGTAATCGTGGGCATACTCCTTCGACCTCATCGAAAGCGTCACCCCCGCCTCGTCATCCCACCGCCGCGTCTCCTGCACGATCAAACGGCCCTTCTCCACCTCCCGGATCTGGCGCTGCAGTTCATAACTCAGCGCCCGGTGAACCCCCTTGAAGGTGTTCATGTTCTTGATCTCGGTTTTCGTGCCCAGCGGATCCCGCACCGTCGGTCGCACACTGCAATTGATGTCGCAACGGATGTTGCCCTGTTCGAGATTGCAGTCGCTAATCCCTCCATACTGCAGGATCTGTTTCAGGGCTTGAAGAAACGCGAACGCCTCATCCGCCGAATGCAATTCCGGCTCGGTCACGATCTCCATCAGCGGCGTACCCGCCCGGTTGAAGTCCACCCCGCTTGCATCCGCAAAATGGATGTTCTTCGCCACATCTTCTTCCAAATGAATTCGCGTCAGCCCCACCACCCGCTTCTCCCCGCCCACCACAATCTCCACCCCCCCGCCCGAACATAACGGCTGATCATACTGCGAGATCTGGTAGTTCTTCGCCTGATCCGGATAAAAATAATTCTTCCGGTCAAACTTGCTCTGCAAGTTGATCCGGCATCCCAGCAACAAACCTGCCATCACCGTCAACCGGATCGCCTCCCCGTTCATCACCGGCAACGCCCCCGGATATCCCAGGCAAACCGGACACACCAGCGTGTTCGGATCATCCCCAAACCGGTTCGGACATCCGCAAAACATCTTCGTCCGCGTCCGCAACTGAACATGAACTTCCAAACCAATCGAGGGGATCATGCCGCACCTCCCGCACCCAGCGAGGGCTTCGCATCCTTCCACGCCGTCGCCTGCTCATACCCATGACCCACCCGTAGAATCGTTGCCTCCCCAAACGCCGGACCCAGAATCTGCAATCCCACCGGCAAACCTTCTCCCGTGAATCCACACGGCACCGAAAGCCCGCAAATCCCCGCCAGGTTCGCCGTCACCGTAAAAATATCCCCCAGATACATCTTCAGCGGATCCGACGTGTGTTCCCCCAACCGGTACGCCGCCGTCGGAGCCACCGGCGTCAACAATCCATCGCATCTCCCGAACGCCTCCTCAAAATCCCTCCGGATCAACGTCCGCACCTTTTGCGCCCGCAGGTAATACGCATCATAATACCCGCTGCTCAACACATACGTGCCGAGAATAATTCGCCGTTTCACCTCTGGCCCGAACCCTCGCGATCGCGTCTTCCCATACACATCGATCGCATCCTCCCCCTCCACCCGCGCACCGTAACGGATCCCGTCAAATCGGGCCAGGTTCGCCGACGCCTCCGCCGTCGCGACAATGTAGTACGTCCCCACCGCATACCGCGTGTGCGGCAGTGAAACCTCCACAATCTCCGCCCCCAGCTTCTCGCACACCGCCACCGCTTCCCTTACCCGCGCTTCCACCTCCGGATCCATCCCCTCGATGAAATACTCCTTCGGCAAACCCAGACGCAGCCCCTCCAACGAACCCGTCAGCCCCGCCCGGTAATCCGGCACCGGCTCCCGCACCGACGTCGAATCATACGGGTCATAACCCGCCAAAGCCCCCAGCAGCCACGCCGCATCCTCCACCGTCTTCGTGATCGGCCCGATTTGATCTAGCGACGAAGCATACGCCGTCAATCCATACCTCGACACCCGACCATACGTCGGCTTCAACCCCACACACCCGCAAAACGAAGCCGGCTGGCGGATCGATCCCCCCGTATCCGTCCCCAGCGCCGCCAGCGCCAAATCCGCGCTCACCGCTGCCGCCGAGCCCCCCGACGATCCCCCCGGCACCCGGTCCGTGTTCCACGGATTGCGGGTTGGACCAAACGCCGACGCCTCATTGCTCGACCCCATCGCGAACTCGTCCATGTTCACCCGGCCCAGCGGAAACGCTCCTCCCGCTTTCAGCCGCGCCACCACCGTCGCATCGTAAGGCGATTGATACCCCTCCAAAATCCTCGATCCGCACGTGCAAGGCTGACCCCTCACATTAAGCAAATCCTTCATCGCCACCGGCAGCCCCGTCATCGGTCCTGCCTCCCCCCGCACCCGCGCCGCATCTGCCGCCGCCGCAAACCCCAACGCCTGTTCTGCATCCACATGCACAAACGCCCCAACCCCCGGGTCCACCCTCTCCACCCGTTCCAGCAGCGCCTTCACCAGCTCCACCGAGGAAATCCCCCCGGAACCAAGTTCCGCCGCCGCCCTCGTCAATGTCCAACCTGTCGGATCGCTCATCGTCTTACTCGATAATCCTTGGCACCAAAAACTGCCCCGAACGACTCGCTGGCGCATTTCGCATCACCGCGTCATGCTCCAAGCCCGCCCGGACGACATCCTCCCGGAACACATTCGTCACCGGCACCGCATGCGAAGTCGGCTCCACCCCTTCCACGTCCAGACCACTTAGCTCCTGAACATAGCTAAGAATGTCATTCAGCTGCCGGCCAAACGTCGCCTTCTCCTCCTCGCTCAGGAAAATCCGGGCCAGCTTCGCCACATAATCCACATCAAACGTCTCATCTGCGTTTTGCATGCCATCCTTATACGTTTCTCCTCCCCGGTGCGCAAGCCGTTGTCTGAAAATCGGGCGCACCCCCACATGGCAAGGCTGTCACCCTTTATGGAGGGCGGAGCTCCGCGACGCCGCAGTCGGAACAAGATGAACAAATCGGAGATCCGCTCCTGAACATCCACTTGCTCAATGCGCCCTTCCCGCGTAGCATCCCCCGCCAATCATGTTGGATCACGCCTACATCGAACGCATCGCCTCCCGCCTCCAGGAACTCGAACGGGAACTCTCCCTCCCCGAAACCTCCGCCCAGCCCGCCATCTATCGCGACCGCGTCCGCGAACATCAGCGCCTTCAGGACATCCTCGCCAAAGGCCGCGCTACCCTCTCCCTCAAGGACCGCCTCAACGAAGCCCGCGAACTCAAAGACCACCACGACACCGACCCCGACCTCCGCACCATGGCCATCGAGGAAATCAAATCCATCGAAAGCCAACTCCCCGAAGCCGAGCGCCAGGCCATGATCGCCCTCATCCCTCCCGACCCCGACGACAGCCGAAACACCATCGTCGAAATCCGCGCCGGCACCGGAGGCGAGGAAGCCGCCCTCTTCGCCGCCGACCTCTACCGCATGTACCAGCGCTACGCCGAAAGCCGTGGCTGGACCATTCGCCTCATCGATGTCAGCTATGCCGGCCAAGGTGGCTTCAAGGAAATCGTCTTCCAGGTCGAAGGTGAGGACGTTTACCGCACCCTCCGCTACGAAAGTGGAGGACACCGCGTACAGCGTATTCCCGTCACCGAAGCTGGCGGGCGCATTCATACCTCCGCCGCCACCGTCGCCGTCCTCCCCGAAGCCGAGGAAATCGACGACGTCAACATCCGCCCCGAAGACATCCGCATCGACCTCTACCGCGCCTCCGGGCCCGGCGGACAGAAAGTCAACAAAACCGAGTCCGCCGTCCGCATCACCCACCTCCCCACCGGAATCGTCGCCCAAAGCCAGGACGAACGCTCCCAGCACAGCAATCGCGACCGCGCCATGGTCGTTCTCAAAACCCGTATCCTCGACAAAATCCGCTCCGAAGACGCCGCCTCCAAGGCCAGCGAACGCAAATCACAAGTCGGTTCCGGCGACCGCAGCGAGCGCATCCGCACCTACAACTTCCCTCAAAATCGCGTCACCGATCACCGCATCAACCTCACCCTCTACAACCTCTCCCAAATCATCGAGGGCGACCTCTCCGAACTCGTCTCCGCCCTCCAGGACCGCCACATCCAGGAAAAACTCGCCGCCATCTTCCAGCACGGCGCCTGACCACGCTGTCGCTACAGCTTATCTTAAACTGCCCTAATCATCCTCCCCTGCCACCGCCGACTTCGCGCAAATTCCCCGCTCCGATCCCTCCACAAACTCCAGCACCTCCAGCGCCGGCCCCTCCGTGAACTCCGCCTTCATCTTCTTCAGCGCCTGCGACACATTCAGCCCCGACCGGTAAAGCAAATCGAACGCCCGCCGGACCTCCTTGCGCTGTTCCGGCGCAAACCCCGCCCGGCGCAGCCCCACCACATTCAAACCCACGATCAAATTCACATCCCCGCTCCGCGTCATGCAAAACGGTGGCACATCCTTCCCGATCGCGCTCAACCCCCCCAGCATTGCCAACCGCCCAATCCGCACAAATTGATGCACCACACAATTCCCGCTTAAAAACGCACCATCCCCCACCACCACATACCCCGCCAGCAAAACCCCATTCGCCAGGATCACCTTCTCGCCAAGCTCAACATTATGGGCCAGATGCGAATTCGCCATCAGATAACACCCCCGCCCCACCACCGTCTTCGTCCCCCCCTTCGTTCCCCGGTGGATCGTCACCGCCTCCCGGATCACGCAGTCATCTCCGATCTCCACAAAACTCGTCACCGGTTTGAACACCAAATCCTGCGGCGTATCCCCCACTACCGCATGCGCATGAATCTCGCACCCCTTCCCGATCCGCGTGTGAGGATGAATCACCACATGGGGCCCGATCCGCGTCTTCTCCCCCACCTCCACATCCCCCTCAATCACCGCATACGGCCCCACCACCACCCCCGCCCCAAGTTTCGCGCCCGGATCAACAACCGCCGTAGGATGAATCGACATAAACAAGTCTCCAAGTCCCCATCATGGGGATGAGAAAAACTATCATTCCCCCATATCGTCCCTCAACAACGATTTCCAATCCGGCCCAAACGAGCGACAAAAAAAGGATTCAAGTGCATCTCATCTCGAGTACCCATTTTTCCTATCCTCTGATTGCCCAATCCTAAAACCCTACCAGCCCGCTCTCCCGCAGGCTGATAAAATCCACCGACCGGTCCTCCGTCCGCTGGCCCATGATGATATGATCCAGCACCTGAATATCCACAATCTTCCCCGCCTCGATCAATTGCCGGGTGATCCGCAAATCCTCCGCCGACGGAGTCGGATCTCCCGACGGATGATTATGTACCATCACAATCGCCGCGCTGCACGACCGGATCGCCTCCTTGAACACATCCCGCGGATGAACCAGGCACGCATCCAGCGTCCCCTTCCCGATCTCCTGCGGCGGTCGCCGCAGCCGGTACTTCGTATCCAGCAGCAACACCCAGAACGACTCCGTATCCCGCCCCATCGTACGCTCCCGGATCACCTGGGCCGCCGCTTCCGGCGTCCGTACATCCGGCGCCGTCTGCACCGGGTTCCGGATCATCCTCCGCCCCAGCTCCAGGGCTGCCTTCACCACCTGGGCCCGCACCTTCCCCACCCCGCTCACCCCCGCCAGCTCGTCCACCGACACCCGCGACATCTCCTGCAGCGTCCCATACCGCAGCAGCAAATCCTCCGCCACATCCACCACGCTCTTCCCCCGGATCCCGCTCCGCAGCACAATCGACAGCAGCACCCGGTCGTTCACCTGCTCCGCCCCCAGCTCGTCCATCAACTCCCGCGGCCGCTCCGCCATCGGCAAGTCCTGGATCCGGCGCGCGCTAATCTCATACGTGGCCATCGTTCTCCTCCATCTCCTCCTCCCATGCGTCCTCTGCCAAACCCTCCGTCACATAAGGACGGCACATCCCGATCATCCGGACGGGAATCGCCGCGTCGATCACCGCCGCCCCCTCGTCATCATACTCCAACTGAAAAATCGTCGCGCTCGCCTTCAGCGCCGCCAGCGTCTTGCCCTCTCCCGGCGGCACCTTCATCCCCACCCGCACATGCCGCTTCCGCAACGCATCCGCCAGCCCGTTCCGCAACTCCTCCAGCCCTTCCCCCGTCGCCGCCGAGATCGCCACCGCATCCGGAAACCGGAACCGCAAATGATGCGCCTGCTCCCGCGCCGCCTCAAGATCCATCTTGTTCAACACCGCCAGCACCGGCTTGTTCTCCGCCCCCAACTCCTTCAACACCTGCTCCACCGCATCTACTTGCTGATGAACCTGCGGATGCGACCCGTCGATCACATGCACCAGTAAATCCGCCTCCACCACCTCCTCCAGTGTCGCCCGGAACGAATCCACCAAATGATGCGGTAGTTTGCGAATAAACCCCACCGTATCCGTCAGCAACACCTGCTGGTGATTCGGCAACTTCATCTGACGCGTCGTCGGATCCAGCGTCGCAAACAACTTGTCATACGCCAGCACCCCCGCCTCGGTCAGCGCATTGATCAACGTCGACTTCCCCGCATTCGTGTACCCCACCAGCGAGACCAAAGCCCACCCATGCCGACGCCGGCCCCGCCTCTGCTCATGCCGCCGCGCGCTCACCAACGCGAGGCGGCTCTTGTACCGTGACATCGTCTCCAGAATCCGACGCCGGTCCATCTCCAACTGCTTTTCCCCCGGACCGTGCATCCCGATCCCCCCTCGCTGCCGTTCCAGATGCGTCCACATCCGCCGCAAGCGCGGCAGCAAGTACTCCATCTGGGCCAGCTCGATCTGCATCTGACCCTCCCGCGTCCGCGCATGCTGCGCAAAAATATCAAGAATCACCTGCGTCCGGTCCACCACCTTCGTCTGAATCACCTTCTCCAGATTTCGCCCCTGAGCCGGACTCAGTTCATCATCGAACACCACCGTCGAAATCCGACCCGCCTTCACCCGCTCCGCGATCTCCTCCGCCTTTCCCGTCCCGATCAACGTCCCCGGATGCGCCTTCACCACCCGGCACAACATCCGGTCCGCCACCTCCGCCCCCGCCGTCTCGCACAACGCGCAAAGCTCATCCAGCGAATTCCGGGCCTCCACTTCCTCCTCCCGGTCGCCGAACGTCCCCACCAGCAGAACCGTTTCGATCGATGTATCAGAGGTCGAGTACGTGACAGTCATGATGCAATAAACATTCTTCCAATTGTTTCACCGTGGTAAACGTCGCGTCAGCCTCCCCGGCCAAAATCCACTCCACCGCGACCTGATGACGAAACCACGTCCGTTGACGCTTGGCAAGCTGCCGTGTTCGCCTTACCACCTCCGCAAACGCCTCCGCCTCCGTCAACCGTCCCTCCAGCATCCCCAACGCTTCCCGGTATCCGATCGCCTGCCCCGCCGTCTCCGACCAGTGCGGATACCGCTCCCGCAACCCCCTCGCCTCCTCCACCAACCCCTCCTCGAACATCCTTCGCGCCCGCGCCTCGATTCGCCTCCCCAAATCCTCCCGGCTCCGGTCCAAACCCGCCACCGGGGCCAACTCCTTCATCTCCCGCCACGACCGGTCCGGTTCCGTCCCCGCCCGCGCCTGCTCCATCGCCCGCATCAACCGGCGCGGATTCGACCCGTCCGCCAGCGATTCCAACACCCCCGGAGCCTGCTCCCGGCACAACGCCTGCAACCCCGCCACCCCTTTTTCCTCCACCACCCCCCGCAACATCGTCCGGTACTCCACATCCGGCGGAGCCTGCTCCTTCAGCCCCCGCAAGAGCCCGCTCACATACAACCCCGTTCCCCCCGCCACAATCGGAGGCGTCGCCCACAAATCCGCCGGAAGCGACCTCACATGATCAAGGTATCGGCTCAAACTAAACGACTCATCCGGCTCCGCCACATCCACCCCCTCATACCGGATCTCCTCCCGCTGCCGCCGCGTCGGCTTCGCCGTCCCCACATCCATCCCCCGGTAAACCAGCATCGAATCCGCCGAAAGAATCCACGTTCCCCACGCCCGCGCCAGCTCATGCACCACCTCGGTTTTCCCCGCCGCGGTCGGACCGACCACCATCCACCCCTTGCGAATCATGCCGCCTGCTGCGCCGGAGGCTGGGCCTTGAACGCCGTCACAAAATAAATCCCCACCCCCACGCAAATCGCCGCATCCGCAATATTAAAACACGGCCAGTGCCACGTCCCCAGGTAGAAATCGAACATATCCGTCACCCACCCCTGCCGGATCCGGTCCAGCACATTCCCCAAAATCCCCCCCACCATCAATCCCAACGCAATCCGGTGCAACAGCGTGTCATTCAAAAACGACCGCCGGAAAATCACCATCAGCACCAGCATCACCAGCGAAATCACCGTCAACGCCGTGTTCTGCCCCCCGAACATCCCCCACGCCGCCCCCGTGTTACGCACATACGTCAGGTTAAAAAAACCCTCGATCACCGGGCGCGACTCCCCCAGCGCAAACTCCATACGCACCACATGCTTCGTCCACTGATCAAGCACCGTGAACACGATCGCAAGCAACAGCGGCAGCATTCAACCCTCCCCGGCCATTACCCCATCGACGAAAAATCCGCGCCCTGCAAACCCGTCCGACGGAACGGCTGATGGCGCGGCTTCCTCTTCTCGATCTCCGATTGCGCCGCCACGCTGCACCGGGCAAACGGCAGCGCCTTCAAACGCTCCCGCTCAATCTGTTCCCCACTGACCTCGCACACCCCATACGCCCCCTGCTCGATCCGCCGCAGCGCCTCGTCGATCTCGTACAACACATCGTATTCCGTGTTCAACAAACTCGCCGCGAACTCCCGGTCAAAATTGTCCGTACCCTGGTCCGCCATGTGCAAACTGTAACTCGACAAATCCCCCGAAGACTCCTTCGACGACTTGTTCAAATTATCATTCGCCAAAAACCCGATTTCATCAATCACCCGGTCCCGCAGCTCAAGCAGCAGCTTCTTGTAAACCTCAAGCTCCTTCGCCGTCAGCGGCTTCAAATGCGACGTCTTCTTCGCCAACTGCTTCACCGTAGGACGTCCCAGCAGCTCATCCACCGACTTTGGCAACTGCGCGCTCAACGGCGGCGGCGCCGACGAAATCGTCACCTTCCCCACCTTCACCCCTGCCGGAGGCTTCGGAGCCGCCACCTTTTTCGCCGGCTTCGCCGCCGGTTTGGCTTTCCCTTTTACCGGAGCCGCGGCCTTCTTCGCGGCAACCTTCTTGACCGGGGCTGCTTTCTTCGCCACCGCCTTCACCGCCTTCGCCTTCACCGCAGGAACTGGCTTCTTCGCTTTTGCCGCAGGCTTCTTCGCCGCAGGCTTTTTCGCAGGAGCCGACTTCTTGGCCGGAGCGGCTTTCTTCGTTGCCGTCGGCTTCCCTTTCGCCGCAGGCTTTTTCGCTGATTTCGTCGATTTCTTTGATTTCGAAGCCATAACGTTAACCGCTCCCTTGTGCAAAAATTCCTTGGGTCGTCCAAGGCGCCTTAAAAGGCAAGTGGCGGTGGGTACCATACCCCCCCTCCCCTGTCAATTCACTTTGGGCGGAATCCGCGTCCAACGTCCAAAGCTTGGAAACCCAAAACCCGCACGTTTCCAAGGTTTGGAAACCAAATCGACCCCATTTTCCAAGGTTTGGAAACCAACTTGCGGGGGGTCAGGCCATGACCGCGACCTGCTCGGCATCATGCCGGGCCGCGGGAATCCTTCGCCACGAAGCCTGCAAGTCCTCGATGTGCAGGGCAACGGCCTCCCGGATCAACTTCCGGACCTCGGCTTCCGTCCGCCCGGCCGCAACACAGCCGGGAAGATCGGGCACGTACGCCCCCCACGAGGAGGTTCCGCGCTCGATGATCACTGTATAGCTTCTCGTCATGTGTCCAATCCTGCCTGCCTGAGAACGCTTTTCAAGGGGCCCGGCGGAATGTCGATCCCTGATTGCCCGGACACCGTGACCGTACCCGGCGTCTACGAATGGCGATACTGGCGGTGACTGCCCTAAGGCAATCGAAATCGCGCTTGAGTTCAAAAAAGCATCGGGCGCCGGGACGCAAGGCTTGCTGACCGACAAGCGAGCACGCCACATCATCGCCGCTATCTACTCCATCGCCAACAGCGACCACCAACAAGTATCTCAAGATTAGCCGGGTGATTTGGAATGACGCTTGCCGGGATTCAGTGGCGTCCGACAATCCTTTCGCCAAGGACAAAGTATTGGGCACGGAAAAGCACAGTTGCAAGGGATTCACCCTTGACCAAGTGAGGGACATTTATGCGTTGGCATGGGATTCATGGCGCGGAATGATCCTTCTGGGTTTCTACATCGGCCAGCGTATTGGAGACCTTGCCCGGTTGACGTGGCAGAACGTTGACTTGGCGAAAGAGGAAATCCGGTTGACCACCGCAAAACCGGGCAGAGATATGATGATTCCAATGGCAGGTCCGCTTGTCGATTACTTCACCACCCTACCCGCGTCCGATGATCCTACCGCCCCGGTATTCCCCGACCTTGCCAAACTACGCAGGGGAACCCTGTCCGGTAAGTTTTCCGCACTGGTAGCCGATGCCGGTTTTGGCACTACAATATGACCCGAAAAATACAGCCTTTGATATTCAACGGGTTACGAAGCTTTTTTTACTTTATCAACGACTTACAGAAAAAATGAGGCGTTGAATAAGAAACTTGGGTTCATCTGGTTGAAACCATCATGAGACCTTCAAAAAGTTCTCTTTAAATCTGGCTCAGATTTCGCGCCGGCCTGAAAAATCACAACGCAACAGTTTTAAGTATAAGTTAAACTGTGAACCCGTCAGAACGCCCGGTGCAGGAGGCGAGGCGGCATGCCGATGAGCGGTTCTACATCGGGCATAATTCCAAAAAATCGTGAAGGTAGGACAGCATCCGTTGCCTGTGCGGGCCGGAATCTTTTCACTCCGGCAATGCCGT
Organism: Kiritimatiellia bacterium; assembly: GCA_035327665.1. GTDB lineage: Bacteria > Verrucomicrobiota > Kiritimatiellia > CAIVKH01 > CAIVKH01 > DAOLCW01. Next base: position 34,364 of record DAOLCW010000006.1, read on the forward strand.
TTCGGCCTGCAGGCGCAGGAATTGCATTTGTTGCTGAACGGGAATAGACGCTTTCCACAATTCGCGTTGTTGTGCATCCGTTTGGCCCGTGAAGATGTTTTCAATCCCATGGACGGTCCAGTCGTCATTAACCGCTGTCGCCTTGGCAGGATCGAGGTAAACATTCACAGCGCGCGGATTCTTATAGTAGAGCATGATCAGCTTCATCGTGCCGTTTTCCGCCTCAATCGAACTGCTAAACAGATCAGCGGTGGCACAAGCCTCCATCGCATCGAGTCCGGCGGCAAATTTCATAAGGTTGGGTATTCCGTCTCCCATTGGAGAATCTTTAGCTCCGCGTAGATTTGGATCGGGGATGGATTCTGCCCACTCCGAAAAGGTCGTCGTTAGTTCGGCCGAGTCATATGAAAAACGAAGTCGCATGTGGGCCTTGGGCCCGGTAAGTGGCAGGCGCGCCTCCCAAACCTGATAGTCATCCGTCTCTTCAGCCTCCAGGTGATGCCGCTCAATGCCGGCTTGGCGCCAGAGCGGCGACACCAGTGATCCCGACCATTCCGGCAGGATAAACACATCAACTGCCTGCTTTGATTTCCTATAGCGTAGGATCAGATAATTGCCTTCCGATCGACTCACGAACAGGTCATCAGCTTTATGCGCTTCGGTCGGGGACAGGCCGACTGCATATTTGGCTAGGTTCGGAATCTGATCGTCCATCGGACTGTCATAAGGCCCCCTTTGGGTTGAATCTACGATTTGCCTCGCCCACCTCTCGTAAGCCGTCAGATCGCTTTGATTTGTCACCGTCAGGAAGATCGACTTGGTCGATTCACGGTTACCGGCCCTGTCGACACTGTAATAACTCAGTGAATAGATCCCGGGCGTATCATAGGTAATCACCCCCGCATAGTCGATCCATGTGTTCTGGCCATCATAACTGACCAAGATCTGATCGATCCCACTGGCATCATCCGTAGCGGTGAGATGGATCATGACGCCATCCAAGTAGGCCCCGCTGGACAATCGGGTTCCTTCAATCGCGTAGGCAGTGACCGGTGCGAGCCAGTCGGTGCGCGCCTCATAAATCACAGAATCGGAGGGCTCGCTGGCATTGCCCGCCGCATCGATGGCAACCGCGGTAAGCTCGTAATCCCCGTAAATAAGTTTGAGCTCGGAGGTGGTGAACAGGCCATTGGTACCGGTCATTGCGGTTGCGATCAGAACCCCGTTGCTGTTGCTTATATAAACCTTCGTGCCGATTTCCGCCGCTCCGGTCAGGACGACGGTTCCGTTGCTTGATACATGTAGCTGCAAGGTCGGCGGGGAAGGTGGGGTGAAATCAACCACGACGAAAAAGGTGAAGGGATGCTCGACATTCGCGCCGGTTACGGCATCTTCGCCCGTAACCGTAACATCCATCGAGTACGATCCATCGGCAGCGTTATCGGCCAAGTCAATGTTTACGCCAAGTCGTAGTCGCCCTCCGGCGGCGATTTGTTCCACCCCGTCCTCAAACGCGAAAACCAACAGTTCGGTAGCAAGCAAGTCGCCCGCAGCGGTGACCAAATCGCCCGCCATGATGTTCATATTGGTCACGCCATGCGTGCCGCCAACCTCAAGAATATCGGCTTGGATCAACACATTGCCTCGGCCAGTGAGCATGCCGTATACCGAATGACGCGTGTGCAGGCGGGCCTCAGCATCCTGCAGTTCTGAGGCGATCAGGGCAAACTGATCGGACGGATGCACGCGTACTCCGTTAACGTTTACCGTCCAGACCGATCCCGCTTTCACATTGCGAATCGTCACGAGCTGGCAGCGGCTGTCTGGGCCGGTAAACATAGCGTTGGGTATCTCGACCACCACGGCACCGGCATCGCTGTCATAGCCGGCATGGTGCCCGGCAGAATCATGCACATGTAAATCCATCACAGCGGCGGGATCATGCAGGAGCATAAAACGCAACGCACCGTCCTGGGTCGCGGTATACGTCACCGTGTGCATCGTATCGGTGCCAAAATCCTGCTGTAAAAGGTGTCTCGGGATCGAGTCGGCCAATCCGTTCAGCCGCAATTCTGTTGCACTCTGAACCGTGGTGACCCACGGCCCGTAGGAAGCCCGTGAAAGCGTGTCCTCTTCCCACAGTTCAAGCATGAGCTCAACATCGAATCCGAAGAGACTGTAGGTTTGCGCGTCCGGAAGCAGGATCCCGAAAGAAAGCGTTCCCGCATCGCCTGCGTCAAGTTTGATGTTTGGAAACTCCAGCGACAGCACCTTGCGTCCATCGGCGTAAAGATTGATGAGCGGGCGACCACTCCAGTCCAGCGTTCCATTGTTGGCCAGCGTGATTACTCCGGGGGTTAGCCTCATGCCGCGCTCATCCGGGAGAATCGCATTTGCGATTTCAAAGGAGAGGACTTCAACCGAGAGAACGGGGTCAATCGGCCGGTGTTCAATCAGGTACTGGATGTGTCCGGAGAAATCGCGCATGAAGGACCAAACCACTCCAGCTTCCTGCTGATGGGCGGCGGTGTAGTCTTGGATGTCCCGGAAGAGGATTCTCAGGCCGATGCGCTCGGCCTCCTTCATGGAACTCATCGCCTGTTTATAGATTTCCATCGCCTCATTGACGGAGCTTTGGACCGAGTTGTTCACATGTCCGGCCATCTCTCCGAGGATGCCCCCACCCATGCCACCGACCATGCCGAGAGAGTCAAAAATGAATTTGGTCATGCTCAGTTCGGTGTATTCGGCGACCAATTCGGCATGGAACGCGATGTTATCCCACTGCATCTGCAAGTGCTTATAACTCCGGTAGAGCAGCGCCTTCACTTCACCGAGTTCATGCGCTTCCATAATCGGCGTGTTCCAATAGGGCGATGCGGTTCCCATGGCATACCAGAATACCTGGGCGCGGTCTTCGGCATTTTCAAGCCCCGGAGTGGTCACCGTATTTGGCGTATACGGCGATCCACTGCGTTTCCCAGGATCATAGCTCACCAGGGTGGCGGTCATGCTGTGCAACTCTTGATAGAGAAGATCTATTGGGAAAATGGCGGAAACCTTGCTTTGCTGGAGGCTCCACAACTGAGATCGCAGGATCATTCCCAGTGAGTCAATCGCGGCCAAATACATATCTAGCCCCGCGACTTTTTGTCCGGCGCCAAGGTGCCGCAACAACTGATAATCATTAAGGTCTTCCGGGAGGTTGTTGTGCATCGCGATGTATTCCATAAGACGACGGTAGTATTCGCGCGAATCAACAGAAGCATATTCGAGCTGTTTGCGAATTTCCTCCGTAGTTGGCGGCGTAGCATTGTTTAAGGTCGCCTGGGCGAGTCGTCCCAGGTTCTCCGTGAGATTCTCTTGGATCTGCTTCTGCGCGTGGAGGAGATCAACCATCGCGAGCAATTCCGAGTTCAATTTCACAACCGAATCGCCAACACTGGCAAAGCCAAGAAGATCGATCGATTTCAACGCGTCGTAATAACTCATGTCACCGCCACCACTCGGATTGTTCATCTCCTCGCCATACTTGTTGGCGATTTCGCGACGTGCTTGCTCGGTGGCTTTTTCCAACAAAGAGAGCACTTTGTTCTCTTCATCGTAGAATTCGGTTATGTCTTTGGCAAATGAGTGGATACCGAACACAAGGTCCTTGATCGAATAGATCACCGAAATCATCTGGTTGACGGTTTCCGTGACGATTTGTAATTGGCCGAGATAGGCCATTTCATGAATGATGTCTTCGGTTTCCGAGTAGATTTGCGCAAGGTGCCAGAATTCGTTTTCAACCTTGTTTTCAAGGGCGCGGATCAAGTCGTCTACCAGATCCAGCAGTTCGGCAATGGTGTGTTCGGTGCGAAATTCGTGGGTAACCGGGGCCTGAATCCATTCACCCTGCTCCCCGAGCATCATCGGACTGAATGTCTTGATCTGGCTGAGCACCTCGGTGGCGTGCAGATCGCTGCTGAAGGTGAGATTCCAGGTAAACTCCGCAGTTTCGTTTGGAGCCAGCACGTCAACCGTTCGCGAGGAGCTTGTGGCGGTATCGCTGATCACGGCATCCCGCATCGCGGGAAGTTCTATCTTCACGTTGTACGCATTTCCTTGCCCGCTGTTGGTGACGCGGGCGGTGAGCGTACCGCTGCGGTTTCCGGTTTGTTTAAACGAATAACTGATCTGAATGGAGGGTGACGGCTGCACGACGAACCCAACGTTCTGCTCATAGGGAATCCGTGCGTTGCCAAAAAGGGTGACGCCTTCAATGCGCGCGGTGTAAGGCGTCCCGCCGGATGTTCCGTCGGCGAGTGAGGGGTCGTTCACCAGCACCTTCCAAGCCGACCGCCGCGACTGCATGGCCGGAATGGCCTCTGCAGTGATATCGGACTGCTGCTGGATGCGGAAACGATGAGTCACCTCCACGCCGTTCGCATCATAGATCCGCAGGATACAGCTTTCCACCTGCAACGCCTGATCCGGCATCTGGTTGCGCACGGCGCTTTCCAGGATGAAGGACTGGCCGGCGGCGAGTACCTTTTGGCTGATCGAAGCCATCAGTCCGGCCTCTTCGGTTCCGTCGATTGCCGCCGCATTTTCCCGATCCAAGCCGAGCCAGAGCGGGAGCGTATCCATGCCGACCGGGCAGCGGCGACCCATCCAATCGGTATAAAAGACGTATTCGTACGGTACACCGTTCTGCCTGTCGAAGGTGTCGGCAAGGCGTATCCGGATGTGATAGTTTGCCTCGAAGCCTTGCAACGTGAAGATGTGGATGATCCCGTCGAGAACCAAGTCTTTTCCGGCCTGTGCCTGCAGGGCCAGCAATCCGTTCACATCCAGATCCCAATTGATCACGGTGGTGGCGCGCGGAGCCATCATGAGGTGCAGCAGGTTGCCCTCAATAAATGTGTTGCGAATGTGGATGTAGGGGGCCAGCTCGCCCTTCAAGACCAGCGCGACACCGATCAGGTACTCATCGCTATCGTTCGAGAAGGAGAACTGTCCGCGCTGGTTGAAGCGATCAAACTCCGGCACTAGCTCATCCATTTCCGCTGGCACCCCTGCCCCACCGAGAATCAGGGCAAACTCGCGCCCTGGGCGGTAAAGCCTCAGCGGATTTACCGCATTGCCTTCCAGCACCAGATTCAGACGGGCTTCGCCATAGCTTTCAAGCTCCTGTGAAGCCGTCCTCTGCAGTGTGATGCCGAACGGTTCAACCCTCACAACAATGTCGTGTGTTTCGGTTTCTCCAGTTACGAAGAAGCTTCCTTCCAAGCCACTGTAGGGATAGGCGCTGCCGATCAGTACGTTGTAGGCGCAACGGCCTGGTGGCAGATTCATCATTACCGTTCCCTTCGCGACGGTGGTGGTTCCAGTGCGCTCCACACCTCCGGAGCGGAACAGGATGCGCTGTCCAGGCAGCGGATTCTCAAATTGATCCACCAGGCGGCAAAGGACATAATATTCGTGGGCGGGCGATTTCAACCGCAGCTCCAGCGGCTGTTCGGCACGATAGCCTTCGCCGGATTCGGCCGTGAGCTTCATCGGATACGTCGCTCCGCTTACCGATGATCTGAAGGTTTCCAGTTCGAGGCGGGCCACCGCCGCCTGCCCGGGGGCAATATTTCCAAGTTTGCTGGGCGTGATGACGATCCATGGGTAATTGGTGCATACCAGCTCAACGTTGGTCAGCACCTCATCGGTATGGTTCGTAACCACCACATCGATGAGCACCTTGCGTTCGGCGCCAACGGTCAAACTATCCGTGTACGCCTCTTTCGGAATCGTGTGATCCAACATCGTCCCGTTAAAGATCAGGGCATCCTGCAACTCGATACCCAGCGTCTTGCGCTCAGTCGCAGAGAAGACGAACCAGGCCGACGTGGTCAGGTTGCTTTCCCCGATGCGGCAGGCCATACGGGCTTCAACCAACAGGTGGCCGCAAACCTGCGTGCTTGTGACCGTTCCGCTGAAAATACGGGTCTCGCCATCGGGGATCAATCCGGACGGAACAACGGCATCCAGATTCGCCACAACGCCATCCGCACCCATTCCTTCCGGATCGGGTATGAAAGCGACACTCTCGATCTGCACGTCGGCTCCCACCGCTTCAACGGTCAGGCTGAAGGGCGCCGCTTCGTTCAAATGCCCTGCGATCACCATTGGCGAAACCAGGCTCTCCAGTCCAAACACCATGGCGGTCTGACTGCTGGAGCGGAAGATCATCCCCAGAAGATCCGCGCCAACCGCCTGCGCGGAGATGCCCAGCTCACCGGCCAGCGCTTTCGTGGCCTGTAGCGTCACCTCGAAATTCCCTGACGCATCGGTAATCGCCGGTAGGAAAATCGGCTCGTTGGTACTGACCGGTTCGACACGGACAAACACCGAGCGGGAGCTTTGCCCCTGTCCCCCAATCGTTGAAACACGACCGGTGATGGCGAAGGCTTCACCCAGAAGAACCCGTTCCGGCGCTGCGCATTCAACCACCAGTTCTTCGACCAGAACCAGCGACCGGGATGCGGAAACATACGTTTTCCCGTCACCACGCGCCACCGCCTGGACCCCATACTTGCCCGCGTCAATCCCGGCCGTGGGGAGCATTGCGCTCCACCCGTTATCAAAGGCCCCCGAGACAATCTGCATATCCGTCCCGTTGGCATCGCGCATCACCACGGAGACCGCAACATTCGCGGCCGGCACGCGCTGCATGGTTTTGGTATCAAGGACATCAATGACAACCTCAACCACATCGCCGGGCAGGCTCACGGTTTTGTCGAGGTCCATGACCACCTTCAGGCCCTGTTCAATGAGAACCGACGCTTCATAGCTGTTATTGGTTTCATCGCTTTCATCGATTTCATCCAGCGTATCGACTTCGACACGAAGGGTCACCGTATTGCCCGCCATGGTTTCGTCGGCCACCCAGACCGGATTCCACCAAAACGTTTGTCCCGGAAGCAGCAGCAGATTGAATCGTTCAACCGCAACCGGTTGTTCATCGGCAAAGAGCCTCGCGTTGAACGGTTTGCTGATCCTTCCGAGGCCTCGATTGGCGATATTGATGCCCAGGCGCGTCTCCACGCCCGCGCTCGCAGCCGGCGGAACAACAACCTGGCGGACCGTCAGATCGCCCTGGGTGATACTGAAGGTTTTTTTCACAAGCAGCACATTGTCGGAGACATCGGTTTCGTACCAGAGTCGGCCGGGATCGAGGGACACCTTGATGTCATGGGTCCCCGGCCACGGATCGTTCCATGTCAGCAATGCGGCGGTGAAGTGGCCGGCCGCGATCGGGGCGACCGCGCGGCGGGCGACCGTCTGCCCGTTGACGGTCATGACCACCTCGGAACCAAACGGCAGGCTCACGGCCGAGTGGTTGAAGATCGAGGCCGTCACCAGCACCGGAACACCGGAAGCCAACTGGCCATTTTCCGGTTCGAACGTGAGTTGCTGCAACACCAGGTTGGGCAAGATGAGATTGAGATTGTTTTTGTTGACGGTGAGCGCCGCGCGATTGTTGTTTTCATTGCTTTCGCGAATATGGCTATGCGGCCAGTCGGCGATCACCTCGACAAGGTGCTCACCCGGCGTCGGCACCCAGGTAAACGAGACCGTTTCCGTGGCGTTGGTTTCCAGTTGATCCAGCGCGCTGTGGCCAAGGTATATTCCGTCCACATACGCACTGATGCGGAACGGTTTGTCGGCATTGATGTCGCCCCGGTTTCCGATGTCGGCCAAAACCTGAATCGGTCGACCCCAGTTGACCGGCTCGCCGGGAGCCACACTGAGGCGAACATTTTCAGCGACCAAATCGGCGAATACCACCTGATCTGCAAAGATCGCCAGGGTATCCACGTTGTTCCATTCGTTTGCTTCATTGACCCGGCTTCCCATATCGTCAAGGACCACCGTCAGGAACGGCTCAGACATGGAAGCGATATAATCAAAACTGATCGTCCCGGTCTGCCCGGCGGGCAGACCGCCTGTGACCAGCCGGGTATCAACCAGTTTTTCCCCCGCGTAGAGACTGACATAGAATTTGGCATCCGGCGGCAAGTCTTCGGCCGCGTTGCCGATCCCCACCGAGACGGTCAGCAACTGACCATCCAGCACCTCCGCCTGGCCATGCCCGAAGGAGGCGACATAGAGATCGGGACGTGTCTCTTCAACCGTGACCAGCATCTTGTCCTCTTCCATCGCCCCGTCGTAGTCGGTGACCACCAGCAACACCTTATAGGTTCCCGAATCCGCAAATGTGTAGGACGGGACGGGACCGGCGATCCATTTTCCGCCGGTCTCCTTGCCGTCGACGTCCAGCCTGCGGTCGTCCATGTACCACTGGTAATTGACGACCACACCGTCCGGATCGTAACTGCGCGAACTGTTGAACCGAACCGGCTTGCCGAGTTTTACCGTCTGGTCCAAGCCCGCATCGGAAACCGGACGGGCGTTGATGCGGAATTGCCGTGAGGCATTGCCCTCGGTGCGCGTATCCAGGAAACGTACTTCCAACGTATAAAGGCCATCCGTCGTTGTATCAAACACCAGTTCAACTGTCTGCGTGCGATAGGAACGCAATTCCTCGACTTGGGCCGTGGCCACCAGGGTTTCCCCCCCCTGCGCGTCGATCAGATAAACGCCGATGTCCCCGGACTCGGGACTAACGCCGCGATTATACAACTCAATCCGCACCCCGCCTTCATCGCCGGCGATAATCGGGAGCGGGCTGTTATACAGCGGCACCTTGTTTGCAATTGATCCAAGTCCATACTCGATCACACCGAAGCCATCATCGTCACGGTAATCCTCCCACCAGTGCGTTTGTGCGTATCTTCCCAGAGTCTTATCATCCGCATTGGCCATCAGGGTGTTAAACACGAAGGTCCCGATTTCCAGTTTGCGGATTTCGAGTGCGGACTGGTAGTCAATCACATACGTAACCGGCATGCCTACGGGCTGTCCGTTGACGATTTGACCGATACGGTCAACGATGTAGAGGATTTCGCCATCGCGCCAGAAATTGTTTCCGGAGAGTTGGTGAATAGCGCCGGATCCATCGAGGTGATGCCGCTGAATGCCGCGGATATTGATCGAGACCAGCGGATCGTTGAGCACCATGCAGACAAACCCGTTGGTGGCGGGAATGGTGAAGGTCATCTGCGGCGCTTCGATCGTCGGCGCCTGCGTCACCTGGAGTTCGTCCGGGACGATAATGTCCTGTCGCAGTCCGGTATGGAGATTGATCAGATAATCTGGAATTCCATTGTCGTCCCGGTCAATCAGGCTGAACGAATTGTTCGGATCAATCTCGTCGGCAAAGAGGAAATCGCCCAGGATAATCTCGGTGTGCACCGCGGTAATGAGCGGATTGAGCTGCACGCCCTTGAACGGCAGATGCACCAGCTCCGCGGTGAATTCGGTTACTGTGGCATCGAGATTGCATCGCGTAATCCAGTATCCGCGAGCCCATCCGAGTGCGGCAACATCGCCGAACTCAACCGCCCACTCCTTGGTTTCAACATTTCCCGCGCCAAAGCTGCTGCCGACGATTTCCATTTGGAGCGGGACCCCGCTTTCATTCTCGGTAATCTTGGGCTGGCCGGATTTGATTCGGAAGTTTTTGGCTTCACCGAAGCCGTGGTTTTCGACAAAGACGCCCAACCGGAACGGGGTGTTGGCCAGAATCTTCTCCGGCAGGTAGTAGAACAGCTCCAGCAAGGGCTGCGGATGAACCGTGATCTCTTCGCTGTGGGTGTTGAACTCCCTGAACTGCCCCGCCTGCGAATAGGTGGCTGCCGCTTCAACATAATATTTCTTTCCGGCCGGGTCTTCGCCGCCGAGACCTACGCCCGGCACCAGGATCCAGCTCGCGGTAAACTCGGTTCCCCCGGCCAGGGTCTGTGACCCGTCCGCCGCACTCAGCCCGCCGCTCAAACTGGGCTGTACAATATAGAATGCGCTGGTCACGTCGCGGTTCGCGGCATCGAACACGCGCGGAGCCACACTGAAGCCGACGAGGTCGTCGCTGAGCCCGTTGCGGAAAGTCAGCACCGCCTCGAAGCCTTCGCGTTCAAGCGTGGCTTCCTGTGGAATCTGCAGTTTCACCGCCACAGAAACCCTGTCGGAATCCTCATCCTGAAGTTTAGGCAGTCCATCAAATTCCTGCTCCCCATCTCCAAAGTCTGGCATTTTCACCTTTTCATCCTGGAAGCCGGGAACGCGAATCGTCGCGGTACGATCCGCGGCCGGATTGTAGATCGGTACCTGATTGGTGACCCCGAAATCGGCAAATTCACCGGTCTTTTGATCAAGTGCCCGATACGTTCCGGTCAGCTTGAACCTGCTGCCGCCTTTCAAGTCTTCATACGTGCCGGGGGCAATATAATACGCAAGCTGGACTGATTCGCCGGCCTCGATGATGCCAATATCACCGCCCCCCGCCAGTGAAAGGCTGTTGATCAATTTGGGGTCACCGATCACCTCCACGCGTACATTGCGCAACGCAAGATCGCCCTGATTTACAAAGATCAGGCGGTCGCTGTAGCCCTGCTCAACCGTCTGGGCAATCGTTGCCCACGGCGGCAGGGAAACGATCGACGGCTTGTTGAGGTTGTCGATGCGCAGGGAGATGTCCAGAATGATCTCATACCGGTCTTCGATGGTGATTGGCGTAACCGACCACGTATAGGTGATCGGCGTAGCGGTAAGTGTTTCGCTGATCAGAACCGGCAGGCTGGACGGCATGATCTCCACCTCGCCCTTCACCGATTCATGGCCGCTGCTGTTGATCGAATAGGTGTAGGCGCCGGTCGGGATGTCTTCAAACATGACCCGCCCCGCCGCATCGGTGCGGTCAATAAACACCTCATAGCGTTGACCGGCGGTGGAACCGTCCGGATTGATGACCGGCGTGGTTTCCTTGCTGATTAGACGAACCTCGGCACGTTCGATCAGGCGGCCGGCATCGTTGCCAACGGTAAAACTGACACCGCCCCGCGTTGCGCTGGTCAACTCGATCTCGATGCCCATTCGGAAGGAGATGTTGTTTTCGTCGGACAGCGTGATGTAGTCGCGGTAGAGTCCCAACCCGGTGGCCGCATAAGGCTGGACAACCACTTCGAGTTCGAGGGCGGCCCCCGGCTCAAGATTCCGGATCCCCGAATAGTTCACGGTGACCCACGGCAGGTTCGGCGCTCCACTGACCGTAAAGTTCTTCAGCGTGCCCAGCCCTCGGTTGGTGGCGGTAACCCGCCGGAACAGGGTATCGCCGGGGTTCATTCCGAGCTTGAGCATGCTTTCGCTGAAGCGGATCGACGGCCCGCTGTCGAGCAGCGTCACGTTCAGGTCATACGTCCGCTCGATACCCTCGTTACAACTGAACGACAGCCGGAATTGCCCCGCATCATCGGCCACTTCCTCTGCTTCAAGCACGACGGTTAGCTGAACCGCCTGACCCGCGCTCAGCACCGAGGGCACGCTTGAAACAAGACGCGCCTCGATCCCGTTCGCGGCCACCACCTCGCTCAAGTCCACCCGCACATTGGTCAGCGCGCGGATCGAACTGTTTCTCAGGGTGACGGTTTTCGAGTGGGTATAGTTTTTCGGCATCGTGATATTCGCGCCGGGCGAGTCAAAGCCTGCGTTGAGAATCTCGAAATTGCAGGTGCCGGAGGCCGCCACCACGGAACTGATCAGATAGCCGGTAACCGTGTACATGCCGGACTGACCGCGCAGGGTGCGGTGCAGATAGGTGAATTCGCCGGTCGGACTTGTTTTCACTTTCGCGGTGGTGACATCGCTGGCCATATTCGCCAATGCGGCCAGCGCCGGGTTGGCCATGTCTCCAAAGCCGTCCTCCCCCTCAAAGATGGCGAGCAGAAGGGTCTCATCGGCAATGGGAAGGCCTTGCAGATCCAGAACGCGTCCGCTTATGACAAGTCGTTCTCCGGCCAGGACCCGCGGGGAACTGGGTTCCATGTGAATCGTGCAGTCTTGAATCACCATAAACGGCAGCGTCTGCGAGCGCGAAAGCGCACCGTCGTTATAGGTGATACGAACACTGTAGTTGCCCGTTTCATTAAACGACGCCAGCGGCAATTCGAGATTGAACCGCGACGCAAGCAGGTCGTAGAGCATGGGCACGTCATCATACAAGGTCTCGGGATCCGGGTAATAAGGCAGCTCGCCAGGCTGGATCACCACCCCCGGTGTATAAATCAACGAAAGGGTCATCGTTTGTCCGGCGCTGGTATCCAGCCAGGCCTTCGGCGCCGAGGCATAGCTCGCCCGGGCGCTGACACGGCAGGTTTCCGAAGAGATATAAATGGGAATCCCGAACACCTCGTCAGCTTCACGATCCAGTTTTGCATCCACAATCAGGCCGTCTTGAATGGAAAGTTGAATCGCCGCCGTCGCAATATTGTTTGCCTCATTCTCTTCGGGAATCACATTTTCCGGGTCCACCTGGACCGCGAGGGTATGCGACACCGTCGGGTCGACATCCACGTTCTTCCACATCAAGCCGGTTTGCACCGTTTCATAACCCCGGATCGAACCGATTTCCAGCTTGCTGACCTGCCTGCCGTTGACCAGCAGGATCACCGAGCTGCGAGCATAACTGGAGACTAGCGAAAGGTTCGAAAGATTAAAGGTCACGATCAACGAATCCCCATATTTTACCGGTCCGCCGTGTTGGGTAAACCAGGAGACATTGCCGACGGTCAGATCGCTATACAAGATCCGGATCTCTTTCGTGGTGTGGCGTTGTTCATTGTTGGAATAGTCGGATTCTGCAATCGTCTGATTCTCGTTGACGACCACACGGATTTCATGAACCCCCTCCGTAGCCAACACCTGGAAGGCGACGGTTTTCGACGCGCCGGGAGCCAGATGGCGTATCTCGCGGGTACCGACCCGGCGTCCGTTCACATAGAAATCAACCGGGGCGGTTTGAAGCAGCCCGACCGCAGAAAGGTTTTTCACGGTCGCGCTCATATCGATCCAGCTTCCGTGCGCCATTTCCTCCTCATCGGGTTGAACCGTCAGTTCTAGCTGCAAATCCGGGTGTTCGACGGTCAGGTCGCCCAGCTCCAGGGTATAGCTGTTGTTCGTCTCATCGCTCTCCACAATCAGCGAAACCGGGCCATCCACCATGGCGGTCAGGGTATTGGTGCCATTCACCGGCATGACATCAAACGTAGTGGTCAGCGTTCCCGAGGCGGCCAGATCCGGCAGCGGTTTGCGGGAGATCATCTTGCCATTCTGATACAGCGCAACAAAGATTTTTTCGGCATCCGCCGTTCCGGCATTTTGCACGGTAAGGGTCGCTTTCAGCGCCTCTTGACTGGTGATGACCGCCGGCACGGGGCAAGTCATCTCCGCAATCAGCAGATCGGGAAAATGAATCTGCTGGAATGTCATGTGAACCTGGTTGTCGTTGTTCACTTCCGAGAGTTCGTTCACCGCGTTGATCAGATCGTCGGCCACCACTTTTACCGTATGCAGCCCCTTGAGCGCCGTCCACCGGAAGGTCACGTCCACCGCGTCGCCGGCCGCGATCCGGTCATGAACAATCACATAGCCATGATAAACGCCGCTGATGTAATAGGTGGCAAAGAACGCATTCCGGGTCGGGCCGTTCCCTTGGTTGCGGATTGTGGCGATAATGGTAATTTCGTCCCCCTCTTCCGGCTCCCCGGGCATCCAGGTGATCTTTTCAACGATCAAATCGGCACGGGTATCGGCCACGGTCACCAGGATCGAATCCGTCGAAGAAACACCCCGGTCATCCGTAACCGTCAACGTCACGGTATGGACCCCGACCGCTTCATAGCGGTGAACCACATTCATGCCGCGCTTGGTCTTGCCGTCGCCTAAGGTCCAGAGATATTCCATGATGCGGCCATCCGCATCGCTGCTGCCCGAACCGTCAAAAGCCAGTTCCTCATACCAGTCCACTGAGCGGTCGCTACCGGCCATGGCCACCGGGGGATGGTTTACCAGCACTTCACGCGAGAGCTCGTTGTCACCGGGAGTCGGATCCAACGCCGGCGCAACGACCACCGCCACCGCACGGATGGTCTGCGACCCGCCGTTTTGGGGAATCCACGGACATCTCACATCCGCCGAGGCCAGTCCATTCAACCAGAGATGCTGGATGCCGACTTGCTCTTCGGCCCCACCATTCGAAACATAAAAGCGAACCGTAACCTGCGCACGCGCCGGTCCCCGGTTGAGCACCCGGGCAACGATATGGCCCAGCCGGCCCTGCGCCGGCGTACGTGGATCGAATACGAGCGACTGGATGGTCAGGTCGGCTCGCGTGGTTGTTGCGAGTTCACTGATGTCGGACAACGGTGATTCATTGCCGGCCAGATCCACCGCGGAAACGGCGAATTGATAGGCTTGATCGCTCTGCAGCGACTCAACGGTGAAGGACTCGGAGGAGGAGGAACCGGCCGGTTGCCATCCGCTTTCACCGGACACCCGCCGGTATATCCGGTAGTGCGCCAAGTCGCTCTCGCCATTGGCCGACCAGCTCAACTGGATGGAACTGCCGGTCTGCGGGTCGGTTGCGCTCAATCCCTGCGGTGCGGCGGGTGCCTCGGTGTCGCGGACGAGGATAAAGGTGGTTTCCAGGCTGTTATTCGAACGGTCTTCCGCCCGCGCCCGGATTTCAATCTCTCCATCCGGCAGCCCGTCGGGATTCCACGTTTGCTGGATCCTCCAGTGCCTCTGTTCGGCCTGCCAAAGGGCCTGCGGCGTGCCGCTGCATTCGAGCCAGTTCGCATTGCCAACCAGGCGATACCAGAAGGCTCCGGTGGCAATCGCGTCATTATCCTTGGCCAGCAAGGCCAGGTTGATGGCTCCGCTATGGCGCGACCACGCCTGCGGCATCACGCCCACCAGGATCGGAGCGGTGGTATCGCTCAACGTCGTCACCGCCGGGCTGTCGGATGGAGCGCCGAATTGACCAAGCATATCCTCGGCCTCCACACGGTACGCGTAAAGCACGTCCGGTTGCAGGTTCATATCCACATACAGCGTGGAGGTCAGGCGTTCCTTCAGAACCGTGAACGCCCCGCCGTTGACCTGGCGCGAAAGGCGGTAGCCGACCAGATCGGAATCGCCCGGCGAATTCCAGGCCACCGCCAGCGCCAGCTCGCGGCGTTGAATCGTGACCGCGCCCACCGATCCCGGCGGTTGGTGATCCACCAGGTAGGTCCGCACCAGCGAACTGCTCAGTCCCGCCGCGTCCCAGGCGGTCAGGCGAATCAGATAACGCCCGGTCGGCAGCTCGGTCACATCCCAATCGCAGGACATGGCCGTCCCCTCGCAAAGGTTGGTCCAGATCAGGTCCGACAACGCATACGAACCGGCGGGCCTTTCGGTGAACTCATAGCGAACCAAGGTCACGCCCACATTGTCCCGGATGTCGGCCAACAAGTGGATGATCGCATTGTGCGCACTGTTTTCCGCCGGAGACAGACTGCGGATTTCCGGCGGCGACTGATCACCATTCGGCGTGACCGTCACCACATTGCTGTCGTCACTCACATTTCCGGCCACATCATAAGCCCGAACCACATAACTGTAGGACATACCGGGCGACAACGGCCTGTCCGTATAGCTCGACTGCGAGTAAATGGTAGCGTTAAGCTGGACAAATGGCCCTTCCGGGGATGCTGCGCGGAAGATGCGACAGAACGAATAGTCACTTTCGGCCGGCTTCGTCCAGTTCAGGACCGCACCGAACTCAATCGGTTGAGCGGAGAGAGTCACGGCCGCAGGCGGCGTATTATCCACCGTCACCCTGTGCGTGACCTGCTGAATATTTCCTTTCGTGTCCTCTGCGCTGAACCGGACCGCATACACGCCGTCGGCCAGCACCGTCGTATCCCAACTGCCGGTCCCGGCCGCACCCTCATGCAGGGTGGTCCAGAAAAGTTCGTCCAGGGAAGATTCAATCTGATATCGGCTGATGCCGGAGATGTCGGTTGCCGCGACATGGAGCGCGAACACGCCCCGGATACGTTGTCCATTGCCCGGAACCAGACTGGTGAAGGTCGGAGGCAAGGTGTCCTGAATCGGGTCTAGGGAGATTTGCACCACATTGTTCGTGCGGTTGATCTCGGAGATCTTGCCGTGCCGGTCGGCGACGATTTCGACCGAATGGGGTCCGGGGGTCGCCGTCCACTCGAGGACGAGCGATTCGGTCCGGTTCCCAAACGGTCCACGGATGCGGTCCGAGGCCACCCAGGCGCCATCCACGTTCAAGTGCACATCCACATCCCGCGCTGTTGCGCCGCCGAGGTTGGTGACGTCAAAGAAGAACCGGACCTTTTCGCCCTCATTGATGGATTCCGGCAGCCAGCTCGCATGGGTCACCGCAATGTCCGGCACAAGGATCTCCGCCAGCGTTTCACTCAGGCTGTTGTTGTCCTCGCGGCTCTCTTGGACCTGGTTCAGGTAATCCGCCCGCACCTCGATCGTATGGGTGCCGGGCACCGCCGTCCAGATCCGTTCCACCCAGGCATACTGGCCTTTCGGCAACGTGGAGGAGGAAATCCACTGGTTGCCGATAAAGTTCCCGTTCACATAGAATCCTACATAGATACCCTGCAACAAATCGCCGCCACCGATGTTGTCGATGCGGGCGCGCAAACGCACCGCTGCGCCTTCCATCGGGGCAAGCGACGGCAGTTCAAGCTGCGTCACTGTCACATCCGGCCGGTCGAAGGTGTAAATGGTGAAGGACCGGCGGGCCTCCGATTCGCCATCACTGACCACGACGTCCATCGTATACTCACCGGGGATCTGTGCCCCCGTCGGCGTCCACGTGAAATAGCCCGATGAGGTCATTGCCGCACCCGCAGGCACATTCCCTTCAAGGCGATAAGTCAGACTCTGCTGGAGGTCGCCGGCGGAAATATCCGGATCACTCCCAACCGCCTGGAACGACAGGGCCGTTTCCCCCTGAATGGTTCGGTCGGGAATCGCGTTCAGGGTCGGCGGCCGATTCACTTCCAGCACATCAATCGTCACCGTCTGGATGGCATGTCCCAGTCCGTCATCAAGCCGTACGCCGAAGGTATAACTCCCCGGACCCTGGCGCTCGCTCGGCGTCCAGGAAAAGAGACCGCTTTGCGGATGAATTGCCGCCCCGGCCGGCGCGGCCGTCAGCGAGAAGACCAACGGGTTGCCGGGGACGCCATCGGCACCCTGCGCGGGAAACTCAAAGAGAACCAACTCGTTGATTTCCGTCGGCAGGTCGGGCAGCGTGAGGGTGGGTGGCGTCCCATGGACCACAAACGTCCAGACGTTCGTCGGTTCCATCGGCACCCCATAGTTATCCCGGGCGCCTGAAACCGTCAGATCGTATTCGCCGTCGTCGGCCGGAACCAAGGTCAGTGGATCATAGCGATACGCGTCTTGTGTAGTATAAATGTTCAGCCACTGGCCCCCTTGGGTTGAAAGCACCCGCTCGGCGCTATCACTCCGACGCCGCATCACCGCCAGCGGGATCTCTCCGGTGTCCATCGTACGGTCAAAGACGAGGGTCACCACTTGGGTATCGGTCGCGGGAACCGGGCTGTCAAATGTCCGCCTTACTTCCCGCACCGCCGGGCTCATGTCGTAGACCTGATATTCGGCCTGCACCAGCACCACCGCCGGATCGGCCCGCGTCAAGGTCCAGTTCCAGGTGGACTGGTTCGAAGCATGCGTCCCGTTGCGGGTAAACCTTTGGAAGACATAACGCTGATCGTCCTTGAGAATCATCGCCGGCGCGACGAAGGTCGCCGTCTGCCCGTTGGTCCAGGTCCCGGCCCCGGGAATCATCGCCAAACCGGGCGGCAGGGTCGCCGTCGTGACCTCATGCTCCTTGACGTCTTCCTCGAACACCGCCACCAAATGCCGTGAAGCAATGACCGAAAAGGTGTAAGACGGTGAAGTGGACACAACCTCGTCCGTGGCCCCTTCGCGCCACTCCACAAAACTGCAGTACGCCGCCGGATTGGCGGTCAGCGTGCCGGCGATCCCGTAGGACCACAACCCCGCTCCGCTGACCGTGCCGAGACCCGCAGGCGATATCGTCACCGTCACCGCGAACTGGGTCCGTTCGAACTCCGCCACGAGTGTTCCGCTGCCCTGTACCGCGAACGAATGGCTCGGTGAATAACTCACCACCTGACCGTTGAATAGCCACCTCCGGAAAACATACTTTTCCGGATCCCCGACCGTGGCCATCGCCGAAAAATACTCGTTTCCATAAAGCGAGGCGCCCGGCGTGACACTCCCGGCATCCGGCGGCTGCACCGCCGTTTCGATCGTGTAGAGCGTCATCTCGCTGGGAAGCTCGGGAGCCTGCACCACCCGGAAGGTTGCGGTGCGCCCGGCCCCCGCGACCACGATCCACGCCATCCGCTCGGCGCTGGTATCGTTCAAATCCAGACTGTAGGTCAACGTCCCGCTGCCTGTTCCCGACGCGCCGCCGGTGATCGTGAGCCATGGCGCCGTCTTCGTGGCGGTCCAGCCGTGGTTGCTCTCGACCTCGAGCGCGTTTCCGGCGGAGGCTGCGCCGACGTGCTCGCGGTAGTGCGGCGCCACCGAGAGAAACGCCGGTGCGCCAGCCTGCCGGATCGCCACCGTGCGACTCAGCCCGCCTCCCGCAATCGTCACCACGCCATCGCGCGCATCCAGCGACGGGTTCGGCTGGACCCGGTAATGCACAGTACCCGCTCCGGAACCGGTCGTATCACCGGTCAGTTCCAACCAGGCCGCACTACTCGACGCAGTCCACTCCACGTTGCCGCATACTTCGATAACGTGTCCCCCCGAGGCGGAGGCGTCGTGATCACCTTGCTCGGGGACAACCACTAACAAGGCGCGCTGCTCGATCTGGAAGACGCGCACCGCCCCCGCGCCGGCGATCACCGTGATCGTTCCACTGCGCGGCGCGCCGAAGGTGTTTGCGGCCAGGCTGAACCGAACGACCCCGTCGCCGACGCCGCTCGCATTCCCGTCAATCGTGATCCATCCGGAACTGGCGGTTGCCGTCCATGTCATGTTTCCGGTCACGCGCAGCGATTGCCCGGTCACGGCGGCGTTGCCAAAGGCGCGGTGGCTTTCCGCCAGTGCGATCGTCCGGGGCGTGTCGCGGTGATACGGATAGCTCTGCCCGGCATCAATCGTCCAGACATCCACAAAATTCCAGCCGCTAAAGGTCCCCGCCTGTTGCAGCGCTTCGGTCGCCAGTCCCGTGCCGCCGCCCGAGCTGCTCTCCTGCCCCGAGGTGCCCGTGTCCCAGAAACAATCCGTGATGTTTCCGGTGTGGCGGTAGCCAATTAATCCACCCAACCCGGACGACCCGCTCACCGCGCCAAAACTGAAGCCGCGATCCACGTTGCCCCAGTACCCCCCACTACCCCCCGCATACCCCACCAGCCCGCCGACATTGTAACCACCCCCGACTGCGGCCCCGCTGTAGCAGTCCGCGATCGTTCCCTGACGATGCCAACCGACCAGCCCGCCCGCCGTTTCGGTAAACGCCCGCACCCGCCCCAGACTGTAGCACTGGGACAGGATCGGCGAACTGAAGGTATAGCCTACCAGGCCGCCCACATATCGCCCGCCGCCGACCTCCATGATCGCCGAGACGCGACGGACTTGCGCCGTTTGCAGATCGCCGATCACGCCACCGATGTTGTCCGTCTGCCCGCGAACCGTGGCCGTCACGGCGACGTCCTCCACCAGTCCCGCACCGGTCATCTGACCGGCCAGCGCGCCGAGCGTGGACAGCCCGTGAACGTGCGCGTTTTCCAGACGCAACGAGCGCACGGTCGCGGCCCCGAGGTAGCCGAAGAGTCCCTGCCCGGCGGAAACCGGACGGTTGATCGTCAGATTGCGGAGCGCGAACCCGGCCCCGTCCAAGGTGCCCGTGAAACGCGCTTCGGACGTCCCCACCGGCAGCCAGCCCTGCCCGGCATTCCAGATCGTGGTGTCCGCCAGGTCGATGTCCTGCGCCAGCCGATAGTGCGCCCCGGGCGCCAGCCGCATCGCGTTCAGTTCCGAGGCATTGTGCAGCACATAAGGACTGAGCTCGGTGCCCTGACCTTGCAGGTCTTCCAGCGCAACCGCATCGGGCGGGACATAACCCCTGAAATCCTGAAACGCCGGGTAGCCCTCGCCCCCATCTATCCGCCAGACCGTGTCAAAATTGAAGAAGGCGTAGTTCTCGCGCGTCCACATTGCCGTCGTCGTGCGACCCTGTGCGCCGCTCCCTCCCGCGCTGGTCTCCCGTCCTGAGGTCTCGGTATCCCAGAAGCTGTCCGTGACGTTGCCGGTGTGATGGGTGCCAATCAGACCGCCAACACTGGATCCACCACTGACTGCGCCGACACTGAAGCAGCGATGCATATTGCCCCAGTATCCCGAATTGCCACCCCAGCCCACCAGTCCGCCGACATTCGCTGGACCCGTAACGTCCGCGCCGCTGTAGCAGTCCGCAAGCGTCCCGGAACGATGATAACCGGAAAGCCCACCGATCGTGTTTCCGGTGCCCGCCACCTGACCGAACGCGGCGCTGTGGCGGACCTGAACTCCGCCATCCGTGTATCCGACCAACCCGCCCACATGGGAGACACCCTGCACGCGGACGTCCGCGGTCGCTCGATGGATTGTGCCTCCGTTCACATACCCCACCAATCCGCCGATTTCGCTGTTGTGCCCGCGGACGAGTCCTGCGACCGACACGTTATCGATCGTGCTGGTGTCCGCGCGTCCAGCGAGGATACCGACATAGCGGTTGCCATAGACCGTCACCCCCTCCAGCCGGAGGTCGCGCACGGTTGCGTTCTGCAGATAACCAAAGTATCCCTGATAATCCGACTCGGGCCGGTTGATCGTCAGGTTGCGGATCGCGTAGCCCCCGCCATCGAAGGTGCCGGTGAAGGGGGCGCTCGACGTCCCGATCGGAATCCAGCCGGAGCCCGCGTTCCAGATCGTTGAATCCGAAAGGTCGAGGTCGCCTCCGAGGCGGTAGTGGGCGGCAAGGTTCTGGCCCATCGCCCGCAACGCCGCCGGCGTCGTGATTAGATAGGGGTCTTCGACCGTGCCGGCGCCGTCCAAATCGCCCAGCGCCACCTCGGGCGGCTCCACATATCCCGCGATGCGCTGCAGCGTCGGATAGTCAATGCCTTCCTCGATCCGCCAGATGCTCTGGAAGTTGAAGACCCCATAGGTGGCCTGCTGCTTCATCTGCTCGGTGGTGCGGGCCGCTCCGCCCGCACTAACGCTCAAACCCGACACCATTTCATCCCAGAACCCGTCCGCCTCGGTGCTGCCGTAGTTTCGCCCGACATACCCGCCCACATTACTGTTGCCCGAGACGGGTCCGGCGCTGTAGCCGCGCCGCAGGCGGCTGTAGTAGAGATAGCCGACCAGCCCGCCCACATCGCTCGCACCGGTAACCGCCGCCCGGCTGTAACAGTCGCTGACGATCTGACCATACTGATACCCCACCACGCCCCCGACCTGATTGCGCCCCGTCACCGACCCCCGTGCAGAACTCTGGATCAGCGAACCGGCGCTACTCGACATATAACCAACCAGCCCGCCCACCCGGTCACGCCCCCGCACCGAGGCACCCACCGATGAGGCAAACAGCCTTCCTCCATTGAGCCGTCCCACCACTCCGCCCCCGTCATCCACGGTATTCACCTGCCCAACCCCGTCAATTCGCGCCAGAGCGCAATTCTCCGCCCACCCCACCAGCGCCGCCGTGTAGTGCTGCCCCTGCACAGACGCCTGCTCAAAGACCACCCCCTCGATCACGGCATCCTGCGCATAGGCGAACAACCCCTGGTAATCCGTCGTGGACCGGTTGATCGCGAGATTGCGCAGAATGAATCCGGCGCCATTAAACCGACCCCGAAAGCGGTCCGCCGCCGCAGACCCGCCGACCGGCGTCCAACCCCGACCACCATCCCAGGCGACCGTGGCGGTCAGGTCGATATTCGCCGCCAACTGGTAGTGCGCATGCAGGCCGTGACGCATGGCATCCAGTTCCTGAACATTGGTGATCAGGTACGGCGAAGCAGCCGTGCCCTCCCCTTGCAGCGCAGCGGTCGTCAGATTCTGCCGTCTGGCCAAAGAACTCAAGTCGTTCAACTCCGGGTAGCCCGCGCCCTCTTCGATCGACCAGAGCGTGAAGAAATTCCAATTCCGGAACGTGACGCGCTGGCGGAGCATAGCGCTCGGCAAACCGGCTCCGGCCGGACTCGTCTCCCTGCCCGAGGTACCCGTGTCCCAGTAGCAGTCAGCTTCCGAACCCCCGTAATTGCGCCCCACGAAACCCCCGATATCCGATCCCGTGCCAGTCACCAGCCCTGAACTGTAGCTCCGCCGCACCGGGGCATAGTACAAATACCCAATCAACCCGCCGACGATGCTGCCGCCCTCGACCTCCGCCCAACTGAAGCAATCGGAAACCATGGCATAATTGGCTTGCACTCCGACCAGACCTCCAACGGAGGACGTACCGCGGACCGCGCCTTTGGCGGCGCTGTGATAGAGCGTCACCGCGGATCCATCAAGACGCCCTGCGACGCCTCCGATCTCAGTTGATCCCTGGACGGTCGCATCAACCATCACCCCGTGCAGCGCGCTGCTGCCCCCCGCATGTCCGATTGCGCCGCCGGTGTAGGTGCCGCCCTGCACCGCACCCGTGACCGTCACCCGGTCTACCAGGCTGGCCCCCGTGGTCGCGCCCGCCAGCGCTCCCACGTAGGCCGCTCCCTGCACGGCGGCATCCTCCAGTGCCAGATGCTGCACAACCGCCCCGTTCAAAACGCCGAACAGTCCCTGGTAGTTGGTGCCCGGGCGCGCAATGGTCAGCCCCTGAATCGCATGCCCATTCCCGTTCAGCCGACCATGGAAAGCGTTTGCGGAGGTCCCGACCGGAACCCACCCCGCGCCCTCGTTCCAGGGGGCGATACCAAGGTCGATATCCTCGACCAACCGGAAATGCTGCTCCCAGAACACCGAGCCCAGAAACTCCCGCAGGTTGTTCAACTGCGCCGGCGTCGCGATCTGCCAGGGATTTTCTTCCCGCCCCGTCCCATCCAGAAACAGGTGCACCGCGCCACGCGGCACATCGGCCCGACCCGCAGTGTCGCGCACCGTGACCTCGAACTTCAGAAACCGCCCCGCGTCCGCCTCAGTCTGCACCCAGGTCGCGCCGGTGGCTCCGGGGATCAGATCGAAGGGACCGTTCGCGGCCAGCCCCCGGTACCACTGGAAGGTCGTGCCCAACTCGGTGTCGCCGGCATCGCCCGGATGGTAGACGTAGTGTCCGGTGAGCGTGTTGCCGACACCATCGCGTCCCGTCACCCGCACCGGATGGGCCCACGGCGCTACGAGGGACACCCCGACGATGTGCCCGGACTCGCCCGCGAGCAGGTACGGCTCGCTGTACTGGCCCTCGTGACCAATACCCCAGGTCGTCGCGAAATCCCAGCCCACGTAGGTCGACTGCAGCACCATTTGCTCCGCCGGCTTGCCCCCGTGGCCGCCGTCGCCGGCGCTCGTGGTCCGACCCGAGGTCGTCACGTTCCAGTAGGAGCGCTCGATCCGCGTGCCCGCCGTGGCCGACCCGACCAGCCCGCCTACGTTGTTCGCGCCACTGACTGCCCCGACGCTGTAGCACTCAATCACGCGACCGCCGGCCAGGCTCCCGACAAGCCCACCGATCAGCCCCGTGCCCTGTGCCGCTCCACGCGCGTAGCTCTGCTCGACCCAGGCCCGGTCTCCGGCCATCTCGCCAACCAGCCCGCCCACGCGCTGCGCCCCCGTAGCCGATCCCAACGCGAGCGAGCGCAACACCTGGCTGTTCTCGTGGTACCCGACCAACCCGCCGACACTATTGCCCGTGCCGGTCACCGCGCCCGTGGCGTAGCTATCCACGATGCGGCCATTGATGTTGTGATTGCCGACGAGCCCCCCGACGAGCGTCGTGCCGCTGACGTCGCCCGTGGCGAAGCACTCGACCACCTGGCAATCCTCCCAACTCTGCCCGGCAAGTCCGCCGATGCGCTCGCTCGACCCAATGACCGTCGCGCTGGAGGAACTGAACTCGATACGGCTCCCATATTGCGATGCCCCCACCAGCCCGCCAGAGCGGGTCCGCGCCGAAATCGTCCCGGCCGACGTACATCCCGATACGACACCGCCGTACTCGATCTGGCCCGCCAGCCCGCCGCTGCGGTCGCGCGCGTTAATGTCGAATCCGACGACGTGCAGCCGCTCAAGGCGCCCGCCGTTGACGTACCCGAACAGCCCCTGAAAATCGGTCGTAGCCCGGTTGATGAACAATCCGGAGACCGAGAAGCCGTCCCCGTCATAGGTCCCCAGGAACCCGGCGGTACTCGTCCCGATCGGCACCCACCCCTCGCCCTCGTTCCAGGGCGCGACTCCAAGATCGACGTCGGCGGTTTGCCGGAAATGGGCGCTGGGATTGTAACGAACCGCGTTGAGATGTTTCGCGCTGGCCACGAGATACGGACTCTCGACGCTGCCGTTGCCGCCCGCGAATCCCGCTGCACCAGGCGACGAAGCAAGGTTGTACAAATGGAGAATTTCTACCTCGCTTAAAGGCCGGTCGTAAATGCGTATATCATCGATGACGCCGTCAAACATATAGGTGGACGAACTGCCCGCGTGTGCGGTGGCAATATACAGGGGCAAGCTCGAGCAGGTCAGCGAACCCGTTCGATTGGTGGTCGAGGAAAGCACGCCATTCACGTAAAGCCGTATCTGAGTGCCGTCATAGGTCGCGGTGACAAGGTGCCATTCGCTGGCATCGTGGGTGCTCGTGGAGCCCAGTCCGGTTTGTGTCCCGTCCAGTGTCATCCGCGTGAACGGCTGCTTGGTGTTCCGGGCGTACTCGAGAAGATAGGTCGTGTAGGGGGACGCGGTGTTGTGAAATCTCTTTTCGATGATCCGGCCGTTCGCATTCCCGCCCGAGGGTTTGATCCACGCGGATAGGGTAAGATGTTCCGGACAGAGCGCGGCGTCGTTCGTGACAACCATGTAGTCGCTGACCCCGTTGAACAGAAAGGCTGAACCAGGATTACCAAAACGGTCGGCAACAAGCTGCGGAGCGCCAATAACCGTCGCGTGGCGTCCGTTTCCACTCGCATCCTGAGTATTCCCGTCAAAGGGTAAATGGACAATCAGCCCCTCGTTCACATTGGTGCTCCCCGGCCCTTGGGCGGGTCCCCGCACAACGGCAACCGAATCCGCGACGGACTGCCCGGCGCTGTTGGTGCCGGAGGCGGTGATGACGTTGGTGCCGACAGCGAGCAGGCTGGAGAAGGACCACGAGGACGCCACCGCCACTGCGCCATTCGCGCCGTTCAGGTTGTTGGTCCAGCGGATCTGTCCAGTGAGGTTGGAGGAGATGCCGCCGATGGTCAGGTTGCTGATGCTGTGGCCGACGCTCTGGTTGGCGTTGGTGATGTCGAGATAGGGCGTCGTTGGCGGGGGCGACTCGGCGATCATTTTATCCAACGGGTCAGAATCCATACCGCCGCTGCCCAGGTCATATTCCGTAGGTGGTGACATCGGTGGGTTCCAGGCAGCCTCGAGCAGAGGACCATCGTAATAAAATTCGCCGGGCACAGGCATCATGCTTTCAAAGACCCGTCCGAAGACTACGGTCGTAGTGTTAGGTCCGGACGCGGAATAGAGGCCGTAAATACCGTTTGCCAAAGGGCTAAAACCAAAAATACTCAGGGTAGCCGACGACAACAGGATGTCGTCGCCGCCCAGCCAACCCTCCGGGTTGGCGGGGTCGACCGGATCAATCTCGCCGTTGAGGCCGGCATCGATGAGTTGCGCGACCACCGGACCTTCCATCAAAAGCGGGGTAACACCATCCGATTTGTAGAAACCCAACATGCTTCCCCATAAGATGGAAATCTCGTTTTGGGCGCATACCGGATAGATGCCCACCCCTGTGCCAAAAAGTATAAACAACCCAGCGAGTTTGATCCAGCGAGCGTTCATGGCGCGACCTCCTTGGCACGACCGTCGGATCGTTCCGACACCTTCCGTGCATTGCCCTGGTTGAAACCGTTCATGAGACCTTCAAACCGTTCTCTTTGAATCCGGCTTCAGTTTCGCGCCGCCATGAAAAAGCACAACGCGACAGTTTTAACTTTATGTTAAACGATGGAACCGTCAGAACGCCCGGTGCAGGAGGCGACGCGGCATGGTCGATAAGCGGTTGGATGGGCGCTGGTCAACACCCAGGCTTGCACATCGGGCAAAATTCCCGACCGGCGCAGATGAGCTGGCAGGGCGAAACGCCAAACAACCGAGACAGCAGGATAAGATTGCCGCCCGAGGGAAAACGGATGCCATGCTCCCAATCGCTCACCGTGGCGGCGGTTACGGAAAGTTCAAACGCCACCCGCTTGAGCGGCCATCTGCGGCTCGTGCGAAATCCTTTTAGGCGCCGCCCGATGAGCTGCTCGTATTCTGCGGGCGAGGGACTGAGGGGTTTGGAATCATCCCTGCGGGGCGGGTTTTCGAGAGCCGCGACCGGTTGGAGGGTCCCCGGGAGGTTCTCCTGCCGGAAACCTTTTTGGATTTTTATCCCTTCCGCCTTCTTGCCGTTGCTCATATATCCGGAGATCCGGGAGATCCGGTGACTCCTTGTTCTGAATAAATAAAATGATCAAATCCTTCGCGTTGATCAAGTGCTAAAAGTGGGATTTCCCTGACCCGCGTCCACCCTCGCTTATCGACTTGATAAGATATTGCCATTATCGTTGTACAGGTGGTGGTTGCTAGTGAGCCCTGACCGGGCAGGTACCTGCTGCGCAGTTCAACAGGCCTGCGGCTGAGCTGGAGGCATTTGATGGCTACCTCGACCATCTGGCGGCGGAGAAGAGGTTTGCTCAGGAGGTTGAGGTCATAAAGTGAGAACGACAATCCTCAGCGGCGCGGCGCCGCGCCGCATCCCTCTGTTCGGCATCTTACTGGCTTTCGATTCCGACAGCTATTTCCAAAGCCAGATCAAGCATGTGCATCTTCTTCGATGACAGTGAACCGACATAATTGGTTAGCCGGTTTTTGGTTAAACTTACCAACTCATCACAGTGAATACTGCTATCATGCTTGAGCCCTTCGCTTGTTCCGACCGGGACTTGGGTGCTAAGTCCATCATGCACCGTGTAGATTGGCGCACAAATGACCGTCGAGAATGTTGAGTCAATCACAACCTGTCTGCCGACAATGACAAAGACGCGTGACTTCTTGGGATCTCTTGAACTCGGGTGTTCGACGCGGTAAAGCTCGCCTCTCCTCATGTGGACACCTGGAAGTCCAGGACGGCTTCGGCTTCCTTGTTCATGGCCACAGCTTTTCGGTCAATGATCTCGCGATCACGCCGATCGCTCTCGCTTCGTGACAATTGCGACAGGTAGTTCTTCACCGCGTTTTCAATGAAATTTGACCGGTTTTTGAATTTGCCGAGATTCCGGTCAATGTTTTTCAACAACTCGTCAGAAAGTGTGATGGATGTCTTTATTTTCATACCACCATTATACCCCGCCAAGCGGATAGGTAAATTACTTTTCTTGCCGAACGCCCATGCTAACGGGCGCGCGGTAGCGAGTACCGTTCAGTGTGTTTGAACCATGGACCGGACTTCTCTTGGGGGACAGGTCGCTTTTAGACCAAGATTCACAATAAGCCTGATTCTATGGGTTATTACGAAACTGGCACCCCCAACGGGATTCGAACCCGTGTTACTAGGATGAGAACCTAGCGTCCTAGGCCTCTAGACGATGGGGGCCTTGTTTGAAAGCCGGGAAATGGCTCCGACGGTAGGGCTCGAACCTACAACCTAGTGGTTAACAGCCACCCGCTCTACCATTGAGCTACGTCGGAAGCAGAAAACGGTGGCAAACTATGAATATCCGAAGCTTGAAAGTCAAGGGGTTTTGCACAACGGTGGGGCCCGTCATGAAACATTCCCACTCCCGTCGTTACGATCATCCCATCCGCTGGCCCCACCCGCCCCTCAACGTGGTCCTCGTCGAACCGGAAATCCCCCCCAACACCGGAAACATCGCCCGCATGTGCGCCGCCACCGGCTCCCGACTCCACCTCGTCGAACCCCTCGGGTTTTCCATCGACGACGCCAAACTCCGCCGCGCCGGCCTCGACTACTGGGACGCCATCGCCCCCATCCTCCATCCCAACCTCGATGCCTTCTTCGCCCGTGAAAATCCCCCCCGCTTCTTCCTCTACAGCACCGGAGGCTCCCTCCTCTACACCGACATCACCTACCAACCCGGCGACTACCTTCTCTTCGGCTCCGAAACCCGTGGTCTCCCCGACGACCTCCTCGCCCGCCACCCCCACCTCGTCGCCGGCATTCCCCTCTTGACCCAGCATGTCCGGTCCTTAAACCTCTCCACCGCCGCCGGCATCGTCGTCTACGAAGCCATTCGTCAACTTCAACTAGGTTTGAACACAGAAAACGGCTAGCCGTCTAAACCCACCAATTGAAAGGAGCCATTGTATGAGCACAGGAATTGGAGTCATCAACGACCGCGTCCGCGAAGAGAGCGCCTTTGTGGAAAATCTTCGCGCCGAAATCGCTAAAGTCATCGTCGGACAAAAAGACCTCGTCGACCGGATGATGGTCGGCCTCCTCGCCAACGGCCACCTCCTCCTCGAAGGCGTGCCCGGCCTCGCCAAAACCCTTTCCATCCGCACCCTCGCTTCCGCCCTCGCCGTTTCCTTCCAACGCATCCAGTTTACCCCTGACCTCCTCCCCGCCGACATCATCGGTACCCAGATCTACAACCCCAAGGAAGGCAGCTTCTCCATCCGAAAAGGCCCCGTCTTCGCTAACATCGTTCTCGCCGACGAAATCAACCGCGCCCCCGCCAAAGTCCAGAGCGCCCTCCTCGAATCCATGCAGGAACGCCAGGTCACCATCGGCCAGGAAACCTTTACCCTCCCCGAGCCTTTCCTCGTCCTCGCCACCCAGAACCCCATCGAGCAGGAAGGCACCTACCCCCTCCCCGAAGCCCAGGTCGACCGCTTCATGCTCAAACTCAAAGTCTCCTACCCCTCCCTCGACGAGGAGCGCATCATCCTCGACCGCATGGCCTCCACCCAACCCTCCCACCCCGTCAAGCCCGTCATCCAGCCCCAGGATCTCCTCCGGGCCCGCAAGGTCGTCGACGACATCTACATCGACGACAAGATCAAGCAATACATCCTCTCCATCATCTTCGCCACCCGCGACCCCGCCGCCTACGACCTCGACCTCAAGCCCTACCTCCGCTACGGCGCCTCCCCCCGCGCCACCATTTTCCTCACCCTCGGAGCCAAGGCCCAGGCCTTCCTCGGCGGCCGCGGCTACGTCACCCCTCAGGACGTCAAAACCATCGCCATGGATGTCCTCCGCCACCGCGTCCTCATCTCCTACGAAGCCGAAGCCGAGGAACTCACCCCCGAGCACATCATCGAGCGCATCCTCGCCAAACTCCCCGTCCCCTGACCCCCAACCTGGAGGGGCGCCCTCCCCCGCCCCCGAGACGGCCATGATCCCAGCGGAAATCCTCAAAAAGATTCAGCAGATCCAGATCCGCACCCGCGGCGTCGTCACCGACGCCTTCGCCGGGCAATACCACAGCGTCTTCAAGGGCCAGGGCATGGAGTTCGAGGAAGTCCGCGAATACGTCCCCGGCGACGACATTCGCACCATCGACTGGAACGTCTCCGCCCGCATGGGCCACCCCTTTATCAAGAAATTCCGCGAGGAACGCGAACTGACCGTCATGCTCGTCGTCGACATCAGCAGCTCCCAGCGCTTCGGCAGCTCCGACCAGTTGAAGCGCGACCTCGCCGGAGAAGTCGCCGCCGTCCTCGCCTACGCCGCCATCAAAAACAACGACCGCGTCGGACTCATCCTCTTCACCGACCGCGTCGAACACGCCCTCCCTCCCCGCAAAGGCTCCAAGCACGTCCTCCGCGTCATCCGCGATGTCCTCTACCGCCAGCCCGAACACCCCCGCACCGACATCGCCACCGCCCTCCGCTACGTCAACCGCATCAGCCACCGCCGCACCGTCACCTTCCTCATCAGCGACTTCTTCGACCAGGGCTTCGAACCCGTCCTTCGAACCTACGCCCGCCGCCATGACCTCGTCGCCGTCATCCCCCGTGACGCCCGCGAAATGGACCTCCCCCCCGCGGGCGTCATCGGCTGGGAAGACGCCGAATCCGGCCAACCTTTCCTCCTCGACACCTCCGACCCCCGCACCCGCCGAGCCTTCGCCGACCACGCCCGCCGTCGCCGCGAGGAACTCGCCCAGATGCTCGCCGCCGCCGGGGTCGACGCCATCGAGCTCGACACCTCCCGCCCCTACACCCGCGACCTCGTTCGCTTCTTCCGCAAGAGGGCCGCCCGGCAGCGATGAACCCTTCCCGCCTCCAGCTCCTTCCCGTCCTCACCCTCCTCGGCCTCACGTTAGG
>DAOLCW010000007.1:0-63180 GCA_035327665.1 Kiritimatiellia bacterium
TCGCGGGGGACGAGGGTGTTGTTGGCGTCGTTGCCGCCGTAGAGGAAGAGGCAGATGAGGATTTTGGAGTCGTCGCCGGGGGGAAGGCCTTGGGCGGATGCGGTGGCGCTGAAGAGGCGGAGGGCGCCGATGGTGGAGAGGGCGCCGGTGAAGCCGAGGCCGGCGCAGGCGGCTTGGCCGATGAAGGTGCGGCGGGAGATGGGGGTGGGTTTGGTTTTCATCGCTGGACGAAGAATTCGGGTGAGTTGAGGATGAGGTAGGCGGCGAGTTGGATGCGTTGGAGCTGGCGGTCGGTGGTGTAACCGAACCAGGAGGGAAGGGAATCGAAGGCAGTTTGGAGTTCGGCGCGGAGGGTGGGGGTCATGGAGCCGAGGAGGAGGAGTTGGTCGAGGTGATCGAGGAGGGCGTGTTGGGCTTGGGCAGGGGTGAACTCGGAATGTTGAAGGATGGCGAGTTGGGGGTTGAAGTCGAGGCGGAGGACGGCGTTGCCATTGGTTCCGCCGAGGGGTTCGGGGGTCCAGATTCCCCAGTTGAGGGAGCTGTAGTGGATGTTGGCCTGTCGGATGGCGGTGGTTTCGTGGAAGATCTGGAATTCGGGGGAGAGGAGTCCGGCGCGGGTGATGGGGCCGGGATGGCGGTAGACGGGTTGGAAGAAGTTGAAGACGGAGGGGGAGTAGAGGGGAGCTTGTTCAGGGAGGGACCATTGGTAGTTGAGGAAGAGGCGGGGATCGTTTTGGTCGGCGAAGGGGGGGGCGGGGAGGAAGGCGCGGATCATGCGGGAGATGCGAAGGACGGGCTCGATGGGTTTGCCGTAGCTGATGGATTCACGGAAGGAGGGATGGCGGGCCTCGGGATCGAGAAGGATGGCGCGGACGGTGGCGGCGAGGTCGCCGCGGATGCCGTGGCCGTTGTCGTTGAAGACGGATGCGACACGATGGATGTAGCCGGGGCCGGGGTTGCTGGTGACGAGGCGTTGGATGAGTTGGCGGGCGATGAAGGGCCCGGTGTTGGGATGGTTGAAGAGGGTGTCGAGAGCGAGGGCGAGGCGTTGCTGACCATTGGAACCGGCGGGGATGAGGGTGTTGCGGAGGATGGTGCGGGGTTGGGTGTCGTGGAATTCGGGGTAGAAGGTCATGGGGCGCATTTCGTCCCAGCCCCAATAGAACCAACCGATGCGGTCGGCGGTGTTGCCATTCCACCATGTGGGGGGGTGATCGGGGTCGTAGTGGGCGCTCCAGCCGGTGAAGATGTGGGCGAGGGCGACGGTGTCGTCCTGGGTGTAGGTGGGGATGGGCATGCCGTCGGCGTCGAGGCGGAGGGAGCCGTCGTTGTGGAGTTCGACGAGGCCGACGGTGAAGAGCTGCATGATTTCGCGGGCGTAGTTTTCGTCGGGTTCGTGTCCGGTTTCGGGGTTGGGTTTTTGGTTGCGCATCATGCTGAGGTAGGTGCCCATCATGGGGCTGAGGGTGACGTCTTCGATGAGGTTGCGGAAGTTTCCGAAGGCGTGGTCGAGGAGCATGTCGTAGTAAAGGGTGGTGCCTTCGTGGGCGCCGTCGAGGGGGCCGAATTGTGAGATGACGAGGATTTGACTGAGGGCGAAGGCGACGCGCTGGCGGAGTTGGTCGGGGGCGGTGATGGCGTGTTGCCACCAGGCTTCCTGGCGCGGGGTTTGCCATCCGTCGGAGCCATTGCGGGCGTAGAGTTCGGCGCGGCGGTGTTGGACATAGGGGAGGTGGTGGGTGGGAGGCAGGGAAAGTTGGTGTTCGATCCATTGGGGGAAGGTGTTGGTGGCAAGGCTTTGGAGGTCGGTGAGGGTGGGGCCGAAGGTGGCTTGGGCGAGGAAGCGGGAAGCTTCACCGAGGTCGGAGGGGGCGGTAGGTGCGGGCGGTGGTGGGGCTGGTTCGGGCATGGCATCCCATCCGGGGGTTCGGACGAGGCGGCCAAGAAGTTCGCCGGAGGGGTGGGAGGCGGTGCGGATGCGGACCCAGAGGGTTTCGGCGTCGAGGGCATCGAGAATGGTTTCGCGAGGAAGGGAGTTGGTGGGCTCGAAGGACCAGTCGAGTTGGACGGTTTGGACGGTGGGGAGGTCGAGGACATTTATCCCGCCGATGCCGTTGAGGGATGAGGCGGCGATTTCTGCGGCGAGGGGTTCGGCGGTGAGTCCGCTGTAGCTGAGGTTGACTTTGCTGGCGAGGGCATTTCCGGTGCGGCGTATGGCGGCAATGCCGGTACCGCCTCCTTCGATACCCTCGGCGGAGCGAAGCTGGGCGACGTAGAGGACATCCATGGAATCGTCGATGGTGATGGTGGCTTGGGCGGGGGTGCCGAGGAGGTAGTTGGTTCCGGGGAGGAGGGTGAGGGTGACGGTTTCGGGGGGTTCGAGGAGGTCGTCGGGGAGGGGGATGATGTCGATGGTTATGGAGCGGGCGCCGGGAGGGAAGGAGATGGTTCCGGGCAAGGGGAGGAAGTCGAGGCCGGGGGTGGCGGTTCCGGAGACTTCGTAGGCGACGGTGACGGGGGAGATGCCTCCGGCGCGGAAGAGGGTGAATTGGGCGGGGTGACCTTCGGCTTCGTAGGCGCGAGGCTGGGTGACTCCGATGGTTAGGGTGTTGGGACTGGCGAGGATGTTGAGGGCGGCGGAGAGATCGGGTTGGCGGGGGACGGTGGCGGGGGTGGTGGGATTGAGTCCGAGAAGGCGTTCTTCGTAATCGGTGACGCCATCGCCGTCGGAGTCGGGTTGTTCGATGCGGATGCGGAAGTTGAGGCCGCCTTGGAGGGAAAGTTCAGCGAGGGATTGTCCGGTGAGGGAGAGGTGGGGGGAGGCGATGATTTCACGTTCGTTGAGGGCGCGGCCGGGGAGGGTCCAGGCGATGGAGAGGTGGTCGCCGCCGTAGGATTCCCGCTGGTAGGCCTCGAAGTAATAACTTTGTCCGGCGGTGAAGTTGCGGGGGGTGGATTGCTGTTCGGGGTATTTGTTCCACTCGCGGTAGCCGGACCAGCCGGGTACGCCGGCGATGAGCTGTTTGGCGGCGGGATCGGAGGAGGGGGAGAGCCAAAGTTCGCCTTGGTCGTCGGAGGCGATCCATAAGGTGTAGTCGCCGGTTTCGGGGGGGAGGAGCCAGCCCCGGATGTATTGGCCGAATTGATCCTGGTTGGGGTCGCTGCGGGGGAGGTCGAGGCGATGGAGGGTTCCGGTGATGGAGGGGGGGACGGAGTTGCTGACGTAATTTTTGATAAGGCCGACGCCATGGCCGGTGAGTCCGGTCCACACGGAGTGGGAGACTCCGCCGAGGATGAAGGTTTGATCGAATTCGATCATGGAGTTGTGGGGGGTGCCGTCTCCGATGACGGGTTGGCCTACAGGTAGCCACTCGATGAAGTCGGCGGAGGTCTCGAGATGGTAGTGAATTCCGGGCATGGTGGAGAAGCGGACTTCGGCGCGGTTGGGCGGTTGAAGGGAAATGAGGGTGGCCCGGGGGTGGCATAGAGGATCATGTGGGTTGGTGCCGGCGATGGATTCCTCGAGGTTGGTGAAGCAATCGCCGTCAGGGTCGGCGTGGGGATCGAGACCGATGCCATAAGCGGCCTCCCATACGTCGCTCATGCCGGAGCCGCGGTGATCGATTTGAGCGAGTGTCCAGCCGCCCGCGTGGAGCAGACATGCCACGATCCCATGGATGATTGCTTTTTGCATCAACGACCTCGATTCACGAGGAGAGCATAGAGGTTTTGCTGATGCTTGTTCAGAGGAATGTGAAGCGATCGTCGGGAAAAATTAGATAACCCGATTTATCGGGAGGGGAGCGGGGGAGGTTTTTGGGGTCCTTGAATTTAAGGAAGGGGGAGAATGAGTTTTACCGGGCGGTGGTCGCTGGTTTCTTCGGGAGGATCGAGAAGAATGGCTTGGGGGGTTCCGAGGCCTTTGACATAGATATGGTCGAGGGTGGAGGGACGGAAACGGAAGTTGCCGCGCCAGGTTTGGCGGCGGGAGCGGGGGGTGTCGCCCCAGGTGTTGTAGAAGCCGGCTTCGACCATCATGTTGTGGACCTGGTCGCCGAAGTGGCCGTCCTGATTGGTGTTGAAATCTCCTCCGACGACCACGCCGAGGATGCGGCCGGGGAAGACGATTTCTTCCATTTCGCGGATGTGCTTGAGGAGTTGGCGGATGCTCTCATTGCGGGTGGCGAAGTTCAGTTGTTCCTCTTCCTCGGTTGAAGAACGGTTGCTTTTGAGGTGAAGGGAGTAGACGAGAAGAAGTTGGTCGGTCTGGGGAAGTTGAAGGGCGACCGCGCTGAATCCCCTCCGGGGGTGAATTTCGCCTTCGCGCCAGAATTCGGACCAGGCGGCGAGCACGGGGAGTTTGGAGCCGATGGCGATCTGCTGGGGCCAGTATTCTCCGGAGTCTTCGGAGCGAAAGGCGGATACGACGGCGGGCTGAAGTCCGGGAACGGCTTGGCAAAGGTCGGCGAAGGCTTGCCAGTCGCGTATTTCCTGGGCGAGAAGGATGTCGGGGTTCATGGCGGCGAGTTCACGCTGGACAAGGGCGGCGTGCTCGGCGGCGCGTTCGTCGTGGGCGTCGCGGCGCTTGCCGGGGTACCACTCAATATTCCAGGTGATGATGGTGATCGGCGGGGTGGAGGTCTCGATGGTAGGTTCGGCGTCGGCCTGGCTAGAGTCGGCTTGCAGGTTCAAGCTACCGGCGAGGAGGAGGGACGCGAGAAGGGTTCGGATTCGGTTAGAGATGTGTGAGGGCTTTGTCATGGGCCGTTTGTGGACAAAGTCGGGGTGAAGGTCAAGCAGATGCGCTTGTTTTGGCAGTGTCGTGGTCAGAATGGCAACGCAGATGAAGGTTGAGAAGCCTGGCGTGATTACAGATTAGTGGCTTGAAGGTAGGGATTCCTGATGTTCGAGCCATTGGGGTGGGGCCGCATGATAGAGGATGCCGCGTATCGAGGAGCGGTGATCCCGGGAGGTACGATGGGAGGGCAGGTGGCCCCGGCTTTGGGTCAGGCTGCCAATGCCCCAGATGTGATAGGCTTGCCAATCGCGATCGGTCGGGTCGAGTTCAATAAGGATGCCGTCAAAGTCGTTGAGATCCGGAGGCAGGGTGAGAAGGTTGGCAAAGGGTTGACGGGGATCAAGCCGAGCCCGGATGAGGCGGAAGGTCAGGTTGGCGGGGTTTTCGGCTGGTTCGGCGGCGAGGATACTGAAGTCACGTAGACCGAGGCCTTCGGCATCGCGATGAAGAAGTATGGACAGGGCTCCGATTGCGACAGGCTGGGGATAGATGGCTCCGATAAAGGAGTCGCTGGGGATGTTGGCGGTTGCCGCGAGGGTATGGGGGTTTTTGTCGGTTACCGCAAAGGCTGAGTCAGGTTGCGACGGGGGCAGGATAAAGCCGTTACCTCCGGGGAGTTCTCTTTCCATCCACTCCCGGATATCATTTTCCATGGTTCGTGGCCAAAACGCGAGTCGCGAGGTTTGAGGAATGCCGGAGCTACGGGTTGGGGGTGAGGTCGGTCCGGATTCTTGGAGGGATGGCTTGCCGGGGATGATCGCCGGCCACCATAGAAAGAGAGAAGAGACGGCAAGGATAGAGACAAGAAGGGCGGGATGCTTTAATCGGTCCCATGGGGATGTCGACGTCGGGGATGGCCACTCCGGGAAAAAGGATCCGGTGAGCTTTCGGGCGAAGAGGCCTGACACCATCAAGCCAACCGTTGCGGTTTGCATGAGCAGGGTTGAGGGGTAGAGCATTCGGTGGGCGGTGGCAACGGTGGCGGCGAGAAAGGATCCTGCATAGATGAGGGGAATGAGCAGGAGTAGGATCACCCACGCTCGGGCGCGCGAATGGATGGCCATGACCAGAAGCAAAAGGTTCAGATTGATCCAAAACACATGCCGTTGAAACAAGCCGAGCCCGGGAAGGCTTTCGATACGGTCCAGGTAGGCTTCGATGCTCTTTCGGAAGCCCTGATATTGAGGGTTTTGGTCGTAGCGTTTCCCGCCATACCAGATTCCGGAATAAAAGGACTGCGTGTGATCCTGCTGTCCGAGAAGGCTATGGTAGGCCTTGATTTTAACCCGAAGCCAGAGCAGAGGATGGCGCACAACGACGGACCGATATTCCTTCTCAAGTTGCGGGGGGTCATCCCACATTGCGCCATTGTAGTTCATGAAATGATGAACGTAGCCTTGGGCTCCAAACCGGTAGATCGAGGCGAAGTCTTCATGGTGGAGGTGACTGCGCAAGAATGGCATGTGATCGAGGATGCCAGGTTCAAGCACGGCCATCCCGAGCATGTCCACAATGCGAACCTGATTCGTAGGCGTTTCATCCTTTACCGAAAAACCATGGTGTATCGCGGACGAGGTGGCAATGTAGAGGGTAAGGGTTAATGCCGCCCATAGGGCTTTTCGGGTCGGCATGATCACATAGATGAGGGGAACGAAACTAAAGAACAATAGCACGGCATTGTAACGTTGGATGCAGGCGAGGGTAATAAGAAGGAGCAGGGTGATTCTTTCCTGAACTGTCCAGGTGGCCCGCTGGTGGCAGGCAATTAGATACCCGCCGGTCCAGCCGAGAAAAATGACCAGCCACATGTCTTTGATGACGGTCACCCAATAAACGGAGAGGGGGGTGAAAAGGACAAGGACAAGGATGGTCATAGCAATGCATGCTTCTCGCTTTACGGGCGTCAAGATGCGTCCATAGACCATGGCGAGAAGATTGGAGAGGAAGTAGCGAAGGCCGAAGACCCCGAGAATCGCCTGGACAATCGCCAACACCGAGATGGAGAAGTTGAGTTTTTGAAGAATGGAGACGAGGATGGCGAGAAATGGGGGGTGGGTGTTTCTGAAGGTTCCATGGACGCCTTGCTGGATTTGATCAATGGTGTCGTCGGAAAAATTGCCGGGCGCGTAGATGATCCAGAAGGAAAGGGCAAGTCCGATGTAGCCGATGGCGGCGATCCGGGAAACGATCTCCGGTAGGGGCAGGTTCGTTCCTGCCTCGGTTGTTTCCGGGGGCCTTGTTGGGGGGGCGTTCATTGAGGATTGGAAGGGCTTTGGCCGGACGTGCCGGGTGTTAGGCGGAGAAGGAAGGATGCGCAGCGAGGTTACGGTTTTTAGTGAAGTATCGATGGATTCGATTTATCATTATGGCCAAATGGTATCTTCGATGCAAGTTGTGCGAGGCTCCAAATGGGGTTGGATGTTGGCGGGAGTTGGACTGCTGCTGGTGGCCGGTTGTGTCTTGCGACCGGGGATCCGCCCTCCGCCCAGAGTCCAGCCCGTGGAGGTTCGGATGGTGGCCACCGGCTATTGCCATTGTGGCGATTGCTGCGGCTGGAAACGAAATTGGTGGGGGCGTCCAGTGTATGCGTATGGGAGGAGTAAGGGTCAGCCGAAGCAGGTAGGGATCACCGCGAGTGGCACTCGGGTCCGGCATGGGACGATTGCGGCGGATACGTCGATTTATCCCTTTGGCACGGTGATGTATGTTCCGGGGTATGGGTACGGGGTGGTGGAGGACCGGGGAGGGGCGATTAAAGGTCAGCGAATCGACCTTTACTTCAAAACGCATCAACGGGCGTTGGAGTGGGGACGACAGAACGTCACCGTGAAGGTTTGGAAACCCTAACCGGGACAAATAGAGACAGAAAGCACTTGTTTTATTGGGGTTTGGATTCAACTGCCCAGATATTATCTTTTTTTTCCTTGAGATTAAGTACTAAAGTGAGGTAAGGGAATTCCCGGTGCGTGATTCCACCTCGCAAGAGTCATACACCCTGACGGCAAATCGTGGAGAATCAACTCTGGCCTTCAGAACAAACTTGCCGGGGGTCCGCATGAAAAGCACGCAACGTCAGGGTCGAGGATGGAAGGTTGGATCAGGGTTACGTTTGCCCCGGGCATTGCTAGCCTGCTTCGCCTCCACATTATTCGCAGGGGTACAAGCCCAACCGATCTTGCAGCAGACCATAGACTTGGTTCCGGGCTGGAATGCGGTTTATGTTGAGGTCGATCCCCCGTCGGCGGCTCTCGCCGATCTATTTTCCGGGTTGCCGGTGGATATCGTAGCCGCGCATAGCGATCCGGTTCGTGGAGCTCAGTTCGTAAAAAACCGCAAAGCCAATTTGCACCGCGCCTATGGTTGGCAGGTATGGTACAGCCCGGACCGGCAGGATGCCTTCCTGTCGACCTTGTTTACCATGCAAGGGGGAACCCCTTATCTGATTCATGCCCGCACCAATGTCAGCCTAACGCTATCCGGAGACATTGCCCCGCGAAGAGGGGGGTGGACGCCCAATGCCTATAATTTTGTGGGGTTTTCCCTGGAATCGCCGGGGGGGCCGACCTTTCATCAATTTTTCCGGCATTCATCAGCCCACAACCACAACAACATCTACCGTTTGGTCGACGGGACATGGCGTCAGGTCTTGCAGCCAGCGAATGAAACCATGCGATCCGGAGAGGCGTTTTGGATTTATTGCCGGGGCCGCTCGGATTATTCCGGACCCTTGGACGTCTCGACACAAATCGGGGATGGTCTGGTTCTGACCTCCCGGGGAAGTGGTCAGTTGGTGTTTCGCAATCGGACGCAACACCCGATCAACCTTTGGTTGGAGCATGTGGTCTCGCCTGATGTTCCGATCCCCCTGAGCATTCCGGTCACGGTTTTCGAGGGTGAATCCGGATTGAGGCAAAATGAATTCATTCATCTGGACGGCGGTCCGTTCGTCCAGCCCTTCCCGACCTTGGAAGCGGGGCAGTCGATTCGGGTACCGCTCACCCTTCGCGTTCAAGACGCTGGTCCGGGCGAACGCTATTCCATCTTAAAAGTGGTTACCGATCTCGGGACCCAAACCTACATCCCGGTCACCGCGTCCCGCGATGATCTGTAAGTGATCGCCCACGCAGACCAAGGAAGACATATTATGCGCACGACTTCATCGATGAGCGCGAGACTAGCCGCGATGGCGGTTGCTTTGGCCGGACCCCTGAATTCCGTCAGTCTGGGCCAAGCGAGTCCTTACCGGGGATTGTGGGTAGGCTCGGCCAGCCTCGTTGCGGTTAACGAAGTTCCGGTACCTCTTGACGCGAACAACGTTCCGATCGCTCCCAATCCCCGCGTGCCAACCGCGACGTTCGACAACCTCGATATTCGGTTGATCCTTCATGTGAACGGGGCTGGACAAGCCTTTTTGCTCAAGGATGTCGCGATTTTGAACCGTGTCCATGGGGCCAATTCCCCCGCATCCTTGACCCTCGCCACGGAAAATGATCTGGCCCTGGTCACCGATCCTCGCCTGTATTCAGTGTTTCCACCTCAGCCGGCGGCCAGGTATGCCAGCGCGGTATTTGATTTTGGGGATGCCAAAGCCACGGAGGCCTTGGATGCCATTGTCGATTCTGCCGTCCTGCAGGCCACAGCCTATGCCACAAATGCCTCCCTGAATGTATCGACCCCGGCCGCCCTTCTCCAGGCCCGGACCGCAGGCGTAACTGCCATCACGCCCTCTCTGGAAACGATCGCGGAGAACGCGAATGTGTCGGAAGGCTTCAACCAGTTTCTTCAGCAATTTACCTCTCTCGCCCTCGCCGCGATCATCGCGGACACCTCGGATCCGGTGGTGGCGACGTTGACCGCGTCGGCGGTGGCGCTTCGCGACGCATCGTTTTACGGCGATACCCGGGCCCTCGACATGATCAACGGGGTCGTCGAAGCGATCGATGACGCCGATCCGGCTGACCGGTCACAAGCCGGTCACTTCACCGCTTCCTCCTATGCGGATGTACAGAACCTTCACCAACGGTTCATTTCGGGGCGGTCCTTTGGTGATCTTATTTCAGCAGCGGCTCAAGTCGCCGCGACGGCGTCCCAAGTACCGGGGGCGACGGCCGCGAGCATTGAGTCTGAAATGAGGGCGACGCCGGAAGCTACCGTTGCCCTCACCGAGTCGCTTCAGGCCCGGGTTCAAATGTACGATGATTTCCGGTCCTCGCAGGCCATCGACACAGTCCTTGCCGCAATGGCTGAGGCGGCGTTCGACAATGCAGAACTTGCTGGCTTTGAAATCACCCTGATCAGCGAACAGGTTGGCCGGGCTGCCCTTGCTGAAGAGGTGGCGAGGTATCCGATACCCGTGGACGCTCCGACCGTTGATTACAACCAGTTTGTGACCTCCCCGGCTTTTGCCGGGGCACCGGCCAAGGCGGCATTTGCTGCAGTCGATGCCGCCCTGCGGGAACGAGCCGACAATGTTTTGTTCACGGTGCTATCCGTATCCTCCGCGGCCCGGATTGCCGCAGTCAATGCCCTTCAGGCTGAGTATGCCGCCGCAGCCCGGGCGATGCGCACGGAATTGCCACTGGCCGGGGTGTTTGCCCCGGGGTCCGGGGATACGCGTTTTGTTGCGGCCTTGCCTGCTCCCACCGATCTCGGCGCGCCCGGCCTTACGGGTAGAATCTACCTGCCCGCCAGCCACCCCACCAATCCCTTTCGCCACCGCCGCCACCCCGACCACACCTCCGGGTTCAACATCGAGCGTTTGATTCGTTTGGATTTTGACGACTCGCCGGGAGGTTCCCTTGAGGCCGCGGGCTACGGGGTCGACCGGATTTCCGGCATGTACCGGGAGGAGGTCATGGGACTTCACAAACCACTCGGTCCCGATCCGGTCAACAATCCGATCGGATTGAAGACCGAAGGTCGGTTCGACCTTTATCGCATCAGTTTAATCGACACCTTGAACACCCGCTGAGGCTGAGATCATGAACATGTATATGAAGCATCTTCCCTTGCTTGGCCTTGTCCTGACCGCTTGGCTAGCTCCCGCGTTTCAGCCCTTGGCGGCCGCGAATCCGAACGACATGATGTTCACCGTCCAGATTCGCCCGTGGGGGGTGAACTCGTTTGATTTCACTCTCGAAAACGACTCCTTCGAGCGAATCACCGGCATCACCATTGAAATGGACGGTGGGACCAACAACCAAAAATTCTCCTTTATTTATGCCAATTCGCTCAATCCGGATGCCCGGGTTCTCGAGCCCCTCTACCTGCAAGGAAACCAAGGTCTGGTTCGGGAAGTTTGGAACAACATCAGCGGCAACGAACTCAACAACCTCATCAACAATCCCCGCTACCCCAACTCCCCCGATTCCCGCAATATCCTCACCGGTGTGTTCGAATCACCCCTCAATGTAGCCGATAACTACGGCCAGCGAATTCACGGGTTCCTGATTCCCCCGGTATCGGGGAACTACACCTTTTGGCTTGCCGGCGATGACCAGAGCCAACTCTATTTAAGCACCTCGGATAACCCCGCCGGGATTTCCCCCATCGCGACGGTCGTTGGATGGACCGGGTTCAGAGAATGGACGAAATACTTGGCGCCGTTTTGGCCGGCACCCGTTGGTCAACGATCGAGCCCCATCTTCTTAAACGCCAATCAGCCATACTACATCAGTGCCCTCCATAAGGAGGGTGGTGGAGCGGATCATGTTTCCGTGGGCTGGACCTTGCCGAGTGGTGTCTTTCAAGGCCCGATTCCCGGCCAAAATTTCCGTATCTCCACCGATAATTTTTCAATCCCCATTTCCGATCCTTCCGCCGGGCCACAGGAATCCACGGTCATCCGTCTGCTTGACATCGCGGGTTTGACCCTTGGCGAATCCCTCAGCTTTGCCGCCGCGATTACGCCCTCTCCCGCCAACGCCGCGAGAGTACTATGGAACAATGGACTCCTTCGCCAGAACGCGAAAATCACTGTGTTCGGTGAGAACGGAGGACGGGGCGAACTGGTGATCCCGGATACCTTGTCCAACGAGTCGGGAATCACCTACACCTTTCAAACGGAAAAGCGACCACGTAGACTCAAGGTCGCTTCGCAAGTCGATGGACTGGGCCAGTATGTATCGAATTACGTATTCCGGGTGTTTAACAGCCAGAGTTCGACTCCCTTGATGACGTTTACCAATCCATCCGTTAGTCAAACCATCGAGAATCTCTCGGATGGCATGCGGGTAGAGATCGAGGCGGCCGGCGAGGTTTTCTTAAGCGCTTCCGGCGATTTCCTCTACGACAGTTTGAATATTCCCGCCGAAGGTCAAGTCGATCCCTTAAATCCGCCTCGCCAGCGCTTTCTGGCCACCGGGTTGTCGGTCAACGACTCTCCCCAAACCGGCGATCCCACTCAATACTCTTTCACCTTGAACGGGGATACCGAGGTCACAATTCGTTGGCGACATGACTATGCCTTGATCGTCAATCATGACTTCACCGCGACCGCGAGTCCTGAACTCGATCCCAACAACCAGCCATGGGCAGGACCGCTCACATCAACTGCTTCCGGCAATCCGAGCCCGGAC
Source organism: Kiritimatiellia bacterium (assembly GCA_035327665.1). Classification (GTDB taxonomy): domain Bacteria; phylum Verrucomicrobiota; class Kiritimatiellia; order CAIVKH01; family CAIVKH01; genus DAOLCW01. Next base: position 12,376 of record DAOLCW010000007.1, read on the forward strand.
ACCACCAAGATCGCGTGGTTCGCCAAGGGCTCGGAAGTGATTGCCCAAATCGATGGTCAAGTCGTCGATAACAGTCGCCCCGGACTCAATATACGCTATGTCCCCAAGGTCTACCATGCCCGGGGAAGCGCCCGCGGGGTGTTCCGTGAATTTTCCGTCCATACCAATGACTTCCAGCTCGGTCAGTCCCCGCCCCAGCGGCTTCAAGTCAACTCCTTCATCATGGATGGATGGGGGAGCATCGACTATATTTGGCAGATCCAGTTTGGCATTCAGGTAAACGTGGATGATCCCGCTCGCTCCGCGTTGCCCCGCGTGTTCCGGGTCAACCGGGTCAACAACCAGGAAGTCTTGATTGGCGCCCTTGAGGGGGTGTTCTGGTTCGATCCCGGCGAGGAAGTCAAAATCGCCTCCGCTGCCAACGTCACTACCGATCCCACCAGTCTCGCTCTTCAGGGCTGGGTCAGTGGCGACGGGTTCTATTTTGGCTCGGCTGGACGGATCGCCACCGACACGGGTGAGATCCTCGCCGGGTTTCCCGCCATACCCAGCCAGGAGCCGGTCGCCCAATGGGAGCCGGGCTTCTTCGATATCAACGGAAGGCTCTACCGCGGGTTGTCGATACCCGTCCTTCGCCGTCCGGCCCGCGTCGTGTGGACCTATGGCAACCAGACCTATCGCGATACCGTCTACCTTGGCGAATACATGTTCCAGAACAACCAGGCCCTGCTCGAGGCCGATCCCCAGTTGGCTTCGATCATTCTCCGCGAACCCGACCAGATCATTCTCGTCGAGGTTACCGGGGAAAACAAGAATGTCGCCCAGTCGGAAATGGCGATTTGGGATCCGAATGCGCTTCGGCTTTACCCGTTGGTCCCCGGCAAGTTCGAGGCGGTTTGGCAGATTTCCGACGAAGCCTCGATTCGTGTGTTTGTCGACGCCCTTGTTCCGCCCCAGCCCCACTATCCCCACATCGCGAACACCCCGCCGGTGCAATTGACTCCCGACCCCAACGGGACCTTCTCTTTCAAGGAGTTGAAGTACACCGAAACCGACGCGGCGATTTCCGGGGGGAGTTTGTTCACCGCCACCAAGCCGGGTCTCTCTGTCCTGCTTTTTGGTGAAATCAAGCAGATCGGCCGCGGTGAGGCGAAAGAGTTTCTCCGCGTCCGCATGGTGGAAACCCGGGCGTGGGACGACGATCTTGCTCCTGAAGCCACGGTGATTATCGGCCAGCCCATCCGGGATCCGGCGCTGGATCGCGCCAACCTTGGAACCGGCTATTTGCTGTTTGAGCAGGCCCGCTACAATCCCAATATTTATGACGCCTCCGCCCTCAACGGGATCGTTTCCCGCGCAATTTATGACATGCCCTTGCTCCGCTCGACCCTTGCTGAAAAACGAGTGATCAACCGGGGAGCGCTTCCCGGCCCGATCATCCCGGTCAATCTTCATCCCGGGGCCGCCCCCAATCAGCGTATCGTCATTGTCTGGTATTATGATCCCACCCTCACCGACGAAATCCTCTGGCCCTACCAAGCCAGATCCTACCGGCCCCGTTGGCCGGTCAATGAACTCGAAGGACTGGGACGCATCGTGATCGCCAGCCAGTTCGGCAGCGACAGCGTCGGCACAACCGGAGCCAATCAGCTTGTGGCCCCCGCCGTGACCAACATTACCTCCGACGGGCTCGGCGGGTCCATCACCAGCATCATCGCCGCCGCCACCACCTACGATCCCTCCCGAATTCAAGGCCCCATCATCTATAACCAGCCCAATTCCGCCCTGCCCGGCTACAACCCCAACGAGGAGCATGCCCTCCTGGCCCCGTCGCGGCGATTTGCCCAGGTTTCTCCCCGCCCGCCCGCTGCATATGCCCTCCGGGACCGTGACCTCAATCGCTACAGCCCTAACCAATCGGGCGAATCTGGACAGCCTTCCGACTACACCTCCCACCCCTACGTCCTCGTTCAGTTCTTCGATACTGCCGTCAACGACTTCCGGATGCGGGTCTATCGGATTCAAAGGGAAGATCCCAACTTCCCCAACTACGCCTTCGCCAACCAGGGCAAGATCACCATTCCCGCTGGCGCAACCCAGGTTCCCGCCAGTCCGGTCTCGTTGGCCCAGGAGCCGTTCGTCCGCATGGAGGCCGGCGAACCCGTCATTCCCTTCTACCCGCTCGGAGTTGTAATGGGGGCCTCCCCGCCCCCCGAATCCTTCGGCATCAACATCAAGAATCAGTCCACTTTCTGGAAGGATCACAAGAGTACGAGCTGGGCGGTTTCCGGCGGCGAAAATGCCTGGTTCACCTTCTCGATCTATTACCCGATGGCCCCTGATTTCTGGTGGCCCCCCGGGAAGCCGGGACGGTTCGTCTTCGATCCCGCGACCAGCAACCGGCTCGCCCGGTTCCCCAACACCGGGGACAGCGTGGCCTTCATGCCCAATAACATTTCCCTCCTGCTCAACCAATCGTCCAACGCGGTGCTTTCCGCGACGATTATTTCCAATGCCCAGCCCAACAGGATTCTCTACAAGAGCGACTGGCCCGCAGTGGCCCCGATTCTTAAGGCGGGCGAAACCCTGACCTTCTCCGGCGGTGAATTCCGGGCCGACAATCCCACTTCGCTGACCATCGATCAGAATGGAAACCTCCAGACCGTAGCCACCCCCGGTCTTCCCGGCGTACTGGGATTTGCGGTTGGCGAAGTGGTGTTTGATGCCCTCAATCCCCAGGGCCGGGCGTCCGAACTGACCAACCGGTGGACCGCGCGAATGGGACAGGTCCTTGATGTCCGGACCGTCAATCTTCCCATCGGATCCTTCCCTTCCCGCCTCCAGCCCGCGAACGGCCTTACCCGGGTTTCCGGCGGAAAATACGTGTTCAATGAGCTTCCCGCATCCCTTCAGAAACGATTCCGCTATGATCCCCTCGCCACCAGCGTGGATACGAATACCGGACTCACCGTGAATGGCCGGTTGGAAATCACCGGGATCATCAACGACAAGGGCATCGGTTCCCCGACCCTCACCGCACCTCCGCCCGCTGTCTATGTCCTCGAACCCAATATCATGACCGTGGCGGACCGCGATGCCCTGCTCGCCCTTTCTTCTGAAACGGCTTGGCAGGCCGCCGTTCAAGCTCTCTTTCATAAAACGCGCAATCCGGAAGGCCTTCGCAACAGCAACAATCAATTGATTACCGGGCAGTACCTCGTCGGCCTCCAGCCCCGGGTACGCCGCGATCCGGTCACCGGACTTCCCCTCCTTACCCCCATCGAACCCGGTTCCACCGTTCTCGTGCCCAGCACCGATCCCCGTGAAGTGGAGGCGGCCCGCCAGTTCGGACCCGGCCTCGCCCTCATCCCCAATGCCGGATTCCTCAACCCGCTTGGCACCTACCTCGCCCCAAATGGCTCGAATATGCCCTTCCCGGATGTCTCCTGGATCACCGTGGCCGAAAACAACGACCCCAGCATGGGCGGTTCTCCTGTGACGCTACACGTCATTAAAGTTGACCGCCGCGAACGCTACCGGGGCGCTATCAAGACCGTGCTGTCCGACAATGTCTTCGACGAGAACGTCGTCCTCCGACACACCGGCGACTTCGGGGCTAACGCCGACGATCTCGTGTTCGAGTGGTGGTATCGCCCCGACGACGGCGCCCTCAACGTTATGCCTCCCTACATCGTGAACCGCGACCTCGCCGGGCCGTGGGCGTTGTTTCCCGACCTTACTGGCAATCAGGGCTTGGGCCGAAACGAAGTCCTGCTCAAAGGAAACCCCAACGCCCCTGAAACCTTGCTCGCCGACTCCTGGTGGTTTACCCGCTATCGCCACAAGAACGACGTCGCCGATGACACCGACTGGTACAAACCCCAGCCCGACGGCGACGCCCAGGTCAACTTCGAGTGGGCGGGCGCCGGCAACAACGATCCGTTCAACGACTTCGATCTCGACGGCTTTCCCGATTACCGGGCCCAGCTCTCCATGGGCTGGATCAAGCGCGTGCTCGATGCCGTGAACCCCTATGAAGCCCGCATCCGCGACTTCGAGGGCGACAGCCCCTCCACCGTCTCCAGCATGCTCCAGCAGCTTGGACCCCGTTACGAGGGACCGGTAGCCCTCAATCCCGACAAGAACGTCATCGAGAATGTCGGATTGATCGAGTTGTATGAGACCATCCTCAACCGGGCCAGTGACCTGAGCATTAACTTGTCCTCCCCGGTTTCCACCCCCGCCATAGCCAACGCCCTCCAGCTTGCCTCGACCCGACTCTCCGACTTCTACACCCTGCTCGGCAACGAGGCCTATTCCGATGCCAAGGATCCCACCATTGGCATCGGCAGCAGCTCCATTGAGTTCGGGTCCCTCGCCCCGGTGGTGTTCAGCTTCCAGAATCAATTGTCTTCCCTCATCGAGGAAGAGCTTGCTCTCCTCCGCGGGGCGGACGACTTCTTTGCCCGCCCCGTCTACAACCGGCTGTTCTGGAACTTTACCAAGGGCGAAGGCGAGGCCGCCTACGTCATGAACTACAACATCAGCGACATCAACGCCGATGGCTTCATCGATGAAGACGATGCCATGATCCTTTACCCTCAGGGCCATGGCGATGCCTGGGGCCACTACCTCACCGCCCTTCGCAAGCAATATGACCTCCTCCGTCATCCCTTCTTCAACTGGGTATCCCGGTCGGAATTCTACAACCTCATGGACATCGTTCTCAAGGTTGACTTCCTCGATGAGCGGAAGTTCGCCCAAGTCGCGGCGGCCAAGGCCCGGGCCGGATACGAGATCCTCACCGTCACCTACCGCAACCATTACGTGGAAGATCCCACCGCCCAGTGGCAGGGCTACACCGATGTCAACCCCGACCGCGCATGGGGCGTGCAGGATTGGGCCCGCCGGGCCGGGCAGGGGGCCTACTTTGACTGGATCACCGCAAATGCGCTTCTGCCCTCCCAGCATCCCAACCAAACCCTTGAAGGCATTCAGAAGGTCGACCGGGAGTCCAATGCTGATATCAAAGTGGTTTCCGCCAACCTCAATTCCATTCAGCGAACCTTCGACGACGCCAATCAAGGCCTGAACCCCCTCCGTATCTCCTCCCAAGCCGTGCCTTTTGACGTCTCTCCGGAAATGATGGACGACCTTGTGTTCGGCCGGTCCTACTTCGAGCAGATCTATGACCGCGCGATGATCGCCCTCAACAACGCCCTCGCGGTGTGGGAACATGCCAACGAATCCCAGAACCGGATCCGCCAGATCGCGGTCACCGAGGACGAATTCCGCAACGATGTCTTCCAGGAAGATCTCGCCTACCGCAATGCCCTCATCGAGATCTTTGGCCGTCCCTACGACGGCACCGTGGGCCCGGGTCGCCTTTATCCCGCCGGGTACAATGGCCCTGACCTCGCCCTGTACATGTATGTCAATGTGCGTGAGATCAGCAACCAGACCGTTCCCGGACCGACCCTTGATTTCGCGACCTTCAACGCGGCTGGCACCCTTACCGGCGGGGATATCTTGAGCGCCTACAACGGACAGTCCGGAAGGAGCATCACCAGACTCGGCGAATCCATGCGCCGGGATTTCGCTCCGTCGTTTGTCCCGGATGCCAATACTGGCGTGACCCCCATCCTTGCCCGCGATGGCTGGTATGCGGTCAACTACACCGACCTGAGCGATCCCAAGGTGCCTCTCGACAATTTCACCCAACTCATGCCCGTGAAAGCCTCCGGTTATACCTTCCAGGCCCCTTCGGCATGGGGGAGCCGTCCCGCTGTAGGCGAACTTCAAGTCATCATCAATGAAATGATCCAGCAGGAGGCCGACCTCATCGCTGCGATCGGGGCCTGGGATGGACTTTCCGGGAGCATTATCCGCACCATGAGGTCGATTAACTCCCAGTTGGATGTTCAACAGCAAATCATGCTCGAAAAGGAAATCTACACCCGCATCAAGTATGTGACGTTGAACATACTAAAAGGCATCGCCACCGCGATCGATATCGCGGAAGACGCCAAGGATACTGCGCTCACGTTCGGTCAGGCCACGTCCGAGTTTGTGCCAAAGAATCTTCCCACCGCTGGCCTTGCTTTCTCCCCTGGCGACGCCCTCTCTGCAGTCCGCGGTGGTGCTATGTTGGCGGCCGGAACGATCGAAACCGGAATCTCCGTTGCCCAGCAAGTGTCCCGAGCCCTCCTCCTCGCCGGAGAAATCGCCTTCGATATTGTCGACGCGGAATTACAACTTTTTGAAGAGCGCCTCGAACGTCGCCTCGCCCAGGAGGAACTGATCCGCAGCCTCGAGGACATGATCGGAGACGAACCCGTTCTGCGCATCGCCATCTTCAAAGAAATCGAGGCCTTGCGCGCCTTGTCCGAACGTTACCGCTCCACCGTGGCCGCCGGGGCCCGGCTCATCGACGAGCGCGCGGCCTTCAACAAACGGGTCGCCGCGATGACCCAGATGAACCGCTACCAGGACATGACCTTCCGCGTCCATCGCAACCACGCCCTCCAGAACTACAATGCGATGTTCGACGTTGCCGCCCGTTATGCCTACCTCGCCGCCAAGGCCTATGATTACGAAACCAACCTCGATCCTTCCGATCCCGCCTCCCCGAGCTCCCTGTTCGCCGAAATTATTCGTGCCCGCACCCTTGGTCTCGTAGTGGATGGCGAACCCCAGATGGGAGCCGACGGCCTCGCTGGTGTGCTCGCTCGCCTCCGCATCAATTATGAGGCTTTGAAAGGCCAGCTCGGCTTCAACAATCCCCAAACGGAAACCGGCAAACTCTCCCTCCGCACCGAACTGTTCCGCATCCTGCCCAGTGGAGAGACCCAGCCGGATGGCTATCCCGGCTTCCCCGGAGCCGGTGAGGATTCCGACACCCTCTGGCAGCAGACCCTCGAAAATGCCCGGGTCGACAACCTCTGGGATGTTCCGGAATACCGCTACCTCGCCCGGCCCTTTGCCTCCGATATCGCCGCCAACGGCAATGCCGCCGTCGAGCCAGGGATTGTCCTGCGTTTCGGCACCACCATCACCGCTGGCCAGAATGTCTTCGGACGTCCCCTCAGCGGCGGCGACCACGCCTACGATCCCTCGGTGTTTGCTACCAAGGTCCGCTCGGTCGGGGTGTGGTTCTCCGACTACCTCTCCGATGATGTGCTCAATGACCTCCCCAAGACGCCCCGGGTCTACCTCATTCCCGTCGGCATGGATATCATGTCCGTGGCCAATGCCATCACCCCCGACAAGATCCGGACCTGGAAGGTCGTGGATCAGCAAGTGCCCACACCCCTCCCGTCGTTGACCTCCTCGCTGGATAAGAGTCGCTTCATTCCCTTGCTCGATACCCTCAACGGCCGCATCGGAGCTCCCCGGCGCTACTCCAGCTTCCGCGCTTACCACAATGCTGAATCCGAGGTGGATGAAGACGAACTCGTTTTTGACAGCCGCCTGATCGGCCGCTCGGTATGGAACACCGAATGGATGCTGATCATCCCCGGCCTGACCCTGAACAGCGATCCCGACGAAGGGCTCGACCGGTTTATCGATCAGGTCACCGATATCAAACTCGTTTTCCAAACCTACGGACACTCCGGCAATTGATCGAACGGATGAGGAACCCCATGAACGTCTCCCTGAAACACGCCTTCTTCCCCGTGGTCGCCGCGGCGGTTCTTGCCGTCACGTTGCTTCCCGTCAACCACGCCCGGGCAACCACGGTTACCGAACCCCACACGGTCTTCTACGGCAAAGTACTTGGAACCGCCTCGGTTCAGAATTTCCTCATCACCACGGGACGGTTGTCGTGGACCATTCAGCGCTCGGATGGCCAGCTTGTGCAGCTTCAGACGACCCTGTTCCCCTTGCACAATGGCACGTACTCCTATCGCCTCGATGTGCCCCATTCCGCCATCGCCCTGGGACTGAGCGGGGGAGGGGGCGTTCCGCTTCCTCCCACACCGTCGGTTCATCTTCATGCTTCGGTCAAGGTGGATGGCCAAACCGCCACCCTGCTCGGACCGGCCGGAAGCACCTTCACCACCGAGCAATTGCTGCGCACCGCGACCTACCGCATGGATCTCGGTCTTCACCGGACGGCCCTCGATACCGATGGCGATGGCCTGCCCGACTGGTGGGAAGATCTCCACGGTCTCGACAAGCAGAACCCCACCGACGCGAATACAGATTTCACCGGGGACGGCATTTCCGCCCTGCAAGCCTATTTGCAAGGCCTCGATCCCCATCGCGACAACCGCATGCCCACCCTGTTGACCTCGGAAATCATCGTCTATCCCGCTGGCTCCACCGCCGTACTCCTCGACACCGCCGATCTCGACAGTACCCCCGCCCAGTTGGTCTACACTCTGAACCGGCTTCCGCCCGCCGGCACCCTGACCCTTCGGAATGTTTATTCCAATCCCCTGGAGCCCGACCTCGTCCTCGGTGTCGGTGACACCTTCACGCAAGCCGATCTGCTTACGGGCCGGTTGATCTACGAACACATGCAGCCAGATGCTACCCCCGGCTCCTTCGGCGTCGAAGTCCGCGACGAGAATCCCGCCCACCTCGCCGATGAGGGGGACATCCTTCTCCTCGCCTACCAACCTCCAATGCTGGTGCCCGAAACGCTTTCCATACTCGAATCCCGCCGGATCGATCTTCACTCCCTCGCCAGTCAAGGCTACGTGATCATGGATGCTTCAGGATTAGCCTCCAACCAGATCGTCTCCACGCCAAGCTCCGGCAAGACCGGCACCGAGCTTGATGCGTACCTCGCTGCCTATGGAGCCGACCGCTCCTATGCCATCGTCGCCCCTGCCGGTACCTCGGCGAGCGCCGTCGGCGGGCAAGGAAATGATGTGTTGATCGCAGGTGCCAGGGGCACGTTGTCGGGAGGTGCCGGCACCGATGTTTATGTTTTCGAATCGTTCCATCAAGGCCGGGTCACCCTTAGTGACTTCGCCTCCAGCGGCGTGGATATCATCGATATGTCTCGTCTGCCGGTTGGCGGAGGGGGATGGGTCCATCACGTCCTCCGCTTGATCAAGGTCAATGGAACCTATGAATTACAAACCGCCTTGCATGGCGGCGGATACACCAATCTTGTCGTCGTCCTCCCGGGCCTCACCGATGCCCAGGCCGACGTGTACTCATGGATCGAATCCGGTCGATTGATTGTCGGTGATCTCCATCTAGAACCCCGGATTTCCGTGGTCGCCAGCCAGCCTCAGGCCTCGGAAAACGGTCCAACCCCGGGCCGCTTCACCTTGACCCGTCAGGGTCGCCTCGATACTGAACTCGCGGTGGGCATCGGTCTCAGCGGGACCGCCCAGAATGGCATCGACTATGTTCAGGTTCCTCCCACCGTGGTCTTCCCCGAAGGGGTGGCCTCGGTCGATGTGGTCATTACCCCGTATCAGGATGGCGTCACTGAACCGACCGAATTTGTTCACCTGACCCTTCAGGCTGGCTCCGGGTATCGGCTCGGAACTCCAGCCCAGGCGACTGTGTCCATCGAGGACCTTCTCATGCTGGTGGAAGTAGAAGTGCTCGAGCCCATCGCCGTCCGTGATGCGGGAAGTCCCGCCGTGATCCTGATTACCCGCCGTGATGTCATCAATCAGGACGTTCTCATTCGCCTCGATATCGGTGGATCTGCCATCAACGGCACCCATTACAACACCCTCTCCACCTTCCACACCATGGGCGTCAATCAAACCACCTTGCTTTTGACCATAATGCCCAAACCAGGCACAGCCCTGCCTGGCGGATTGGCAACTGTGGACATCACCGTCCGAACCAGCGCAACCTATCGCGTGGTTGGCGATGCCAAGGCTGTCGTTTCCATCATTGAACGGCAGGACTCCTTCGCCGGCTGGCGTCTGCGCGAATTCCCCGAAGCCACCGGCGCTCTCAGCGCCTTTGCTCAGGCCGATCTCTCCGGTTCAGGAATCTCCCACTTCCAGCGCTACGCGTTCGGACTCGATCCCCACCAGCCTGATCAAGCCGGCCTGCCCATCGCCACCATCATCGACGGCAAGCTGGTCGTCTCCTACCGCCAACCGCCAGGAGTCAATGATGTCGTGTATCGTGTCTTGAGTTCCCGTGATCTCATTCATTGGTCTCAGGCCGCCCTGCCAGTCGTTTCCGTTCCTGCACCGGCCGGAGCGACCGACCCCGCCCGCATGTATTTCAGGGCGGATTCCACTGAAGACACCGTGTTTGTCGTCATCGAAGCGGAGTGGATACCTTGATTCATCAACTCGGCACGGAAGTCCGGCGGCCCCTGATGGTGGCTACCCTTGTCCTCGCCGTGGCGGGGTGCGGAAAGTCTCCGGCTCCTGAACCTGTCGATCCGCCGCTTGCGAGGGTGGGGGAGGTCGCCATCACCGAGGAGGACTTCGCTTTCGAAATCGAACGTCGCCGCTCCACCGGCAGGCCGCTCACCGATCCCGAATCCATTATTCAGGACCTCATCGAACGTCAGGCCATGCTCCAGGCTGCTGCCCAATCCGAAGTCCTCAATGATCCCATCGTTCGCCGCGAGTTGGAAAACCGGCAGCTCGGCCAGTGGCTGGATCGTTCCCTTCAGGTCGAGCGTGATGCCGTTCGTGTCACCGATGAGGACCTCCGCGCTCACTACGAGGACAACATCGATCGTTTTCGCCGCGAAGGCATGGCCCGCCTCGCCATTCTTTACCGGCAGGTTCAAGCCTTCGATCCACAAGAGGGCACTGAGGAACTCCGCGCCGCTCTGGCCTCGGCCCGGGCGGCGTTCCTTGAAAACCGTGAGGCGGTGACCCAGCAAGGCCGGCTTCAGGGGTTTGGTACGATCGCTGCAGATGCTTCCGAAGACACGATCAGCCGCTACCGGGGTGGAGATCTCGGCTGGCTCGAATTTTCCGCGCTGACCAATCGAATCCCCCTCGCCGTTGCTGAGTCCGGGCTAGCCCTTGCCCCCGGCGAGGTCAGTGATGTCATCGTGGTCGACCGGGGCGTCTATGTCGTCATGAAGTCCGACGAACGACCCGCCACCGTCACGCCGTTTGACGAAGTCGCCCCGACCCTCCGCCGCCGTCTTATCCGGATTAAGCAGGAGGAAGTCGAGCGGGCCTTCATGAGCAACCTCCTCGCGCAAACCTCGATCGAGATCAACCCGGAACGGGCCAAGGCCCTTCAACTTCCGGCCCTCGAACCACCGGCCACCCCTCCTGTCCTTCGTCCCCTTTCTGAAATCGGAATTACCCCGTAACACCTCTTGTTTCCTAGCCTTCCTCATTCCACTCCGAGTGCCAGTTATGAATAGAGAAACCCACCTCCTTACGGCGTCCACGACGCTCCGCTGCCTTGGAATTGCCTTGGGATTGACCCTCGGCGCATCGCTTCCGGCATTCGCCCAGGTTCCCTCGTTTTCGCCATCCAGCCTTTTGACCACCACGGTCAATGTGGAGCGAGTCCAAGCCATCACCATCCTTCCTACCGGAACAACTGCCGGGGTATTTGTGGTTAGCGGTGCCCATGTAATCGACCCCGTCACTCTGGTCAAGGTGGACGACACGTACACCGTCACCAAGACCAAGGCTGCTGGTCAATCGGGTCCGGTGACCATTCGTCTCACTGCGGTCAGTCCGACCGCTCAGACCAACACCCTCACCTACACTACCGTCTTCACCCCCTTGCCCAGCTTTAATCCCTCCGCGCCGGACCCGGCCACCAATTCCGCGCCGGGCGCCGCCTTCTCCCGGGTCTTTCAATTCTACCCCACCGGCTCCACCTTTACCGCCGTCACCTTGAGCGGCACCAACATCGTGCCCAGCGCAAACATCACCTTGACCAATTCCGGACCAACCAACCTCACCGCCACGGTGCAACCTCTGACCAACCAGTCCGGGGTGGCAACCTTCCGTATCACCGGTGTAGCTCCCGGTTATACCAATACCGTGGAGTACAGTGTCAGGTTCCGGCCATATCCCCCGCGCTTCGTGCCTCCGGTCCCTAATGTGACCATGGCGGAGGATACCACCAATGTTTACAATTTCGTCCTTCAGGACGTCGACACCCCCTTGAGCTCCCTCGTGCTGACCCGCTCGTCCAGCAACCCGAGCCTGATCGACACCAACGGGATGATCTTCGGAGGCTCCGGATCCAACCGGACCTTGACCCTCATTCCCCGCCGCGACCAGAACGGGTCCGCCGTCATCACCATGACCGTGTCCGATGGCGATTTTATCGTAAGCACCAACTTCAACCTCACCGTCACTCCCGTACCCGACCCCTCCACCATCAGCGGTGTGGTCAACCGCGCCTTTGGAGATAATATCGGAATCTCCAACCTGTTCTCCACCGTGGTGATCGACGACGTCGACCACAACATGCCCAACCCCGAAGCGCTTGAGCTTACCGTTTCGTTTCCGAACGAACAGCTTCTCGTCTTCCCCGGAAACACGAACCGCTTTGTCACCAATGGATTCCCCGCTCAGGTCACCACCGCCATCCAGAATCTCGGGGTGATTCCCCAGCGTTACCGTGGAGCGCCCGGGACCATCAACAATGTCTCCGCCACCATCCAGGTGCGGGGAGTGCTGGACAACATCACCGTGACCACGAATGCCAACTTTACCATCACCGTGATCAACACCCCACCCATCTTCGAGATGCTGGTGAATCCGACGAACGTGGTCGAAGGCCAGTCCTTCCAGCCTTTCCAAATCGACTACATCATCGATCCCGATGTCGGAGACAATCAGTTTAGCCTGCTCCTCGAAATTGCCAACCCCGCCCAGACCAATCTTGGCACCTTTGTCCCCGCTCCGTTTGCCCAAGGCAATCGAACCACGCTTGGTGCGGCCATTCAGAGCCTCGCCTTCCAGTCCTTTGCCGGCATCATTACCAATCCTTCCGTTGTGGTTCCCATCCGGTTCACCATGACCGATGGGTACGGCGGCACGGCCGTTCGCACCAACAACATCAATATCCTCCAGGTCCAGACGCCCCCAAGCATCACCGGCATCCCCAGTGACCCTATCGTCAAGTCCGATGGCTCGCCTCCCTTTAATCCCCTGCCGACCGTGTTTGTGACCGATGTCGACCAGGGCGGAGCCCAGCAGGTCAGCGCTGTTCTCACCCTCTCCAATCCCGCCCTCGGCTCACTGTCGGTCACCAGTTTTCCTCTCCAGGCCCAGGCCGACCTGACCGCTTTGCTTCGCCAGGTTGTCTTCACCCCCACGCCCGGCGCCTTGCCCATCGGACAAACCGCCGACACGATTATCACTGTCACCGTGACCGATGCCCTTGGGCTCAGTTCCCAAAACAACAATGCCCGCATCCGCATTACCAGCGTCAACAACGCCCCCCAGATTCTTAACGTGCCGCTGCCGGCCAGCCAACCGGTGATCCTGCCTCCCGTCGATCCCATTCGGCCCTTCCTCACTCTCGGGCTGACCAACGACGACACCAACAATGTCCTCTTTACCATCACCTTTGACAACGCCAACAAAGGAACCCTTTCCAACCTCGGCGGATTCGCTCTCGTTTCCAATGCGACCTATCAAATGTCCGGACAAGTCCCCGCCATTCTTTCCTCCCTGACCAACATTGTCTACGCCCTCAATCCCAACTTCCTTTTCCCCGTCGATGATCCCGGTGGCACCACCTTTACCCTCAGTGCCCGCGACTTCGCCCTCCTTACCTCCACCCGGACCCTCTCCATTCAGGTTCAGGCCGAACCCCGCAACCACCTCGTCACCCGCGCCCAGAACGACGGCCTGCCCGGCTCCTTCCTTTACGCACTGAACACGGCTGGCAACAACGATCACATCACCTTCGCCCTGCCTGAGTATCCCGCAACCATCCGGATGCCCGGCGCCACCGCCAACAACCTTATCCGCAACGTCACCATTAAAGGCCCCGGCGCCAATCTCCTTACCATCAGCGGCGACAACAACGGCGACAGCATACCCAACCGCCGCATTCTTCGCATCAACGCCAATGTCACCATCGAAGGCGTGACCTTGAGTCACGGTACCGCCGCGTTTGGCGGAGCCCTCCTCGTTCAGTCCAATGGTACCCTGACCCTCCGCAACGTCGCCGTCGTCGATTCTATTGCCACCGAATACGGAGGAGCCATCGACGTGGATGGCGGTGGTCTCATCCTCGACGGATGCTTCATCGGCCGAAACACCCTTGCTGCGGACAGCGGAATGAGCGGGGCTGGTGTATCCATTTACACCGACAAACCCGTCCACATCATCAACACCACCTTCTCCGGGAACCGGCAATTGAATGTCACCGGCGATGGCGGTGGCGCCCTCGTCGCCCAGAACCGGACGCAAGGCACGCCTCAACATACCTGGGTCACCCACGCCACCTTCGCGGAAAACACCGACGCGTCCGGCCGGGCCAGCGCGTTATTGAGTGTGGCATCCGGCACCGCCGTCCGCCCCGCCCATTCCATCTTCGCCGATTTCAGCGGACGCAACCTTGATGTCAGCGGCACCGGCGAAATCATTTCCCGCGGCGGCAACCTTTGCGACGATTCCACCAAAACCATCATCACCCAACTCGGGCAAAGTGAAGAAGTCTTCCTTCTTTCCCACCCTAATGACGTCACCTCGGTCAATCCCCTCCTCGCCCCGCTCAATGCCAGCGGCAACCCCACGGCCTACTATGAACCACTGGCGGGTAGTCCCGCCATTAACAAGGCCAACGCCTCAACCAACAGTATCGACCAGCGTGGCGTTCTCCGGCAGGGCGTCCCGGATTCCGGCGCTATCGAATTCAATGCCCTTCAGCGCGTGGTCATCAATGAAATCAGCTTCAGCGACGCCTATCCCAGCTTCATCGAAATCTACGTTCGCCGCGATTCCACCCCCGTCAACCTCGCCCCGTATTCCCTTTACGTGGACGGAGTTAAAGTCCACGACTTCGCCAGTAGCACCATCATCGGCACCAATTCCATTTATCCGGTGGCCGGGGTCGCAGCCAGCATGATGCTTAACCCCGGTTTCGGTGTCGTGGTCGCCTTCACCAATTCCCCGATCGCTCTGACCAGCCCGAGCAACATCACTCCCGTGGTCCGCGCGTCCGAAGCCGCCGCCCCGGCCCGGCTCAACTCCCGCGGGCAAATCAGCCTCGCCCGCAATACCAGCCTCGAACCAGTGGCCCGCCACAATTACCTTGGGATTTTCCTCGATCCCGCTACCGGTACCAACGTCCTCAACATCGGCAACAACTCCATCTCCCTCGCCCCTCAATTCTTTGGCTTCGCCCTTGTCCCGCACGGGTTCATCGTTCCCGGACCCTTCGGTGGTTTTGATCCCGACGCTGATTTCAACGCCTCTCCCATCTCCCCCGGTGGTGACCCCAGTGGAACACCCTTCGGACAGGACAATGCCGAGCCCCTCGCTGTGCCCGACATCTTCACCGTCACTGAAGATGATTTGGCCACCCTCAATGTCCTCGCCAACGACTTTGATGGCGATGGCAACGACCGGCTCGTCATCGTAGACGTGAGTACCTTTTCCGATGGCGGGGTGGGGGATGCGGTCTCCACGGTTTCCGAACTCGGTGCGATCGTTACCATCGTCCCCGGCGATTCCCCTCTTCGCGGTGAATCCATTCTTTTCGACCCCCGATCCACGCCCTTGCTCCAGGCCCTCCCCGTCGGTGTGGAAACCATCGACACCTTCTATTATGAGATCATCGATATCGGTTCCGACACCGTCCAGGGGTATTCCACCTCCGGCACCAACACCGCCGTAGCCGCCCCCAACCACCGCCTCGAAACCGGCGATGAAATCCGGATCACCGGTGCCGTCCCCGCGAACTACAACGGAGTTGTTGCGGTCACGGTTCTCGATGATAACTCCTTTACCATACCTGTCACCTTCGCCGGCCAGACCGGAACCAATGGCATCTGGGAAAGCCTCCTTCCCCGGACGCCGACCTCCCGCAGCGAGGCTTCGGTCTCCGTCCGCGTCATCGGGGTCAATGATTCGCCGGTTGCCGTCCTCGACATCATCACCAACGTCACCGAATTGACCACGGCCCGGATCATGGTCCGCCCCGAACTCGCAGGCCAAGTCCTCGTCTTCCCCGGCGATCCCATTCCCGCCCCGACCCCGAACACGCAGGACATCATCAGCAACGACTTCGACATCGACACCGACGACACTTGGGAAACCCTCCGTGTGGTCGGTGTCTTCGGTGCGATCAACCCGATCACCGGCTATTCCGGCACCCCGGGACAGCTTCCCGTCACCGTTCATGCCCCGGACCACGGACTCGCCACCGATGTCGAAATCCTCATCGCCAACTACGGCGGGCATCCCGGTTACAATGGATATCACACCGTCACCGTGCTCAATGACGACGCCTTCACCATCCCCCGCTTCTTTGTCGACAACCACCCCGACAAGGGCGTTTGGGTCATCCTCAACGAAGACACCCGCTACGAAACCGTGACCGATGTTGGCGCCACCGTGTCCCTCACCCTGCGCGCCAATCGCGAGGAGGACCACCTGATCTATGACGCCTCCGCCTCCAGCTTCCTGCGTGGCCTCGCCGAGGACGAACGCTTCACCAACCGCTTCTTCTACGCGGTCGAGGATTCCCATGGCGCCATCGGCATCGGACCCATCGATGTTATCGTCACCGGCCTCAACGATCCCCCGATCGTTCTCCCCGATCCCGACAGCCTCGGCCTTCTCGATCCTCTCCTCGATGAAAACACCACCCTCGAGGAGGTCCTCACCGGCGGCGGGCTTGACCTTATGTACACCCTGCCTCCCACCTCCGGCGGATCCAGCCTCACCGACCTCGCCATCCTCGATCTCTCCGGAACCATCCCCGGCACCGTCCTGCTCCGCGACTTCTTCGTCACGGATGAAGACACCCCCCTCGACATCGACACCGCCGACCTCCTCGCCAACGACACCGACATCGACCGCATCGACATTCTCGAGATCATCTCCGTCGATTCCCTCAGTCGGGAAGGGGCCAGCCTCGTCCTCAACGCCGGGGTCATCACCTACGATCCCTCCGTCTCCAGCAACCTCCAGGCCCTCGCCCGCGAGGAACTGTTGATCGACACCTTCTACGTCGTCGTCTCCGATGGAGCCACCGCCGGTCAAATTACCTCGCTCGTCGCCGTCCTCGTGGTCGGTCTCAACGACACCCCCACCGCCAACCCCCTCGATTATTCCATCGACTTCACCGTCGACTACACCACCGATGAAGATTCCGTCTGGTCCATCGGGCTCGAAACCCTCATCGAGCGTGAACACGCCATCGAACTCGATGTTAACCAGATCGTCCCCGACGACCGCCTCCGGTTCATTCCCGATCCCGACGCTGCCAATCCCGGCGACGCCCTCGTGGTCATCACCGACACCAACATCACCCACGATGCCACCGTCTCCGACTTCCTTAACCGGATGTCCATCACCCACAGCTTCACCAATGTCTTCGAGTACACCCTCATCGACAACAGCTTCCTGTTCGCCACCGATGACAACTTCTATGTGCCGTTCAATGCCGTGAACGTCACTCTGGACGTCCTCGCCAACGACCGCGACTTTACCGATTCCCAAGGAATCCTCACCATCGTCTCCGCCGGTCCCGCCCTCCATGGCGGAACTGTGGCCATTGCGCCTGACGGCTTGTCCCTCATCTATAGCTCACCCTCCGGCTTTGTGGGAGACGACTACTTCCGCTACATCATCGAGAATGACAAAGGCGACCGCAATGCCGCCCGGGTCATGGTCCGCACCGTGGTTCCCCCGCTCAACGGTGTCCTCAACGCCGCCGACGATGCCTTCACCGTCGCTGCCGGCGAAACCGTGTCCCTCAACGTGCTCGCCAACGACAACATGCTTCCCGCCTCCGGGGCCGGGCTTACCCTCCTCGGGATCGTTTCCAGCTCCCAGCCCGGTCAGCCGATCCTCTCCGGCAACGCCTTCGTCTACACCGCGACCAACGGGTTAACCCCGCTGACCTTCCGTTATGAAGTCAGCGCCGGAGGCGACTCCACCGCCACCGCTGATGTCGTGGTCAATATCGTGGAACGCCGGGGCACCCTCAACATCCAGGACGACATGTTCAGCGTTCTGCCGGGAAGCTTCGATAACGAGCTTGCCGTCCTCGCCAACGACAACCTCGTCACTGAGTCCACCTCCAACCTGCGCATCCAGTCTCTCCTCGATCCCGCCGCCAACGGCACGCTCACCATTCATCCTGACCAGACCCGCCTCGTCTACACCCCGAATCCCGGGTTCATTGGCACCGAGGTCGCACGTTACGTCGCCACCGATCAAATCGGCGGCACCGGAACCGGCACCATTACCATCCTCGTCGGACGGATCGAAGTCGCCTCCGACTTCTTCACCCTTCTCGCCGGATCCCCCGATCCCGTGAACCTTGATGTGCTCGCCAATGACCGCCTGTTCCCCCGGCCCGGGGGCTCGCTGGAGATCCTCTCCGTCTCCCCCGCGACCCCGACGTCAATCGGAACCCTCGCGGCCAACGGCGGCACTTCCCTCACCTTTACTGCCACCTCGGTCATCGATCAGCTTGATTTCAGCTATGTCGTCCGGGATCTCGCCACCCCCGCCCGCACCGCGACCGGCCGTGTCACCATCGCCACCGTGGCCAACGGTATCTACGCAAACCCCGACCGCTTCATCGTCCGGGGTGGCGGCGCGGACTATGAATTCGACGTTCTCGCCAACGACATCAGCTACCCCGAAGCCGGTAAGATCTATAGCATACTCAACATCGGGGTTGGTCCCAATGCCCCCGACCAGGGCGGCTTTGTCACCATCATGGATAACAAGCTCCTTTACGCTCCCGCTCCCGGCTTCTTTGGCGAGGAGAGCTTCACCTACACCATGAGCGACTCGATCAATACCGACATCGCCCGTGTCACTGTATCCGTCCGCCGCGGCGACCTCTTCGCCAATGATGACGCTTTCACGGTGTTTTACGAAGTGCCCGCCGGGACCAATGTCGCCACCAGCTTCCTCCTGCCCGTCACCTTGAACGACCGCATCCAGCCCTCGTTCAACCAAACCGTGTCCATTTCCTCCCTAGGCATCGGAACCAATACCCCCAATCAAGGGGGTGAGGTCTCCATTGCCCCCGGCAATCTGGCCCTCATCTATCGTCCGGTCGCCGTGCCCTCTCCCGACTACATCGAACAGTTCACCTATGAAATCTCCGACGGTGGCGACCGCCGCGCCTCCGCCACCGTGCGGGTCCGGGTCAAGAACCGCGAGAGCAACCTCGTCGCCCTCACCCAGGATGATGCCTTCACGGTGGCTCGCAACAGTGTGACCAACCGCTTGCCCGTCCTCGCCAATGACTTTGTTCTCCCCGGCTCCGCCTCCGGGTGGACCATCACCCACGTCACACCGACCGCTGAAGGCGGCGTGGTTTCGATCAGCGGCGCCCACGTCCTGTATACCGCGCCTACCAACTTTGTCGGTGTCGATACCTTCACCTATTCGGTCAACGACGGCCTTGGCGGCACCGGGCAGGGAACCGTCTCGGTAAAGGTCGGCGCCCTTCCTGTTCTCGAAAGCCGGTTCACCGTGCTTTCCGGCACCCTCAACAACGAGCTTGATGTCCTCGCCAACGACGTCCTCGATCCCGCCTATGCCGATGAATACACCCTCGCCCCCGGCCTTTTCTCCGGCAACGAAGGCGGTTCCGCCACCGTTAGCGCCAACAACACGATCCTCTACACCCCCAACCCCGCTTACGCCGGACCTTATCCTTACCAAGAGTCATTCAGCTACCTCGTCTCCGACGACACCTCCGGCCTCGTCACCGGTTCCGTGATCGTCATCGTCCATGAAACCGGAAGCGATCGCAGCTCCTCCACTGTGACCCTGCTCGTCGAAGGCCGTG
This sequence comes from Kiritimatiellia bacterium, assembly GCA_035327665.1. GTDB lineage: Bacteria > Verrucomicrobiota > Kiritimatiellia > CAIVKH01 > CAIVKH01 > DAOLCW01. Next base: position 32,302 of record DAOLCW010000007.1, read on the forward strand.
ACGATCCCGCCATCATCCATCCCGACCCCGATTCGTTGTCCAAACTCCAGCCCATCGTCGATGCTACCTCGACCCCGCTCGAGGACATCCTGGCCAGCGGCCTCGACATCCAATACCTCCTCCCGCCCACCTCCGGTGATCCCGACCTCGTCGATCTCCATGTCGTCGATCTCAGTGGAACCCTTCCTGGTGTGATCGACCTCATCGACTTCTACGTCACCGATGAAAAGACCACCTACCTGCTCACCGCGACCAATCTGATCTCCAACGATATTGAGATCGATCGCGGCGATTTCCTTGATATCGTGGCCGTGGATTCCACCAGCCGCGAACAGGCCGCCCTGAACACCACGACCCTCGGCGATGCGATCATCACCATCACCTACGATCCCGCCGTTTCCACCAACCTCCAATCCCTCGCCCGCGATGAACGAGTCATCGATACCTTTAACATCGTCGTCCGCGAACTCCGCCCTGACGCCTCGTTCTCCCTGTACACCTCGGTCGTCGCCGTGCTGGTGATCGGGCTCAACGATACCCCCACCGCGCAAAACATCACCGATGCTACCGATGAAGACTCGGTATGGGAACGGACCTACGCCCAAATGATTACCGATACCACCATCGCCGAAATTGACATCAATGCCGTCGTGCCCGACGACCGGTTCGTCATCGTCGCCGTAACCAACCTCGCCAATCCCGGCAATGGTCTCATCAACATGACCGCCACCGGCGGCATCGTCCACGACGCCACTGCCTCCGAATTGTTCAATCAACTTGCCGACTGGCAGAGCTTCACTAACGTCTTTGATTATACCGTCACCGACAACAGCTTCCTGTTCGCGGTGGACGATGAATACCACGTCGCCCCCGGGGCCACCCGCGAGCTCGACGTCCTCGCCAACGACCGCGATTGGACCGACTCCCAGGGCGACCTCACCATCCTTAGCGTCGGCCCCACCTTCCAGGGCGCCACCGTGACCATTCGTGGCGATGGCAAGGCCGTCCTCTACACCGCCGATCCCGATTTTACCGGGTTCGACGCCTTCCGCTACATCATTCAGAACGATCTTGGTGACCAGCGTCAGGCCCGGGTCATCGTCCGCGCCGACGACACGATCGTTTTCACCTCCGACTTCGTCGTCCTCTCCGACGCCGTGGACGCCCCGCTCAATGTCACCGCCAACGATGAATTGCCCGCCGGGTACGCACTCACCGACGCCTTCGGCACGGATGCAGGAGGCTCGGTATCCGTGGATGCCGGCCTTGTCCTCTACACCCCGGCCCCTGCCTTGGCGTATCCCTACAGCGAGACCTTCCAGTACGTGGTCTCCGATGGTGTAAACCCCGAGGTCACCGGGACGGTGCGCGTTGCCGTTCACGAAGTCGGAAGCGACCGCGCCACCGCCACCATCACCCTCATTGTGCAAGGGATCAACGATCCTCCGGAAATCGACAATCCCTCCGTAAATGCGCCCATCACCGATAAGAGCATCAGCCAGCTCTTCATTCCCGTTACCATCACCGAGGTGGACCAGCAGTTGATGGAACCTGTCGACGTCGAGGTCTTCCTCGATGATCCCGACAAGGGCGTGCTGATCAACCTCGGTCCGTTCGTCGATCAAGGGGGAGGGGTGTACCGCGCCGACGGCCTCACCGCCGCCGCCGCCACCGCCGCGCTCCGTGAGTTCCTCTTCGTCCCTACTGAAAACCGGATTCCCGTGCCCGGGTCGGAAATCACCTACTTCACCATCACCGTCACCGACAACAAGTCCCCATTGGTCGTAAACACCAACACCTTCATCGAGGTAACCGCCGTTAACGATCCTCCGGTCATCACCGGCACCCAAGCCGGCCAGGAAGTTTACTACCGGTCTACCATCGACCTTTTTGCCAATGTCACCATTGCCGAGGTCGATGACTTGACCCTTCAGCCCCTCGCGGTAACCGTCAACATCCTTCCCGCCGGGAATGGAATCTTGAGCAACCTCGGCGCCTTCGTTCTTTCCGGACCGGGAACCTATACCGCGACCAACATCACCGCTGCCACTGCGACCGACGACCTCCGCGCCATGGTCTTCTCGGTCGGTACCAACAACGTCCCTCCCGGTGGAACCCTCTTCACCCGGTTCCGCATTACCGTGAATGACGGTTTTGCTGATCCTGTCGTCGATTCCAATACCACGGTAACCGCCCGTAATGCGCTCGACGCGACCCTTCGCCCCACCAACATCCTGTTCCAAGGGTCCTTTGGTCTCGCCGTGGATATCCTGCCTGAACTCGCGGTGGTCGGAGCCCCGAACGCCTCGGTCAGCGCGACGAACTCCGGTCTCGCTATCCTCTACCGCAGGTTACCCGCTGGCACCAATGCCTGGACCGAACTCGTCCAACTCAGCCCGGCCACCTCCACCACCACCAACAACCGGTTCGGACGCTCGGTGGCGCTTACCGAGGAACGTCTCGCCGTCGGAGCCATCGGCACCCTCGACCCGACCAACCGGGTCACCGGCTCGGTCTACCTGTTCGAGCGCGACGAAGGCGGACCCTCCGCCTGGGGTCAGGTCAAGCACATCATTCCCACCAACCTGAACAACAACGCCGCATTCGGAATCGCTGTTGCCCTCGAAGGCGATTTGCTCGCCGTGGGCGCTCCCGATGCCCGGATCAATGCCACCGGAACCACCGTGGGCGCGGTGATGCTCTTCGAACGCGATGCCGGCGGCCCCGGCGAGTGGGGAGAGATCATGCGCTGGTCGCCCACCAACGCGGGTAGTGTCGACTCCCGATTCGGATTCTCGGTCAGCTTGTCCGGCGACAGCCTCGTCGTCGGTGCCCAGCAGTTTGATGCCAACCTCTTGAACACCAATCGCGAAGGCGCGGTCTTCCACTTCCTTCGTGACGAAGGAGGCCCCGGAGCCTGGGGTCTCGCCCAGTTCATCAATCCGCCACAAACCAACATCTCCCGCGAGTTCGGTTGGTCGCTCAGCGTTGACCAGGATACCCTGATCGTCGGTGCGCCCGGGATCACGGTCAGCAACGTCTTCCGGGCCGGCCGCGTCTACCATTACGAAAAGTTGGGCGGCTCCAATACCTTTACCCTCGTTGGGTCGTTTGATCGCCACACCGGCATCGAACGCCGGTTCGGAAACAGTGTTTCGGTCTTTGGAAACCAGTTGATGGTTGGTGCACCTGAAAACAACACCAACAACAACATCGGCGCCATTTACTACTTCACCCGGTCCTCCATCACCGCCACCAACTGGACCCAAGTCGAACGAATCCTTCGTCCGCCCGGCGTTCCTGCCGGACTGTTCGGCTCCGCAGTTAGCATGAACAAGGACATCGCCATCGTCGGTGCCCCCAGTGATCTCTCCAACACGAATCTCCCGAATGCCCGTGGTTATGCCTTCATCTACCGCTTTGGCGAAAATCGTCCGCCCATTGCCACCCAGACCCTTGCCGACCAGTTCACGGAAATCGGGGACCCCTTTGCCTACGTCCTGCCGCCTGGTTTGTTCACCGATCCCGACCCCGACGATGACCTCGTGATCACCGTTTCCTTCTCCAATGGAGCCAATGGAATCGAGTTCACCAACGGCGTCTTCTCCGGCAGCGCGATCGATGAGGGCGTCTTCCCCGTGGTGGTCACCGCCACCGACCCTCTCGGAGCAACGGCAACCGCATCCTTCATTATTTACGTCGGTGTGCCTCCGCCCCTCACCGTTCGCGAGCAATGGGACTTCGATCAGTTCGGCCCGGATCGCTTCGATCCCGGACTTGAATCGACCTTGTGGGGCGGTGATGCCGATCCCGACAATGACGGGCGCACCAACGACGAGGAATACGCGTTCGGCACCGACCCCAACAACCCGGATGCCGATCTCTCCCGGCTGATCATCGAGCCGTTCAATCTCACCTTGAACAGCTTCACCTACTTCCGCCGCTGGAACGATCCCGGTCTTACCTTCCACCTCGAAGCCACCACCGACATGGAAACTTGGGTCGATTGGGGCCCTTGGATCCTCAGCGAGTCCACCCTCAAGCTTGATGATGAGGTGGAATTTGTTACCCTCCAAGTGCTGATCCTCGAAAATCAGGACGTACTCGGCTTCCGGGTACGCGTAACCTTCTTTTAATCATGTTCCGGAGAACACCTATGCACATCCACCTCTTACGCTCGATTCGCTGGTCTCTCGGCCTTGGCCTGCTCCTTTCCCTCCCCGCCTTTTCCGAGCCTCCGGCCAATGAATCCGAATCCGCCCCGGTCGATCTGCCCCCCTTGACCCTCAACGAGCAGTCCTCCCACGAACCTTCCTGGTTCGACGCCGGAAGGTTGGTTCTCGGCGGCCGTTTCAGCTCGGATGTTCAAGAAGCCTTTATCGATGCCCTTGTCCCCGTATGGCAGGGAGACGACGCCATCCTCTTTCTCAATCTTCGCGGAACCTTCCTCGAATCCCGCGAGCAGGAAGCCAATGCCGGCCTCGTTATTCGGCGCCACCTTCCCGACCTCGGGATCATCGTTGGACTCAATGCCTTTTATGACCAACGTTGGACCGAAAATGACAACCGCTTCGACCAAGTCGGTGGGGGAGTGGAAGTTCTCAGTCGCTGGATCGATGCCCGCTTCAACTATTATTCTCCCTTGAAGGACGAAGTCGCCCTCGGTGACTCTGTATCCAGCTCCTCCGTCATCTCCGGGGGCCAGCGCGTCACGACCTTCTCCACCTTCCGTCGCATTGAAGAGGCCCTTGAAGGTTTCGATGCAGAAATTGGCGTATGGCTCCCTGTCGTAGATCAAATCGCCCCCACCGCAGTCTATGTCGGGTATTATGATTTCAGTTCCGACTACACCGAAGATCTTTCCGGATGGAAAGCCCGCCTCGAATCACGAATCTGCCGCCAACTTACCCTTGACGCCGAATGGTTTGAAAACTCCGAACTTAACCGCACCGACTACTTTGTCGGATTCCGCATCCATCTTCCCCTTGATCTCTGGAACGGCGTTCGCCTCAACCGCCGTGGCCCCGCCACCGAATCCAACCTCCAGAGCCGCATGAGCGACATGGTGTACCGCGACTTCCGCATCCGCACCCAGGTCACCGAACCTGTCCTCGTCGACGAGCGGATCGAACGCACCAGCGCTGCCGCGCCGGCTCCTGCCTCCCCTCCGCCATCTTCCGGACCGAACCGTCCTATCATTATACCCATTCAACCACCGCCTCCTCCTCCGCCTCCTCCTCCCGTTTGCCGCATTGATCCCATCACCGGCGACGTCATCTGCGAGTAAACCAGCTTCACACCCCCCCCGCAACTTGCTTGCAGGGACGCCGCGAACCCCCGGAATCTTCGATTTTCCCTTTGCTTTTGAGGGAAAGAGCGGTGATACTCTTGTCAATTCGTTGACAGAAACCCCCATTTGTCGATAGACATTAGCGGAAATAGGAGATTCTTGTATGAGCGCCATTTATGCTGACAATTCCGAAGCAATTGGAAAAACCCCGATTGTCCGCCTCAATCATGTGACCAAAGGCATCAAGGCCAAACAGGTTCTCGCCAAGATTGAAGGCCGCAATCCCGCCTATTCGGTGAAATGCCGGATCGGCGCCTCGATGATCTGGGACGCGGAAAAACGCGGTATCCTCAAGCCCGGCATGGAAATCATCGAGCCGACCAGCGGCAACACCGGCATCGCCCTCGCCTTCGTGGCTGCCGCCCGTGGTTACCCCCTCACCCTCACCATGCCCGAGACCATGAGCATTGAGCGCCGGCGCGTCCTCGCTGCTTTCGGCGCCAACCTGCTGTTGACCCCCGGGGCGGAGGGCATGAAGGGCGCGGTCGCCCGGGCCGAAGCCCTCGCCGCCGAACACCCGGATAAATATTTCCTGCCCCAGCAGTTCAACAACCCCGCGAACCCGGCTATCCACGAGCAAACCACCGGCCCGGAAATCTGGAACGATACCGACGGCGAGATCGACGTATTCGTAGGCGGGGTCGGCACCGGTGGAACCATCACCGGGGTCTCCCGCTACATCAAAAACACCAAAGGAAAGAAGATCCTTTCCGTCGCCGTCGAGCCCAAGGAAAGCCCGGTCATCACCCAGAAGCTCGCCGGACAGGATCTCAAGCCCGGTCCCCACAAAATTCAAGGCATTGGGGCCGGCTTCATCCCCGGCAACCTCGACCTCTCCGTGGTCGATCGCGTGGAGCAAGTCGACAGCGCCGAAGCGGTGGAGTTCGCCCGCCGCCTCACCCGCGAAGAAGGCTTGCTGATCGGCATCTCCTGCGGAGCCGCCGCCTCGGTCGCGGTGCGTCTCGCCATGCAGGACGAATTCGCGGGCAAGACCATCGTGGTCGTGCTCCCCGACGCCGGCGAGCGCTACCTCTCCACCGTCCTCTTCCAGGGGATCGGTGAATCCTTCCAAACCGCCGTTTAATCCCGGCGGTTTCCAAACCTTGGAAACGGACCCTCTCCGCTTTTCCAAGGTTTGGAAACGAAGGCCCGCCCCGACATGACCGACCCGGTTTCCTCCGCCATCCTCCGCATCCATTGCCCCGACCGGCAAGGCATCAACGCTGCGGTCACCGACTTCATTGCCCGCCACCAGGGCAATATCCTCGACTACGACCAGCATGTCGACGATGCCGAGGGCATCTTCTTCCTCCGTGTCGAGTGGGATCTTGCCGGGTTTGCCCTTGCGGCGGACGCCATTGCTTCGGCGTTTAGGCCCATCGCCGAGCGGTTCAACATGACCTGGACCCTCGACTTGCCCGGCCCGCCCCCCCGCATGGGCATCCTCGTTTCCAAGTTCTCCCATTGTCTTTTCGATTTGCTCGCCCGCAAGGAGTCCGGGGAGTGGCGTGTGGATATCCCCCTGATCATCAGCAACCACCCCGATCTCGAACCGGTGGCCCGGATGTACGGAATTCCGTTTCACCATATCCCGATCACCAAAGAGACCAAGGCCGGGCAGGAACGCCGGGAAATTGAATTGCTCAACGCCGCCGGGGTCGACCTGGTCGTTCTTGCCCGCTACATGCAGATCCTCTCCGGGCAAATGGTCGCGGCGTTTCCCAACCGCATCATCAACATCCACCATTCCTTTCTCCCCGCGTTTGCCGGCGCGCGGCCTTACCATGCCGCCCATGCCCGCGGGGTGAAGGTGATCGGGGCGACCAGCCACTATGTGACCGAGGACCTCGACGAAGGTCCGATCATCGCCCAGGACGTGATCCGGGTCAGCCACAAGGATGATGTCGAGGATCTGGTTCGAAAGGGGAGGGACCTCGAAAAAACCGTTCTCTCCCAGGCGGTGTGGCTCCACCTCCGCAAGAAGGTTCTCACCTACAGCAACAAGACGGTGGTGTTCGAGTAAGCCTACTACCCAATACTTTCGGGTAGAACTGAACGTATGTTTATCGCAGCTTGGAGGGACGAGCTCCTGCGAGTCCGATGACGTTATTAGCCAAGCCCGGTCTCGCGGAGCTCGACCCTCCAAACCTGAAGGTTTTAGGTAATGGTAGAAGCCCCGACGACGATCACGCCCGGTTGTTTCTGACCCGGACCAGCACAATCACCGCCGGAATCACCAAGAGCAGCGACAACAACTGCCCCTGGGTCAGCCATCCGAAATGCACAATTTCCGGTTCGCGCACGAACTCCACCGCGAACCGTCCCGCCGCGTAAAGAATCAGGAACATCGCGCTCAATCGTCCGTTCACCTTGCCCCATGCGGTCCTACGGATCAGCACCAAGGCCACGAACAGCAGCAATCCTTCGAGGAGAGCCTCGTAAAGTTGCGAGGGGTGCCGGGGATGAAGGTAGCCCTGTTCGATGAGCCACAACGCATGGGATCGCGTTTGTGGAGCGACCGGGTCGAGCCCGGCCTCCTGCGGAAACACCACGCCCCACCGGACGGTGGTGATCCGGCCCCATAGTTCGCCGTTGATGAAGTTCGCGATCCGCCCGAACAGGATGCCCAGGGTTCCGACGGTGGCGAGGTGATCGGTGAGGTGAAGGAACGGGACCCGGTTCCGGCGGGCAAACCACAGAGCGGCGAGGGTTAGTCCGATCATCCCCCCATGGCTGGCCATCCCCCCTTTCCATACCTCGACAATCATCACGGGCCGGGCGAGGAAGCTGTCGAGGTCGTAGAACAGGATGTGGCCGATCCGGCCCCCCAGCATCACCCCGATAATGATCGCCACAATCAGGTTCTGAAGCTTTTCCCCCTGCAGGGCGAACGTTCCCTGTTTGCCCCAATGGTTCAGTATCAAATATGCGGCCAAAAACCCCGCGAGGTACGACAAGCCATACCAGCGAATCGCCAGCTCCCCCCACAAGGGAATCAGCACCGGATCGAGATTGTGGATGTACGGGGTCAGATGCGACCGGGGAAGGGAAGGTCCGTACCCAAAGCCTGCGCGGCCAGCATATAGACCACCACGCATGCAATTACCACGGCGGCGATGGCGAGGATCGCGGGAAGCATGCCAACCTCTTCGTCGCTGCCGGTCTCAATAACCGGAGCGGTGTAGGCGGGTTCCTCCCGCGCGTCCTCGGCGGGCCGGGCAATGGCCAGCGCCTTCTTGCCCGAGGTCCCGTCCGGACGCTTGATCCGGATGGTCTTGGGACGGGTCGCCGGGCGCTCGCCTCCGACGTCGGCCGGCAGGTCGATCCGCGCGGTTTCGCTCTTGCGGGCTTGCTCGGTGGCCGAAGCTGTGGTTTCCGGCGATATGACAATCGACTCACCCTTGACCATCGGCTTCTTGACCGCGATCAACGTCTTGGGCTTGACGGTTGCCGGCTTCGGTTGAGGGGTGGGAATGCCCACTGGAACCGTGGACTTCTTAAACAAGTCGGAAGTCGCGGTCTTGGCCTGCTCGGTGGCCGCTTCGTCGATGTCGATCCGGGCCGTCTTCTTCTTCACCTCGTCGGAATCCCCGACCTTGGCCTGGGGGATCTCGATCCGCATCGTATTCATCGCGAACATCTCGTCCGCGTTTTCGGGAAGATCCTTCTTGTCCACGATCGACGGAGGCGGCTTGGCGCTGGCCAGATCGATCCGGGTGGTGTCGGATTTCTTCTTGTCCGACCCCTGGACGCTTAAGGGTTTGGAGGGCGTTTCGGAGGGTTCCGGGGTGTTCGGTTGATCGGCCATGGTCTCGATTCCTCAAGTAGTGGAGTTCAGGTGTAACGTTATCGCTCGACGTGTTTTTGGTCAATGCTGTAAATGAAGACATGCAGTCGTCGGACACATCTCCGAGTTTACGCAAGCGGGCTCGCGGAGCTCGCCCCTCCAGAATCGCCCCATCCTCCTCATGGAGGGCGAAGCTCCGCGACGCCGCATTCGGGACGACATGGGTAAAATCGGCGATGCTTCCCAGAGGCGTCGCCGCTATTCTGGTTGCGGTTCTCCTCACAAGTTGCGGGGGGTCGGAGAAAATCGCCCGGGAGTACTTCGAGGCCCAGGAGCAGGAGCGCCGGGCGCGCGAGGCCGCGCTTTGGCAGCAAGCCGAAACCCTTTCCCCCCGCGATGTGATCGAGATGGTCCAGACTCATCCCGCCCCGGACGGGGAGGGCACGATCGTGGACTGGGTGTTCCGCGAATTGGAGAAACTCGGCGGGCGGATTTTGTTTCCTCAATGGTCGGCAACCCGTCAGGCCGCCACCATGTATCAGGTCGATTTCACCTACACCCGGATGGATGAGGCCAGCGACATTTACCGCGAGCGGGTCCGCTGGATCGTGAACGCTCTGATTCAACAGGTCAGCGATCCGGATTGGATGATGGCGGAGGAGCGGGAGCTTCCGGTCCGGCCTTCGGAGGAAGTTCAGCAACAGCGCGTGATCGGCCATGAGCGAAGCCTTGAATAACCGGCGCGAAGCATCGGTCAAGCGCCGGGTGGCCTCCCATCTGCTGCCGTGGTTCGAGTCGGTGCGGCGGGACCTCCCGTGGCGAAGGAATCGAACGGCTTACCGGGTTTGGATTTCCGAACTGATGCTTCAGCAGACCCGCGTCGATACCGTCATCCCGTACTTTCAGCGGTTCATGGCGCGCTTTCCCACCGTGGCCGCCCTCGCCGCCGCCCCTCGCGACGAGGTCATGAAGGCGTGGGAAGGTCTAGGCTATTACCGGCGGGTCATTCGCGCCCATGAGATGGCTAAACACATCGTTGATGAGCGTAAGGGACGGTTTCCCCGCTCCCGCGACGAGTGGTTGAAGCTCGACGGGGTCGGGCCTTACACCGCCGCCGCGGTGGCCAGCCTCGCGTTCGGGGAGGACGTCGCAGTCGTTGATGGCAATGTGATCCGCGTCCTGTCCCGCTGGTTCGGGATCGATGAACCGGTCGGAAAGGCAAAAACCCGTCGACGGTTTGATGAGCTGGCCCATGCCCTCCTGCCGCGCGGATCGTCCGCCGCCTACAACGAGGCGATGATGGAACTGGGGGCCACCGTATGCACCCCCCGCAACCCGGCCTGCGGTTCATGCCCCATGCGCCCGGTGTGTTTCGCCGCGAAAACCGGTCAGCCGGAATCGTTTCCGGTGGTTGCCCCCGCCTCCGCGCTTCCCCATAAACATGTCGGAGCCGGAGTGATCGTGGATCAACGCGGTCGCATCCTGATTGCCCGCCGGAACGAGAAGGCCATGCTCGGTGGATTATGGGAATTTCCCGGCGGCGGGGTCGAGGAGGGGGAGACGCTGCCCCAATGCATTGCCCGGGAGTTGGCGGAGGAACTCGGCCTTTCCGTCAGGGTTGGTCCGCATCTCATCACCGTACGCCATACCTTCAGTCACTTCCGCATGGATCTGCACGCCTATTGGGTCCGCATCGATTCCGGACGCCCCAAAGCCATCGGTTGCGCCGGCTTTGCGTGGGTCACTCCCGACACCATCTCCACCTACGCCTTGCCCCGGGCCGATCAGAAAATCCTCGAGGCCCTGCAAGGGAACTGGCCCCCGCCGGGTTTTTAATACGACCCTGCGATGTCGCGGCGGCTCGGCGAGACGCCTCGCCCTACCTTGGCTTCGATACAACGAAATGAGGATCGGACGAAGCCTCGTCCCGGTGAGCCGGGTTTTGACACCACCTTAAGTTGCTCAGGACTTCATCGCGTCGCGGAGGACGTAGGGCAGGATGCCGCCATGGCAGAGGTAGTCGATCTCGACCATGGAATCGACCCGGACCTTGCCTTCGAAGACCACGGCCGATCCGTCGGCCCGGAGCGCGGTGATGCCAACCCGTTTACCGGGGGTGAGGTTGTCGGCAATACCCCGGACGGTATACCTCTCGTGTCCGGTGAGGCCGAGGGTTTCCGCGGTTTGGCCATCCACGAATTCGATGGGCAAAACGCCCATCTCGACGAGGTTGGAACGGTGGATGCGCTCGAAGCTTTCGGCAATGACCGCCTTGACCCCCAGCAAGTAGGTGCCTTTGGCCGCCCAGTCGCGGGAGGATCCGGCTCCGTACATCTTGCCGGCGAGAATGACCAGCGGCTTGCCGTCGCGGATGTAGTTCATCGCGGCGTCGTAAATGAACGCTTCCTTGCCTTCGGGGAACTGGAGGGTGTAGCCGCCTTCTTTCTCCACGAGTTTGTTGCGGATGCGGATGTTGGCGAAGGTGCCCCGCATCATCACTTCATGGTTGCCCCGGCGGGAACCGTAGGAGTTGAAGTCATCCGGCTGAACGCCTTTGCTGATGAGGTACTGTCCGGCCGCGCTCTTGGCGGGGATGGAGCCAGCGGGCGAAATGTGGTCGGTGGTGATGAAGTCGCCGAAGTAGCCCAGCACGCAAGCGTCGACAATGTCGGCGGGCTTGGAAGGCTCGGGCGAAAGATTGTTGAGGAACGGAGGCTCTTGGATATACGTCGAGTCGCGATCCCAGGCGAAGACCGGGCTCGCTTCCCCGGGCAGGGCGTTCCAGGCCGGATTGGATTCGGCGATCCCCGCATACAGGGCCCGGTAGGTTTGGGGATCGGCGGCGAGGGCGAGGTACTGCTTGATCTCCTCCTCGGAGGGCCAAAGGTCGCAAAGGAAGACCGGCATGCCGTCGGAGCCGGTCCCGATCGGCTCGGTGGTGAGATCGATATCGACCCGGCCGGCCAGGGCATAAGCGACCACGAGAGGAGGGGAACAAAGGTAGTTGGCCTTGGTCTGGGGATGGACCCGCCCCTCAAAGTTACGGTTTCCGCTCAACACCGCCGCCGCGACGAGGTCGTTGTCCTTGATCGCGCTTTCCATCCGCGGATCGAGGGGGCCGCTGTTGCCGATGCAGGTCGTGCAGCCATAGGCCACGGTGTAGAAACCGAGCTGGTCGAGCGCCTTGGACAAACCGGACTTCTCAAGGTAGGCGGTGACCACCCGCGAGCCGGGGGCGAGGCTGGTTTTGATCGTGGGGGACACGCTCAATCCTTTCTCGATGGCTTTTTTCGCGAGCAGGCCCGCTGCGAGCAGCACATGGGGATTGGAGGTGTTGGTGCAACTGGTGATCGCCGCGACCGCTACCGACCCATGACGCAGCGTGCCGAGGCCGGGAACTTCGACCGTCTTGTCGAGGACCGAGGGGTCGAGCCCGAAGCCGCGCTCCTTGACCGGGGCGGTCAGGTCCTTGAGGAAGGAGGGTTTGACGTTCTGCAGTTGGAGCCGGTCCTGAGGCCGCTTGGGGCCGGCGATGACCGGCGACAAGGTCGCGAGGTCGAGTTCGATGATCCGGTTGAACCGGGGTTCGGGGCTGTCGGGGGTGCGGAACAGGCCTTGCTGCTTACAGTAGGTTGCGACCAATTCGACCTGCTCCTCGGTGCGTCCGGTTTCCCGGAGGTAGCGGAGGGTTTCCTCGTCGATGGGGAAGAAGCCCATGGTCGCCCCATATTCCGGGGCCATGTTGGCCACCGTGGCCCGGTCGGCAAGGGTCAGGGCATTCAAGCCGTCGCCGAAAAACTCCACGAACTGTCCGACCACTCCCGCTTCGCGGAGAATTTGGGTTACTGTGAGAGCGAGATCGGTTGCGGTGACACCAGGGGGAATGCGGCCGGTTAGCTTGAAGCCGGTCACGATCGGGGTCAGCAGGGGAATCGGCTGGTTGAGCATGGCCGCTTCCGCCTCGATGCCGCCCACGCCCCAGCCAAGCACGCCGAGGCCGTTGATCATCGTGGTATGCGAGTCGGTGCCGACCAGGGTGTCGGGGAAGGCCACTGTCCGGTTCTCCGCATCCTCCGCCGTCATCACCCCGCGGGCGAGGTATTCAAGATTCACCTGGTGGCAAATGCCGAGACCCGGTGGGACAATCAATAATTTCTGAAAGGCATTCTGGCCCCAGCGAAGGAAACGATAACGCTCTCCGTTGCGCTCGAATTCCTTTTCCACATTCTTTTGCAGGGCCGACGTGTCCTCCGCAGTGTCCACTTGGACCGAGTGGTCGATCACCAGATCCACCGGAATCAACGGCTCGATCCGGGCCGGATCCTTGCCTGCCCGTTCCATCGCGCTCCGCAGGGCCGCAAGGTCGGCCACGCACGGCACCCCGGTAAAATCCTGCAGCAGAACCCTGGCCGGTTGGAAGGGAAATTCCTCCTGAACCTTGTTGTCCGGGGACCACTTGGCAAACTCCTCCACATGTTCCATCCGGTAGGCCGGATGCCCCTGTAGCCGCACCAGCGATTCAAGAATCACCTTCACCGAAAACGGCAGGGCGGAAAGATCTTGTCCGAGTTCCGACGCGAGATGGGGCAGGCTGTAATACCAGATCCGTTTACCGGAGCTGAGAGAAAACGATTTGAGTACAGATTCGTTTGATTTCATGGCAATGATTCCTTGGCAAAATTTCGTCTGAACCCTAAAAGTTCAGCCCGATGATGTCAAATAATGCGGAAAAGGATTTGCCGCCCAAACAGGAATCCGTAACTTTCGAGAAGGACGGGTCACGCATACAACCTAAGACTCGGGGTCAGCCCTTAAAAACCAAATCTAGCTTACCGTTAAATAAGTCGTTATCTGTTATTCGTAAACGTGTTGCGCAAAATACGTCTTGTTGAGATGTCGGGTGAAGCTTTGAGAGCGTGCTAGATTTGGTTTTTAAGGGCTGACCCCGTTTTGAGGTTGCATTTTTGGGTCTTGGGTGGATGTTTAAGTATGCCTTCGTGGATTCATGCTGTCGGGACGTCGGTTCCTCCTTATGCCTATCATCAGGAGTATGCTTTGGCTTGCATGAAGGGGTGGTTGAAGGACCGCGTCCTCGCTCGCATGGCCCATTCGGTGTATCGGCAATCGGGTATCGAGCAGCGTTTTAGTGTGCTCCCGGATTTCCAACCGGATGCTGAGCCCATTTTATTCACACAAGATGCTCAAGGAACGCTTGGCAACCCGAGCACGGGGGAGCGAAACCGGATGTACGAACAGTCGTTTGCCCGTCTCGCATCATCTGCAGCGAAAGCGGCGTTTGACCGCGCTCGCCATCTCAAACCCGCCGAGGTCACCCATGTGATCACGGTTTCCTGCACGGGGTTTACGAATCCCGGCCCTGATCTCGCGATCGTTCAGTGGTGTGGCATTCCTCTCACGGCCGAGCGGTATCATCTGGGATTCATGGGGTGTTATGCCGCCTTTCCCGCCCTCCGTCTCGCGGATCAGATTTGTCGGGCGAATCCCAAGGCGGTCGTGTTGGTAGTTTGCATAGAACTTTGCACCTTGCACCTTCAGTTGAGACCGACGACCGACTCGATTTTGGCTAATTCCCTCTTTGCGGATGGCGCGGCGGCCGTTCTACTTGCTGGCGTGCCCGGTCCGACCGGGGGGGGGTGGATGATGGATGGTTTCGCGACAGAAGTGCTTTCCGAGGGGGAGGCGGATATGGCCTGGACGATTGGAGACCATGGCTTTGACATGGTTCTGAGCAGTTATGTGCCACGACTTCTTGATGCGCGGGCCGCCGAGGTGGTGGAAAGGATGTTGAACCGGCTTGAAGTGGATCCTCTGGAAGTGAAGGCGTGGGCGATTCATCCGGGTGGAAAAGCGATTCTCGATGCGATGGAAAAGAATCTGGCGTGTCCGCTCGATGACTCACGGGAGGTCTTGAAACGCTACGGGAACATGAGCAGCGCCACGGTTCTTTTTGTTCTGGAGCGAATGATGCAGGCACCTTGTCGTCCCGGCCACCGGATCGGCGCATTGGCGTTTGGCCCGGGGATCACGGTGGAGTTGGGATGCTTCCGGTTTGCGAAGATAGATGAAGAGATGAACTCATGTTTACGCGCCACCCCGTCGCAGGGGTTGGGGGTATGATCCTGGTTGTGGGGGCGGGACCGGTTGGTTTGTTTCTCGCCTTGCGTTTGGCCCGCAAGGGTTGCGAGGTAACCTTGATCGATACTCGCAAGGGGCCGGTACAACGTTCCATGGCCATTGGCATCACGCCACCATCCCTCGACGTCCTGGATGAACTTGGGTTGGCTGAAGGCATGATCAGGGATGGCGTTGCAATCCAAGACGTTTCGGTTCATGAACGTGGACAATGGGTGGGGCGATTATCCTTCAAGCGTCCCCATGAGCGTTTCCCTTTCATCCTTTCGTTGCCTCAGGCGATCACGGAAAAACACCTTCATCGCGCGGTGGAGGGTGAGCCGCGAATACAGGTGTATCGCGGGTGGAAGGTGGAAAAGGTCGATTCGGGCGCAGGTAGAGCGTGGGTCAATGCAGTTTCTGTGGATTCCGGGGAACGTATGCGTCTCGATGGCGAGCGTGTGGTTGCGTGCGATGGCTCGGCCAGCGAGGTGCGTGGACAAGCCGGCGTGGACATGCGCCGTCACGACTACGCGCCCCGGTTCAGGATGATGGATGTCATGGATCGAACCGGGCTGGGAGCAGAGGCTCACCTTTATTTCGGACCCGAGCGCCCGGTGGAGTCGTTTCCCCTTCCCGGAGGACAACGGCGCTGGATTCTCCGCACGGGCTGGAAGGACTCCGATGAGTTAGGCGAGTCTCTACCTGAAGCTGTCCATCGGCTGACGGGATGGGAGGTCCATCCGGATGACATTCTGGATGAGAGCGGTTTCCGTCCGTGGCGAGGAGAAGCCACCTCGTTTTCACAAGGGGGAATCATCTTCTGCGGCGATGCCGCGCATGTGGTGAGTCCAATCGGAGGGCAAGGGATGAACCTTGGGTTGTCGTATGCGGCGATGCTTGCCGGTACGTTGGCGGCGCGGGCCTCTGATAGGGAGCTCGCCCATTGTTTACGCCAACGGCGAGAGGTTTTCCGGGTTGCCGCCCGACGTGCGGCCTTGGGGATGGGACTCGGTGTGATGACCGGTCATCTGGGCTCGAAGTTGCGGGGGGTGGCGGTGCGGGGACTTTTGGGATCTGCGTGGATCTCTGAGTATTTGAGTCAATGGTTCATGATGCGAAATCTGCCGTTTGCCTTCGAATCCCCGGTTCACGCAGTCGCGACGGGAGCTTGGCCATGCCGCTAGGTTTTAAGCCGGGAGATTTTCGAGTTCGCTGGACGGGTTTGGAGAAGATGGATGATCCCAACTGCGACGAGCAGATGCTTTTGCGCACGTTGGATCAGTTCACTTTGGTCAACCGCTTGGTCAGCCGCTATCGGTCGGTGTTGCGCCGATGGGTGTTGGAGGATATGGCCAAGAATTCCGACCGATCCTATCATGTGGTGGATATCGGGGCAGGCGGCGCGGACATCTCCGTTTGGCTGCTTCGGTCTGCCCGGAGGCGTGGGCTTCGCCTCAAGGTTTCTGCTGTGGATTCCGACCCTCGAATTCTTGACTACGTGCGGGGGCGATGGGGACGTGAATCGGGGTTGCAGATCCTCCAGGGCGATTTACGTGATCCCGACTCACTCCCTGAAGCTGATTATCTGATTTGTAATCATGTCCTTCATCATCTTCCGGATGAGGCGATACCCGGAGCCTTGCGCCTGTTTGAGCAAAAGTCGAGGCTGCTGTGGTTGATTAACGATCTTCATCGGTCGTTTTCTGCCTATCTTGGATTTCAAGTACTTGGTCGCTTCTTTCGCTCCAGCTTTACCTTTGAAGATGGCCTGATATCCATCCGTAAGGGCTTCAAAAAGAACGAGATGAGCACGATTATAGGTCTCGCAAACCTCAATGGAACTGCCCAAATTCATCGAATTCTCCCTGCCCGAATCGTCCTTATCGGTTCGGGGTCAGCCCTTAAAAACCAAATCTAGGCGGTTTGGATGTGCGCAACATGTTCTCATAGAGCAAGTAGCAACGTATGTGCTAGATTTGGTTTTTAAGGGCTGACCCCGTCGACTCGGTAGGCTCGGACGCCCTGAGCGGGAGGTCCGAGGGTGGTGTTTGGGCCTTGGTCGTCGATGAAGGTGAAGGTGGAGGGGTTGGTGTTGGTTTCGAGCCAGGTTCCGATGCCGTTGTCGAGGTTGGCGAAAGGACTCCAGATCATGGCGTCGGAGAAGGGATGATCGCTGAACTGGATGGTGTAAAGGAAACCGGGCAAGGTGGAGACAGTGATGTCTCGCGGGATGGCATCCTGATCGAAATCAAGGATTTCTACGGCGGAGTTCGGATTGATAAGGAGAATGGAGGGGCTTTGGGGAGACGGGCCGCTGGCGTTGACGTCCCAATGGGGGTTTTGAGCGACAATGGACAGGCTGACTTGGTCGCCGTAATCGGCCTCGACGGTGAAGGAGGTGTCCATGGTGAAGTTGGTGGTGAGGTTGCCGTTGATGTTGACGAGAACCCGGTAGCGGGGAAGCAGGCCCTCGGGATCGATGACCGGAGCCCAACTGAAGGTGGCTTGGTTGTCGAGGACGAAGGAGGTGCCAAGAACATGTTGGGGGGTGGAGGTCGGGGCGGGGGGAGCGGTGATGTCGAAGAGTTTGAGGTAGAGGGGTTCGTAGGGGGCGTTGGTCCATCCGCCGGTGGTGACGGGCACGGGGTTTAGGCTGACGAAGATTCCGTTATTGAGGATGTCGGATCCGGACAAGCCACCCCCCCAAAGCCAGGAGAATTTACGGTTGGGATCGATGCCGCCGAAGGCGGCGATGTTCTGCGCATTGTAGGTGCGACCGGGTTTGATGCCGAACAGGTTGGCGGAATTGACGGTGATATCGACATCGAAGGTGTTGGTTCGGGTGTTGTTGCGGTCGAGGTTGACGAAGCCGAAGACGACGTCGCTGATGGCGGGGGAGGCATTGGCGGTTTCGTATTTGGCGACGGAGTAGATGGGTTCGTAGGGTTGACCGTTGGATTTGCGGTTGATGAACCAGCGGTTGGAGCTGCGGAGGGCGGGGCTTTGTTGTCGGGCTTGTCCGACGGCGGCGTAGGCGGGATAGAGTTGGAGGTTGCCGAAGTCGGTGTCGTTCCAAGCGGGCATCATGGTGTTGTAGGTTTTGAAGTGGGGGATATGTTTGCCGAAGTTGATTTCCATGAGGTCGTAGCCAAAGAATTCGGAGATGCCGAGTTCCTGTCCGGGGAAGATCATGGGGGCGCCGTCGACGGTGCTGAGGGCGGCGTAACGGATGTAGGCTTCCCAGGGGTCGGTGTAGTTTTTCTCGTCGTGGGAGGTGGTGTTGAGGAGGACGAGGCCCTGACCGAAGCTGGTCCGCCGTTCTTCGAGGATGTTGCGGTAGGCGGAGGCGGAGGTCGCGCCTTGCAAGGCGAAGACGATGTTTTCGTTGAGGATATCGAAGTGGCGGTTGGAGCGGTAGGGCGGAGGGCCGCCATCGAGGGTTTCGGCCATGAAGACGAAACTCCATTTCACGGATCGTGCGCGGTTGATGATGTATTCCCAGGCCTGGGGGGGGAGACCTTGACCAAAGTCGCAACGGAGGCCATCGATGCCGAGGTGGTGGTCTTCGGGGGGAGTGCCGGGAGGGTGGCCGGTCCTTTCGAGCCAGTAGGGGACGTAGGCACCGAAATACTTCCACACATTCTGGGTAATTTGGTCGAAGAATCCGGGAGCGGTTTGGGTATAATCGAACCAGTCCTCCTCGCTGAGGTAGCGGCCCGAGTCGCCGTCGTTCGGCACCAGCGCGGCGTAGCGGCCGAAGAAGACATCATACACATCGAGCCATTTGCCGAAGTCGAACCGGTCGGGGGCAGGGGCGATGTCGAAGGCGCTGGTCGCCCGTTCAGCATAGTTGTTTAGCTTCGAGAAAAAGCGGGCTTCGACGTTTCGGATCTCGGTGTCCGGGGTGGCATTGGTGGCGAACAATTCGACGCCGAGGTCGCCGAGTTCAACATCCCACGAGGTGTGGTTGAAGGCGGCGTCGAGCATGATGGCGACGCCGGCGTCGTCGGCGGCGGCGACGAAGTCCTGAAATTCGGTCATGGCGGCGGGGCGGGTGTTGGCCTTGCTCATGCGCGGCTCGATTTCCCAGAAGTTTTTTACCGCGTAGGGACTGCCGAGGGCATAGGGGTAATTGACGTCGTATGATGGAACATTGGGAGGACCGCCGTTCCATCGCCAGGTGTTTGCGCCATCGTTGTTCATGCGGGCGTTGATGTCGGCGGCGGAAAGGTGGCGGCCATCGATGCCGTAGGGATGGATAGGCTGGAACCACAGCCAGTTGACGCCGAGACCGGTGATGTAGTCGAGGTTCCAGCCGGGCCGCCACGGATCGGAGCCAGGGCCGTCCCAGAGGTCGACGAAGGTGCTTCGTCCGTCGAAGTCGGTGGAGGTGGCTTTGATGTTGAGGGTGTTGATTTCGTACATCACGATGTCCCTGGAAATGAGGGGGCTGACCACGATGGCATGGTCGCGGCGGCCTTGGGCGGTATCGGTGTACCAGAACCAGTTGGTGTTTCCGGCGATCTTGTAGCGGGCGGTGAGGCGGTAGGCCCCGGTTTTTTCGGCGGGAAGGGTCAGGGAGTATTCGACGTTGGGAATGTTGGTCTGCATAGGGTAAGCGCGGAAGTAGATGTCGTTCACGCCGACCTCGATGCTGTTTCCGGGACGGGGGAAAATCCCTTCGTGGGTCACGATACCGCTTGCGTTGGTCCACACGCTATCGGCGTAGTCGCGGCGGTTGAGGTTGCTAAACACTTCGACCCGCTCGATGGCGGCGGATCCGTTGGGCCGGAAGACGATGTTGACGGGGTAGGAGTCGCCGCGGATTTCATCGACAAAGAATTTGGTGGTGGTGTAGTTGGCGTTGATGCCGTTGACGGTGAGGACGGGGATGTTGAAGTCGAAGGTGGCGGTGAAATTGTTGCCGAAGTTACTGTAGAATTTGCCTGGAGGATTGGTTGGGTTGGTTCCAAAGGCCTCGAAGTAGACTTGGATTTGGTAAGTACCGGGCTGGGTGAGGCCGGCCAGCACATTGATATTCAAGGTTTGGATGCCCCACTTCTGGTCCCCGGGATTAGGCATGTTTTCAAAAAACGGGAGGTTGATGCCGGTAAATGCTCCGGGCGTGGAGCCCAGAGCATAGATTCGATAGAACATCGTGCCCCCGGTGACATCTCCGCCGCTGTTTTTCCAGGTTTTAATCTCGCCGCCCTTCAGGACGAGGGTGTGGTTTTCGACAGAGACGAAATTGCCGAGATACACCCCCTCAAATTGGGTTGCGGCATCCCGGTAGGTAAGGTTGGTGGTGTTGGCGTTCAAGAAGATTCCGGCATCCCAGATGCCCCAATTCGCGTGGGCGGTCGTACCCAGGAAAAAGGCGGGGAGGATGAGCAAAAAACGAGGCAGTTTCAGGCGGGGATGTTTCATAAACGATCTCGGTAAAGGGATAAATGCAGCGGCGTTACCAAGTTACACAGAATCCGAACGAATTTCAAACGGTTCAGCCCTGTCTGTCGGCTGGCGGGTGCATCTGCGAATTTGTGCAGCTTGTCCCGAATGCGGCGTCGCGGAGCTCCGCCCTCCAAAAAGCTGGACGATCTGAACGCTGGTGGTGGGAGTGCCCGCTTGGACGAAGCTGGAGATGCGCCCTCGGCAGGCCAGTCGTGGGTGTTCACGTAATCAAGTAGCGCTGCCAGCGCTGGGCGAGGGCTTTGCGGTCGATGGCGTTGAGCCTGACGGTCTGCCCTTCGAGGATGGCGCTGCGCAGGGTGGAGTCCCGGGCGATGCGGCCGATGGTTTCGGCGATGAGGTCGAATCGTTTTTCGTGGAAAAGAACGCCTGCGCCTTGGAGGGTGTCGGGAACCGCTCCGGCGGCGTAGGCGAGTACCGGGATGCGATGAGCCATGGCTTCAAGGAGGGGGATGCAGAAGCCTTCATGTTCGCTCAGGCAAAGAAAGACGGTGGCGGACTGGTAGTAGGCGCGAAGTTGCTCCGGCCGGACCGAACCGGCGAAGTGGACGCGGGAGAGGCCGAGTTCCTGGGCCTTGGTGCGAAGCAAGGCCTCATACCGTTCGAGTCCGGCGCTGGAGCCGACGTGAATCAACCGGCAGTTCTTTTCCACGTAGCGCTCGAGGTAGTAGGTGGCGAAGAGCAGGTCTTCGATACACTTGTTGGGAGCGCAGCGTCCGACGAAGAGAATGTTGAGAAGTCCATCTTGAAGTTCGCTGAGGACAGCGCGGTCGGCGGGACCTTCCCATTGGCGAGGGTCGAGCATGAGAGGGATCACCTCCACGTTCCGGTAGCCGATGGCTTCGAGTTCGTCGGCGTTGAAGCGGCTAACGGCAAGGTTGAGGTCGGCGGCCCCGGCCAATTGTTTGGTTTGGTCGAGTCCCATCCGGAGGTGGGCGGCGATTTCCTCCTGAATTCCCCGGAAGAAGTGGGGAGGGGTAATGTTATGGTAATAGATGACCTTGCGTCCGGGCAGGGTGGGAAAAATCAGGTTGGCCGGGGAGCCGATGGAAAGATGGAGAATGACAGCGTCTTCCGGGCCGATGAGGGTGGCGGCTTCGGCGAGGTCGCGGGTGGTGGTCCGGAGTTCAGGGAGGATACGGCGGTTTTCACAGAAGATGTCCGAGGCGCAACCCCAGGAGCGAAACAGGGATTGAAGGACGCGGGCTTCATTGCTGATGGCATCGCCGTTGCTGAAGCCGGCCACGAGTTGATGAATGGCCTTCATGGGGCAAGTCGGAGGGCGGAGAACATGCGGGCGACCACGGCGGGCCAAGCATAATCACGGAGCACAAACTCCCGCCCGGCTTCGCCGAGGCGGGAACGCAGGGTGGGGTCATCGAGAAGGCGTAGCACGGATTCCTCGAAGTGGGGATAGTGGGTGAACCAAAGGCCGGCGTTGGCGCGTCGGCATTGGTCGCGGAGGACGGCGCTGTGGCTATGGACGAGGGCCGGAGTCCGGACGAGCCAGGACTCAAGGAGGACGATACCGAGGCTTTCATTGATGGAGGGGTGGACGAATGCGATGGCACCAGCCATTGCTTCATGTTTTTCCTGTTCAGATACAAAGCCGACATCGAGGATGTGGGGGCGCAGTTCCTCGGGAGCATCGATTTCCCCGCTTCCGGTGAAGACGAGCATGAGGTCGCGGCCGGTGCGTTCCCGGAAGGCGTGAACATACGCGGTGAGCAGAGGGGTGCCTTTGAGCGGTTCGCGGCGTCCGCAATAAATCAGGTAGGGCGTTTGGATGTGGTGGCGCTTTGCAAAGGCATGGGCGTCGGCATCGAAAGGTTCGAGGCCGAGGCCAACGATGGCTCCGGCGGATTGGGGAAGGTTGTAAAGCCGAAGGGCAAGTTGACGTTCCGGTTCGGTGTTGAAAAGGAAGCCGGCGACTCCATGAAACAGGTCATGCATGATGGAGAGGTAGGCGAAGGCTTCGTCGTGAAGGCAGGGGACGAGGTAGGTCTTTTCGGGGTGGATCTGCGCGGCGTGCCAGGTAATGCCGAAGAGGTAGGGACCGGCGAGAATGCGGTCGTAGCGGTCTCCGTGGTCGCGAAGGTGTTGGCAAAGGGCCCGGCTGTTGACGCTGTTGGCAATCCACGCTTCTTCGTCGGCCCGGGAAACGGGACCGCGGGCGTCGATGGCCTGTTGAACCTGAAGGAAGCGGGACACATCGCGGTCGTCGTCGACCGGGAAGAAATGGACGGTCAGGCCGTTGTGGGATTGCGTGCCGGGGGGCACGGTGTTTTCCCAAGTGAAGTGATTTTCAGCGCAGGTGGTGAGGAAATCTACTTCGCAACCATGGGCCACGGCTTGTTCGGCGAGGGCCTTGAGCAGGGTTTCCGCGCCTCCGATGGTTCCGCCAGCGGAAAAGCGGGGAGCGATGAAGGCGAGCCGGGGAGCCGGACTCATGACGGTTTGTCCGCCTCCTGTTTCAGTTGGGCTTCGAGGTCGGCAATTCGTTGTTCGAGTTTTTGAATGCGGGCGGTCATGGATTCATCCAAGCCTTCGATGCCGGTCACGAGGAGTCCGTTGATGGTGTTCTGCTGGGACCACAAGCGGTAGGTGTAGAATTTCAGGAGGTTCCAGAGGGTGCGTTTGAACTTGATCAGCAGAGGGGCGAAGCGGGCCCGGCGCTCGCGGATCTCGAAGTCGTTGATGTCCACGGTTGCGGCGGCGCGGAGGGATTGAAGGTAATAGGCGAGGAAGTCCTCGTTGTTGCGGAGGTTGGCGAGGTTGCTGCGCTCGGCCCGGGCAATGCGGGCATCGGCGTAGACGCCTTCGGCGGTCTTGCGTTCCACGGTGGCATGGATTTCGCGAACCACGGTTTCGGCGTCGATCCCGGGGGCATGGAGGGTAAGGGTAGGCGGGGTTGTCATATCGGGAGGAAAGATGGCCGATGGGGTGGATGGGTGTCAATCGCGGGTCATGGTCGTCGAGCGGATCGCATACCGCTGGAGCGGCGGTGAAGATCGGTTCGCAGGATCTCCAGGGCGCATTCGAGGGGGGATCAGTCGAGGGTGCCGCCGGAGTCTTTGTAGCGGGCGTAAAATTCCTGGGTGAACTGATTGGCGATCAGGGGGCAATAGATGAAAAGGGTATTCTCGTCGTTAATGTTGTTGGCGTTGTTGCTCCAGTTGGCGGAACCGGTGATGACGGTGGGATTGTGGCGAGTGTCGGCATCAATGATCATGTATTTGTGATGGAGTCGCCGCACGCCACGCGACGCGAAGACGGGTGGGCGATATTTCCACCGGATGTTGGGATTGGTCTCGGATTGCTGGAAGGAACGTCGCCCAGCCATGTTACGCCCGGCCGACCACCATTCGTCCCAGAATTCAAAGACCCCCCGCAAGATGAAGTCGGTGCGGGCTCCCTCGCGGTAACCGTCGTAGGTTTCCCACTTCATTTTCACGGCGCGCTCGAGGTCATAGTCGGACCAGGCGAAGATGGCGAAATAGAGTTTCTCGCGAGCCTGCTCCTCGACGAATCGGGTGATGGCCTGGACCACGTTGTATCCGGGGGAAAAATAGATGTCGATGGCTCGATTGCCAACTTGGACCCGATGGGGCTCGCGTCCGCGGGCTTTGCGACCGCTGAACCGGGCTTCGATGTAGTTGGGTTGAGGTCCGGTGTCTCCCCACATCTGGTTGAATTCATCGAGGAAAATTTGGGCGACTTCGGGGGAGTTTATTTCCACGGCGTTGTTGGCGTTGCCGAGAAGGGCGCGGGCAACCCGGTTGGATTCGTCGCCGTAAAGGTCGGTGAGGGTAAAATTCATACTGGTGGTGAAGACCCATTGGTCGTCGATAACCACGAACTTGTTGTGCATTTGGGCGCCGGGGGCGTAGTAGGAGGCGTCGGGCTTCTGCTCGCCCCGAACGAGGAGGCGGCCGGCTTTGCGACGGTTGCCGACTTGAAGGTCGACGCGGGGAATGGCGGTGATGCGGGCGCGCAATCCCATGGTCCGGCGCAGCACGGGATCTTCGACGGCAAAAATGGGGGAATTGGCGATCATGGGAATGTCGTCTTCGGTTCCGAGGATGCCGTCGGCGCCTCGCCGCATGCGTTCGAGCATAAGTCGCATGATTTCATCACGCTCGATTCGCTCGATGTCGGTGGGTTCCTTGGAGTCGGCGATGACGCGGACTTGAATGCCTTCGGCCGCCTTTTGGATGAGGAGGTTGGCAAGGTCGGGGAGGTTGATTTCGTAGATGGTGATGTCGATCCGGTTGGTTGCGTTGCGGATGCGGTCGAGGAGGCGTTCCTCGATGTTGGTGTTGTGATTGGCTTCGTTGCCGCGGCGGGCATATTCGGTAAGGGCGGAGCGGTTGAAATACACATTCATGGCTCCGGGACCATGATAGACGTAGTGGAGATCTTGTCCGGTTTGCCGGGTGGTATCGCGGAAACCCGGGGTGCCGAATCCGAGGTCGTAGCGTACGGTCGAGGTGTCCCAGCTTTCGGGGAGGGTGCCATCCTGATAGGGGAAGACGCGCTGCATGGTTGCGAAGGTTCGCGGATTCCCGGCATGCCAGGCATCGACCTGGTCGACGAGGTTGCCTTCAGGATCGATGAGCTGAAGATGTTCTCCGGCGGGAGAGAGGGTTCCGGGAAAGGTGAGGTGAACGTTGATGCCGGGAAGATTGCGATGGCTGGTTTGAGCGATGATCAAACTGCCTCTGGAGGCAAGCGTGCCGGTGAGAGGGATGGAGAAAGCCCGGTTTGCGCTGGAAAGCGTCCACCCCTCGAGGTCAATGGGATGACGGTTGGGATTGTAGAGTTCGATCCATTGCTGCCGTTCCGATTCGGATGTGCCCATCCATGCGATTTCATGGATGATAACCTCATGTGAGGGAACAACTTGGGAGAAAGATGAAACGGCAATCACAAGCCACAAAAGGGCCGAACAGCGGAGGGCTTTTTGTCGCAACATCAAAGGTTGGTTCATCATGGTACTCAAGATTTTAAAGAAAACCGCTGACTGGCGGATCCAGCAGCGGTTTTCTTAATGAAAAACTAACACAACAAGGTAGACAGTGCAACGTGATCCGTGTTCAAACCGCAAGGGCACTTTTATCGGTGGCGGACGGGGCGAAAGGTCATGCGATGGGGCCGGGTGGCGGCTTCGCCGAGTCGCTTGCGGCGCTGTTCCTGATAGGCCTCGTAGTTTCCTTCGAACCATTCAACGTTGCTGTCGCCCTCGAAGGCGAGGATGTGGGTGGCGATGCGGTCGAGGAACCAGCGGTCGTGGGAGATGACCACCGCGCAGCCGCCGAAATTGAGGAGGCCTTCCTCAAGGGATCGCAGGGTTTCGACGTCGAGGTCGTTGGTGGGTTCGTCGAGGAGAAGAAGGTTGCCGCCGGAGCGAAGGAGTTTGGCGAGGTGGACGCGGTTGCGTTCGCCCCCGGACAAGGTGCCGACCTTCTTTTGTTGGTCGGTGCCCTTGAAGTTGAAGCGGGCGCAGTACGCGCGACTGTTCATGGAGCGGCCGCCGAGGTCGAGGGATTCCTGGCCGCCGGAGATTTCCTCGAAGACGGTGTGGTCGGGATGGAGGGAGTCGCGGCTCTGGTCCACGTAGGAAAGGCGGACGGTGGGGCCCACGGTGAGGGTGCCTGCGTCGGGTTGTTCCTGGCCGATGATCATGCGAAACAAGGTGGTTTTTCCGGCTCCGTTGCCGCCGATGACTCCGACGATGCCTCCCCGGGGCAAGTCGAAGGAGATTTCCTCCATGAGGATGCGTTCGTCATAGCCCTTGGAAAGTTTGTCGGCGCGTACGACGAGGTCACCGAGGCGTTCTCCGGAGGGGATCTGGATGGTGAGGTTGCTTTCCTGGGTGTCGACCTGCTGGGAGGCGAGTTCCTCGTAGCGCTTGATGCGGGCGCTGTTCTTGGCCATGCGGGCGGCGGAGTTCATGCGAATCCATTCGAGTTCGCGGGCGAGGAGTTTCTGGCGATTGGCAGCGGCCTTGGCTTCGCGGTCTTGAATGGACTGCTTCTGTTCGAGCCAGCTTTCGTAATTGCCTTTGTAGGGGAACCCCCGTCCGGCATCGAGTTCAAGGATCCATTCGGTGACGTTGTTGAGGAAGTAGCGGTCGTGGGTGACGACGACGATGGTCCCCTTGAAGGATTTGAGGAAGGCCTCGATCCAGGCGACGGAGTCGGCGTCGAGGTGGTTGGTGGGTTCGTCGAGGAGAAGGACGTCGGGATTGGAGAGAAGTAGCCGGCAGAGAGCGACGCGACGTTTTTCGCCGCCGGAGATCAGTCCGGTCTTCATGTCGGAAGGAGGAAGGCGGAGGGCGTCCATGGCGAGTTCTACGTGGTGATCGAGTTCCCAGAGGTCGTGGGCGTCGATTTGGTCCTGAACACGGCCGAGTTCGTGGTTGAGTTTTTCGGACTCTTCGTCGCTGAGGTCCTCGCCGAGGCGGTCGCAGATTTCGTCGTAGCGGGCGAGGATGGCGCGGGCTCCGGCGACGCCTTCGTTTACGACTTCCTCCACGGTTTTTTCGGGGTCGAGGCGGGGTTCCTGAGGGAGATATCCGACACGGGCGTTCTTGGCCACGGTGACGGTGCCCATGTAGTCCTTATCGATCCCGGCCATGATGCGGAGAAGGGTGGATTTGCCCGATCCGTTGGCCCCGATGACCCCGATCTTGGCCCCGAAGTAAAAGGCGAGGTTGATGTTGTCGAGGATGGTGGCGCGATCGACTTGTTTGGTGAGTTGCTGAAGATTGAAGATGTATTCGCCGGCCATGTTGGTCGCTCCGTGGGCGGGTGAGAGGTGGTGGATAAACGCCGGAGAAGGTCCAGATTCAAAGGGTCCGCGTCAAGTCTTGAGGTAGGGTGGACGAGGATGAGGTGGGGTCCTGGACGGAAAGGTCAAGTTTGAAGCCTGATCACATTCGCAATTGTTGGCCTTGGACCATGTTGCGGAAGAGGCCTTGGGTGGCGATGAGGTCATCGTAGGTTCCGTCTTGGACGATGCGTCCGCCGTCGATAACGAGGATGCGGTCACAGGTTTTGACGGTGGCGAGGCGATGGGCGATGAAGAGGGCGGTCCGGCCCTGGCTCTCGGCTTCAAGGCTGGATTGGATGAGGCGCTCGCTGACGGTGTCGAGGGCGCTGGTGGCTTCGTCGAAGATGAGGATGGAGGGGGAAAGGAGGAGAACGCGGGCAATGGCGAGGCGTTGGCGCTGGCCGCCACTTAGAGTGGAGCCTCCCTCCCCGACGATTTCGTCGAGTTGGCGGGGGAGATCGCGGACGAATTCCCAGGCGTGGGCGCGTTCGCAGGCGCGGATAATTTCGGTGTCGGTGGCTTCGGGTTTGGCAACGCGGATGTTGTCACGGATGGAGGCGCGGAAGATGAACGGGTCCTGGGGGACCACGCCGATGCGTTTGCGGAGGGCGGCGCCCCGGCAACGACGGAGGTCGATGCCGTTGAGGGTGACGGAGCCTTGCTGGGGGTCATAGAGGCGGAGGAGAAGCTGAATGAGGGTGCTTTTGCCGGCACCGGAGGGGCCGACGAGGGCGAGGTTCTGACCGTGGGGGATGACGAGGTTGACGTCGGCGAGTGCGGGATCGCGGCTGTCTTCGTAGCGGAAGGTGACGTCGTGGTAGACGATGTCGCCTCGGGTGGGCGGGGCGGTTTCGTCGGCGGGAATGGGATCGGGGGTGGAGCTGGCGGTTTTAAGGACGTTGCCGATGCGTTCGAGGGAGGCTTGGGCGCCGCCGTAGAGGGTGAAGGAGGTAAAGAGGGAGGTGAGGGGTCCGAGGATGCCGTTGAAGGCATTGAGGTAGGCGGCAATGATGCCTTCGTCGGCATGACCGCCGAGGTAGCGCCATCCGGCGACGACGATGAGGATGGCGTAGGCAATGTAGGTGACGGTTTCCTGCTTCATGTATTGGAGGTGGCCTTTGACCGCGAGTTCGTAGCTTTTCTCGCCGATCTTGCGGGCATCCTCTTCGAATTTTTCAGCGATGTGTTCTTCCATCGCGTAGAGCTTGACGGCGCGGTTGCCGCGGAGGAGGTCGGCGGTGTGTCCGGCGACGTCGCCTTCGGCCTGTTGGTAGTCCTTGTTCAGTTCGCGCATGCGCTTGCGGGCCTGGACCATGACGATCACGTTGCCGAGGGCGGTGAAGAACAGGACGGCGGTGAGGACAGGATCCCAGAGGCCGAGCATGATGAGGGTGGCGAGCAGGGTGAAGACGGCGCCGGGGACACCCATGGAGGAATGTTGGTAGAATTGGATGACCTGATTGAGAGGGGCTCCGAAGAGGTAGTTGAACAGCTCGCCGGAGGGATGTTTGCCATGGAAGCGCAGGCAGAGATGGTTGACGTGACGGAAGAAGTAGCTGCGCATGACGAAGAGGACACGCTCACGGACGTGGGTGAAGAAGCGGTAACCGGTATGCCAGGAGAGCATGCGTCCGAAGGTGGAGATGATGAAGTAGATGGCGGCGAGGAGAAAGAGACGGGTCATCTTTTCCTGAATGGAAAGCTCTTCGGGTTTCAGGATGTCGCTAATGAGCCATTTTGGGGTGAGATTTTGAAACGCAACGGCCATGCCGTGGAGGGCGTTCAGGGCGATGGCGGCGATGAGGTGGGGAATCCACGGGCTGAGCATGGGGTAGGCGAGGGTGCTGGCCGTGACCTGGTCGGCGGAGGTGATCGCCTTCTCGATGCGAGCTTCAGCGGTGCGGATGCGGGGGTGGTTCTTCACGGGAAGGAGGTGTTCAGGGTTCAGGGTTCGGTGTTCAGAGGGAGGGGAGGGTTCAGGGTTTGAGCAGTTCCTCCCGAATGGCGCGAAAGGCGGCGGCGGGGTCGGGGGCGTCGAGGATGGGGCGTCCGACGACGATGTGGGTGCTTCCGGCGCGAACGGCGGCGGAAGGGGTGGCGACGCGTTTCTGGTCGGCGGTGTCGGTGCCGGCAGGGCGGATGCCCGGGGTGACGATGAGGAAGCCGGGGCGGGTGGCACGGGCCACGAGGGCGGCTTCGCTGACGGAAGCGACGACCCCATTTATGCCACAGGTTAAGGATAGTTGAGCCATGGAAGTCACCTGGGCGGCGGGGGTGCGGAGAATTCCGATGTGCTCGAGGTCGGAGGCGTCGAGGCTGGTGAGGACGGTCACGGCGACGATCCGGGCGGGGGAGTTGAGCTGATCGCGGGCGTGGGCGGCGGCTTTAAGCATCGCCTCACCACCGCAAGCGTGGACGGTGAGGAGATCGACGCCGTAACGGAGAGCGGAGGAGACGGCCCGCTCCACCGTGCGGGGGATGTCATGGAGTTTGAGGTCGAGAAATACAGATTTGCCCATATTTTTTGGAATTTCGAGGACGGCGGGGCCTTCGGCAATGAAGAGTTCAAGGCCGATTTTGACCCAGGTGCATTCAGGGGGCAGGCGGTTGAGTGCGGTGTGAAACGATGAGCGGTCGGGGACGTCAAGGGCGACAATGATTTCGGGATGGGACATGGAGAGATCCTGTACGCTTGGGAATATTTACGTGAGTTTTAGCGGGATTTTGCGAGGGGGGCGAACCTTTTGTGGGACGTGGGGGATTTGTCGGAAAGGCCTGAAGAGTTGGAGAAGGCAGGGCATGGTGGTTTGGGGCTGAATCTTTTTCTGTTGAAAGCCTGACTCAGGGTGAATGAGAGGAAAAAAATGGAACGTGTCATTTTTCTAAAGCCTTCTTGATTAATGCTTTGTGGATATTGTTTTCTGCCGGCAATTTTTTTTCATGAAAAACCGTTGACACGGTAGGATGGGTTTCCTATGTTGTGCACCGTCATTGAGACGAGCGCCCGCCGCGAATGAGCGGGAAGTCGCCCCGAAGTCCGGTTTCCCGGAAAGGGAAAGCGGGACGAAGGGCGGTTCTGTCTCAACGTTCTTTGAAAATTTCATATCGCACAAAACACACTTCGATTCAGAAGTGGTGTGACTTGTGCGTGACCTCGTTCGTAAATAATAAATCGGGATCCGGGAAACCGGAACCCACTAGAATCATCATACCGTTCTTCCGGGAGACTGGAAGATGAAAGATTTTTCAACGGAGAGTTTGATTCTGGCTCAGAACGAACGCTGGCGGCGTGGATTAGGCATGC
>DAOLCW010000008.1:0-57783 GCA_035327665.1 Kiritimatiellia bacterium
TCCCACCCCAACACCCTCCCCCTCCTAATCGCAATCCTAATCGTACTCGACTTCTCCCTTCTTCCCCCACCTCACAACCCCACCCGCGGTGGCCACAACACGGACTCCGAACGCCCCCCTCCCGCCGGTTTCCAAACCTTGGAAACCAAACCCCCTCCCGTTTCCAAGGTTTGGAAATCCATGTTGAAGCACACCAGCACTAATCAGAAGGAAGAACGGGGTAAGGTCGGCCACCCCCAAGCGAGCCGCAGGCAAGCCCAACCCGGATTATTTACGGTCTGACTTATACCTTCACGCTCTTCGGGCCGATCAGGGTCAGCCCTTAAATACCAAATCTAGCTCCCTCCCCCGCCACCTCTCCCGCCCGCGCAGCAACTACGTGTCCGGTTTGACCTTGCCCCCAAAATCCTCCATAGTCTTACCATGAAATCTTGGCTACACCGTCTCATCCTCTTCCCCCTCTTTTTCACCGCCTGTACCTCGCTTGATCTTTCCAAACTTCTTCCCCCCGAAGAAGAGGAGCTTCCCCGCGGCCTTCGCGATGCCCTTTCGCAAGGGGTTACCACTGCTACCCGCCTCGCCTCCCAACCCGACGGCTTTTTCCAAAACGACGCCCTGCGTATCCCCCTCCCCCCTGACGCACGCCGGGTCGAGCGGGCCCTCCGCCAGATGGGCCTTGGCTCCGAAGCGGATCGCGCTCTCCTCACCATCAACCGTGCCGCCGAACGAGCCGCCGCCGAAGCCCGGCCGATCTTTCTTCAAGCCGTTCGCGACATGACCTTCGTCGATGCCCTCGCCATCCTCCGGGGCAATCCCGATGCCGCCACCGCATACCTGCGGAGGTCCACGGAAGACGCCCTCACCGAACGCTTCCGCCCGATCATCACCGATGCCCTCGCCAAGACCGGAGCCACCAGCATCTACGGCGAAATCGCCCGGGCTTACAATGCGATTCCCTTAACCGGTCGCTCTATTGACCCCGACCTCACCGCGTACGTGACCGCCCGCGCCATGGACGGACTCTTCCTCCTCATCGCCGAGGAAGAATCCCGCATCCGCGCCGACCCCCTCGCCCGAACCACCGCCGCCATGCGGGCAATCTTCTGACATGAAACCTCCCTTTCATCCCCTGATTGGCTTGGGCATCGGTTGCCTGCTCGCCACCGACCCCGCGCAGGGCCGGCCGAGTGTCATCAACCGGATCGCCGAAGCCGACGTACAAACCGAAGCCGCCACGTTTCAAGTCGTTCAGGTCGCCCAAGGTCTTGAACATCCATGGGCCATCGCCTTTTTAACCGGTGACCAAATTCTGATTACCGAACGGCCGGGACGACTCTGGCGGATCGAGGGCGACGTGATCGTTCCGATTCAAGGCCTGCCTGAGATTCGCGCTCAAGGACAAGGTGGATTGCTTGACGTCATCCCTCACCCCAGCTTCCCCGAAAATCGCGTCATTTATTTGAGTTATTCCGCGACCTATCGCGGAGGCGCCGGAACCCGCATCGCCCGCGCCATCCTTGATCAGGATCACCTTCGCGACCTCGAGGTCATCTTCGAGATGAATCCTCCGGGAAATGGTCCTGTGCATTTCGGTAGCCGGTTTGCCTTTGACCGTCATGGCTACCTCTTTGTCACCCTCGGCGAACGAGGCGATCGCGATCTCTCCCAGCGCCTCGATACCCATCATGGAAAAGTGATTCGCATCCATGACGACGGACGCATTCCCGCTGACAATCCTTTCGTGGACCGGAAAGATGCCAAACCGGAAATCTACTCCTTCGGACATCGCAACCAACAAGGCATGGTCTACGACACCCGGACCGGCATTCTATGGGCCCATGAACACGGACCACGCGGCGGCGATGCCCTCCACATCATCCGTCCCGGCCTCAATTACGGTTGGCCCCTCGCGACCTATGGCCGTGAATACTTCGGACCGCGCATCGGCACAACCCCCGAGCTTATCGAAGACATTGTCAATCCAACCCTCCATTGGACCCCCTCCATCGCACCCTCCGGCCTCGCCCTTCTCCAATCCGACAACTTCCCCGGATGGGAAGGCAATCTGTTTGCCGGCGCCCTCATCCAGCAACACATCCGCCGCATCGTCCTCGAGGGCACCGGGGTCGTTCATCAGGAGGAACTCCTCCGCAACCGCTTTGGCCGCATCCGTGATGTGCGGCAAGGCCCCGACGGAAACCTCTGGTTCATTACCGATGACCCCAACGGCGGGCTCTTCCGCATCCAATCCGTAGCCGATTGATCGTTCCTACTGGATCAGGACAAGAACCACAACGACGCCACCACCCCCAGCAACCCGACCGCGGAAAGCACGAACACCGGCTTCCTCGGCATCGAGCCATCCAAGGCCATTGCCCGCCCGAACATAAAAAACACCAGCGGATGCACGAGAAACGGCATCGCAAATACAAACGCGATCAACGCCGCCGAATCCGGTCCCGCCATCCCGCCTTGAATCGCCGCGAACAACCCGAAGTGCGACAGCGACGAACTCGTCGCCATCAGCGCGTGATCGACCGGGATTCCTCCTCCCGCCAACAGCAGAAGCCCGCCGAAGACTGCGGTAATTTGCCAACCGAATGAAAACTGCATCAACGCCGTGACCTCTTTCCCATCCTCCCCTTCCGAACGGGAAAGATTCCTCATCGCCCACAACGTCAACAGCACCCCCACCACCGCCACCGCCGCCGAAGGCCAGATCCACAACCCGCCCCGCTCCACGCTGATGGCCAGGATCGAAAACACGAACACATGACCGAAAAAGGGAATGTTGATCATGATCGGGGCCCGCTTGGCCGCTTCATCCCCGAGGTCCCCCGCCGTACAGGCCCCCGTTAACCCCGCATGAGACAACGATCCCGCCATCCCCGGACCGATGTTCCTCACCGCATCGGTTCGACCCAACATCATCAACAAGGCGATCCCCCCGAACATCCAGAACATCTGGCCGAAAAACCCATACCCCAACACCGCATTCATTCCGCTCAACCCAAACGCCTCCCCGATCCGCGAACCGCCAATCACAAAATTCGCGGTCAGCACCACGGGAATCCCCGCGAACAACAAGCAACGGATCGCCGGGCCATGCCGCCACCGGTACATCACCGCTCCCAACCCCGCCGACATCAA
This sequence comes from Kiritimatiellia bacterium, assembly GCA_035327665.1. Classification (GTDB taxonomy): domain Bacteria; phylum Verrucomicrobiota; class Kiritimatiellia; order CAIVKH01; family CAIVKH01; genus DAOLCW01. The sequence continues at coordinate 3,151 of DAOLCW010000008.1, forward strand.
CATCACAAAAAAGATCTGTGGCAACGCGATCACCGGACGAATGCTCGATGCGATGACGTATCCCCCCATCAGCAACCCGGAAATCCCCGCAATCTCCACCACTCCCTTCCGCAAATAAAGCGACTTGTCGGCAATCGCCGCCTTGTAGTCGATCAGGATCACTGCAATCACCAACCCCATGTAGGCAATCAACGGATAATGACGGCCCAGCGGCGTGTCCGGAACCGTGCCGAGTATCAACCGGGTCAACGCCTCGATCCCCAGCAGCATGAAAAACGCCCGAACGATAAATACCACCTGCGTGCGCCCCGTCCCGAAAAACACCTGCTCGGTTGAGTAGATCACGCTTTCATCCCGGGGCAACCGGCTCTTCGCAAAGATCCGGCGCAATTCCTGTCCCCCCACAAAAAACGAGGCTGCCAGCGCGACAATCGTTGCCTGAGCGATGATGCCCAGCATCGGAAAGTCCGGCAACCCCGGACGCGACATCCCCGTGGCCACCAGCAGATACCCCATCACCAACCCGAACACCACGATGATCAAAATCGCCGAATAACGGGTTCCCGCCACCACCGCACGCGACACCAGCACCATCGGAACAATAAAAAACAGCGACAACCAAAACTGGTTGAACAAATGCTGATGGACGATCTCCTGCAAGACCGCCGCGGACACCTCTGGATCAAGCGGCATAACAATCTCCCGGTTCAATAAACGCCTCCCATCCTAGCCGAACCCACCCTCCGGTCAACGCTTGAGCCCGCTGTGTTTCAACTTTAACAACCCAACTCGACCGCCTACACTTCCGCCCAATGAATCCATCCCGCTCCCGCCCCCTGCTCGCCCTCGCCTTGCTTCTTGTCCTTCCCGTTCTCGCTGCGGTAATCCTTTCCCCCGCCGCCTTCAATGGATTGCAATCCCTCGGCGAACGAACCGGCATCCTTTCCAAACTCACCGACGCCCGGTTCGAGCGCGTCGCCGTGCGCATCGCCATGCTCACCGCGTTGATCATCCTCATACCGGTCATCCGGCTAACCGGCCTCGTCCCTGTCATCAAACGCGGCCTCATTCCCACCCCGCCCCGCTGGCGCGACCTCGGATGGGGCATCCTCATCGCCCTGGCCTCCATGATCGGGCTCTACGGATCCGGATGGGCCCTCGGTGCGTATGCCCTTACTTCCGATCTGCCCGGACTCGGAACCTTGACCGCCATGCTCCTCGGCTTTCTGCTTGGCGCGGTGTTTATCGGACTCTTTGAAGAAATCTTTTTCCGCAGCTTCATCCACGGCGCTCTTCGCACCCGGCTACAACTCCTCACCGCGACCCTTCTCTCCAGCGCCTTCTTTTCCGCCATCCATTTCTTTCGCCCCCGCTTCCCTCAAGAAATCTCCCGGGCGAGCTGGCACTCCGGACTCGACCTGCTTCCCGTCATGTTTTCCCGTTTCCAGTGGAGCCAGGACTGGGCTTTCATGATCACCCTTTTTCTCATGGGAGTTACCCTCGCCTTGTTCTACGAAAAGCGCGGCAACCTCTACCTGATCGCCGGGCTTCATGGCGGCTGGGTTCTCGCCATGCGAACCGGGAGCTACCTCTTCGACCGCACCCCCGAAACCCTGACCTTCCTCTTCGGATCGGGCAGCCTCATCTCCAAAGCTCCCCTCGCCATCGTGGTCATTTCATGGTTTCTCGTCGCCGCCCTTCTCACCAAACCCCGCGACATTCCTCCCGTCACGACCTGAACCGAAAACGTTTGGAGGCAGGGTCTTACTCGGCAAGATTCTCAAGCCCCAACGTCCCCATCGCCAATCGCAGATCGACCTCCGCCACCAGAAAATCGTGTACCGCAGTAATGCGTTCGAGCCTTGCCCGCGTCAAGTCCAACTGGGTGCTTAAGACATCAAGCTGGGTTAAAGCCCCCGCCCGATAGCGATTCTCGGCAAGCCGCACCGCTTCCTCCGCCTGCACGATCACCTGCTCCACCGCCTCCACAAGATCGCGGGCTTCCCACGCCCTCATCCATGCATTGCGGACCTCAAGATCGATGTCCAAACCAAGCGCCTCGGCCTGCCATGTCGTCTGAAGCGAGCGGGACACCGCCTGAGCCGTTTCACCCCGGATCCTCCAACCTTCCCATAGCGGCATCCTCGCTTCCACTCCCGCTTGCCATCCCTCCAGCGTATCCGCTTCATCTTCAAATCGATCCTTTTCAATCCCGTAGTTGGCAAAGAAACCCACCCGGGGCTTCCGTTGACTCCGGGCCCGCAACACATCCTGCTCCGCCGCCGCCATCAACCGGTCCAACGCACGTTTTTCCGGTCGCAATTCCCGCGCTTGGTCCAACGCTGTATCCAGATCGATCGCCAACGGGTCAAACGTCAACTCCCCCTCGAGAACCCAGGAAGCTCCGTCCCCCCTATCCGCACTCGCTGGCACCCCTAACGCGGTCCGCAAACGTTCACGGGCCAGACGGTACTGGTTCTTCGCCCGGATCAACGGCGGACGAGCATTTGCAACCTGCACCTCCGCCTGCAACACATCGAACCTCGCTCCTGATCCCGCCTCATATCGATTCCTCGCCAAATCCAGTTGCCTTAAAAACAGCGTAATCGACTCTTCCTGAACCGCAATCGCATCCCTCGCCAGCAGCACCTGGTAAAACGCCCGATGCACGTCGGCAACCACTCTTGCCTCATGAGCCGCCACATCCAGATCCAGCGCCTCATTTCGCAATCGCCTCCCCCTCACCGCCGCGGCGAGAATCCCCCCCGAATAAAGCGCCTGGTTCAACTCAACCCCCACCCGCCAAAAATCCTGATCCGGTCGCTCCGGCCCTCCGAATCCGCCCGCACGTCCTTCTTCCTCCCGCCAATAGACACCCGTCAGATCAATCTGCGGCAACCCTGAACTCCGGGTCGCCTCAAGGGCTCCATCCTGCTCGCGCCGGATCTCCCTCGCCTGATTGATGCGCGGGTTCCATTCCCGGGCGATCGCCACCGCCGCCTCCAGACTCAGCCGCTCCGGTATCAGCGGCGCCTCCCCTCCCGGCACGGCCTCCGCCATCGACACCACCCCCCGCAACATGAACACCCCCGCAAGCACGCCCATCCACCCCCACCTCCAAACCCATCCCTTACTTCGCATGAGAAGCCTCCACTTCCAGATCCAACACACTTCCCTTGTGAATCCCGGCCGGCCGACCCGTCAGCTTCAACGACAAATCCGAAAACAGCGTGTAAATCACCGGAATCACGAACAGGGTTAGCAGCGTCGAGGTAATCATCCCGCCCACCGCGACTACCCCCAACGGCCGCCGACTTTCCGCCGCATCCCCGAACCCGATCGCGATCGGCAGGATCCCCGCGATCGTCGCCAGACTCGTCATCAAGATCGGCCGCAACCGCAATGCCCCCGCCTTCATCATCGCCGCCCGGCTATCCAGCCCCTTCGCCATCTGCTGGTTCGCAAACTCCACCAGCAAAATCGAATTCTTCGTCACCAGACCCACCAGCAGGATCAACCCCACCTGGCTGAAGATATTAAGATTCATCGAAGAAATCCTCGGGATCAGCGACGACAAAACCCCCGCGATCGCTGGCGGGTCCGGGGCAAAATTCGCCCACCCATACATCATCGACCCCGCGAAATTCACCCAGCTCAACGTGTACAGCGCACCGAACGCCCCCAGAAAGGCCAGCGGAAGAGCCAGCAACACCGTGAACGGATGAATAAAACTCTCAAATTGCGCTGCCAGCACCATGTACACCACCAGCACCGCGAGAATCATGAATCCATAAATATCCCGCGATGACTCCCGCAAGTTCCGTCCATCCCCTCTCCAATCATACGAGAACCCCGCCGGAAGATCCCGGGCCAATATCGCTTCCGCCCGCTCCATCGCCGTACCCAACGGCATCCCCACCGGTGTCCCTTCGATCGTCGCCGACCGTTGACGCTGAAATCGCTCGATGGCATTCGGACCCGCTCCCTCCTCCACCCGCACCACATTCGCGAGCTGCACCAACTGCCCGTTCGATCCCCGCACGTACACCTCCTCCAGATCCGTCGGGGTCATCCGGTTCTCCCGGTCGAGCTGCACGATCACATCGTACTGACGCCCATCCTGCTTGAAATCGCTGACCGTCTGCCCGCCGAACAGAATCTGTAGCGTTCGCGCGATCTCCCGCACCGACACATTCAGCGCTCCTGCCCGCTCCCGGTCGATCATCACCCGCACTTCCGGTTTCTCCATTTCAAACGTCGAACGCACATTCGCGAGGAACCCCTCCTGGCGCAGGGTTCCCTGAAGCGCTTGCACCTGTTCATTCAACAAGTTCAGGTCGGGATGCGATACCACCAACTGAAACGGCTGCGAAAATCCAAGGTCCACCGCCTTGGGCAAAATCGGGATGGCAATCGCCCCTTCCACTTCCGCAATAAACCGGAAGCCGAGACCCGTAGGCCCCCCCACCATATCCCGGATATGCGGACGATCCCGCTCATGCAGCCGCGCAAACATGAACCCGATCGAAGGGTTCCCCGGCCCGTTGAACGGGAGAGCCACCGCAGTAAAATACGTATCGATCGCCGGGGTCGTAGCCGCCACCCCCTCCATCTTTCGCATCATCCGGTCCGAATACTCCGGTGTGCTTCCCGTCGGAGTAATCAAGATCGCGGGAAACCGGCCCTTGTCCTCGTCAGGAAGAAATTCCTTCTCCAGATTCATGAAAAAATAAATCGAAACCAGCACCGAAACTCCCGCCACCGCAACCATCGCCACCCGGTGCCGCAACGCCCGCCCCAGCCACCGCTCATACCATCGGCTCAACCCGTCCAACCGGCGCTCAAAGAAACGGTACATCCGGCCATGCTCCACCTCCGAAACCGACTTCAGAATCCGCGCCCCCGCCATCGGCGAAAGCGTCAGCGCAACCAAACTCGAAATCGCCACCGCTCCCGACAAGGCAAACGCAAACTCCAGCAACAACCGCCCCGTCACCCCGCCGATAAACGCCAGCGGCAAAAACACCGAAATCAGCGAAAGCGTGGTCGTAATCACCGCAAACGCAATTTCCTTCATCGCCTTCACCGCCGCCGCGTAAGGCTCCATTCCCTCCTCGATGTGACGGTAGATGTTCTCCAACACCACAATCGTGTCGTCCACCACAATCCCGATCGCCAACACCAGCGCCAGCATCGTGAAGATGTTCACCGAAAATCCCATCGCGTAGAGAATCCCGAATGTGGACAAAATCGATACCGGCACCGTGATCGCCGGAATGAACGTCGACCGAAGGTTCCGCAGGAACACGAAAATCGTCAACACCACCAACGTGAACGCAATCGCCAGCGTCTGCCACACCTCGGTAATCGCCCGGTCGATAAACAGTGACTCATCGTAGGGGAACCGCACGTTGATCCCCGGAGGAAGGGTGGGCATGATCTCCTCCATGCGTTGCTTGATATCCCGGGCCACGTTCAACGTATTTGCCTTCGACTGCCGCACCACCCCCAGCCCCACTGCCGGCTGGCCGTTGAACCGGGCGATGCTGCGCTCGTCCTCCACCCCGTCCTCCGCCCGACCGACATCCCCCAGCCGCACCACCTCCGTGCCGCGTTGCACGAGAATCAACTGGTTGAACGCCTCCGCTGACTCAAACTGACCCCGCGTCTGGATGGTAAGCTCCCGCTCCACATTCTCGATCCGACCGCTCGGCAATTCCACATTCTGTTCCTGTAGCGCCCGCTCCACATCCCCCACCGTGATCTGCCGCGCCGCCATCTTTCGCGTATCCAGCCGGATCCGCACCGCATACTTCTTCTCCCCTCCGATAATGACGAAACTCACCCCATCCACCGTCTGCAACCGGTCTTTCACCTGAGTCTCCGCGATAAACGTCAACTCCCGCGTGTCATAACCGTCGCTGAAAAACGCCACCCACATGATCGGCCGGGCATTCGCGTCCTGCTTGGTCACCACCGGCTCGTCGATATCGTCGGGCAATCGTCCCCGCACCCGTGCCACCTGATCGCGAACATCCTGAGCTGCCACATCCACATCCCGGTTCTGCTCGAACTCGATCGTGATACTGCTCACCTGCTCCCGGCTCTCGCTCGTCAACAGCTTGATCCCCTCCACGCTGCTGATCGCCTCCTCCAGCCGCTCCGTCACCTCCGTCTCCACCACTTCCGCCGAAGCGCCCGGATACACCGTCAACACATTGATCACCGGCGGATCGATGTCCGGCAGCTCCCGCACCGGCAACTGGGTCAACCCGAGGAGCCCGAACACCAACAACGACATGCTCAACATCGTCGTCGCTACCGGCCGCCTGATAAATTGCTCAAAAATCGACATGATATTTCCTTGGTAACCGCTCAAGCTTCCGGCTCAGGCGGGGTCACCCCGTGCCGTTCCGATTCCGGACTGATCAGGATCGCCGTGCCCGGCCCCATTTTTTGAAACCCTTCAATCACCACCCGCTCCCCCGCGCGCAGCCCCTCCACGATTTCCGCCCGGCCCCTCACCCGTTGCCCCACCACCACCGGACGAAACTCCGCCCGGTCCTCCTCATTCATCACCACCACCGAAGCCTGATCCCCCGAATAGCGGATCGCTTGCTCCGGAATCAACATCGCATCCTCCCGAACCGCCAACACCAACTCCAGCGTCCCGAACAAACCCGGACGAAACCGCAACCCGGAATTCGAAGCCAGCGCCTTCACCAAAACCGTACGCGTCGTTTCATCCACCTCCGGCGCAATGAACACAACCTCCCCTTCCACCGGGTGCCCGGGAAACGCCGCCGTTTCCAGAACCACCCGCTGCCCTCGCTCCACCCGTGCCAAATGTCGCTCCGGAACCCGGAACTCGATCTCCAACGGATCCATCTGCACCAAACGGGTCAAGATCGTCCCCGCCATCGCAAATTGTCCCGGACTCACCCTGCGGTCCCCAACCACCCCGGTAAACCGCGCCGTCACCACCGTATCCGCCAGCTCCCGCTCGATCAAATTCAAGCTCGCCGTCGCCACATCGTACTCCGCCCGCGCCTGATCCACCTCCTGCTGTGAAATCGTCTGCGACCGGAACAACTCCTCGCTTCGCCGCATCGTCGTTTCCGCCAGCCGGTGCCGGGCCCGTGCTTCATCCCGCCGCGCCGCCAGCTTCACATCATCCAGACGGGCCAACACCTGCCCCGCCTCCACCACATCCCCCTCCGCAAACAACACCTCCGCCACCACCCCGTTGATCTCCGTTACCACATTCACCGAATCGCGGGCTCGCAGGCTTCCCACCAACTGCACCGAGGACTCCAAACGCTCCCCCTCCACCAGCGCCACCACCGCATTCACCGAAAACTCCCCCGGCGGACCTCCCGCCGAAGGCGGCCTTCCGCAACCCGCCGCCAACAAACTGCCCGCCAATCCCATCAATCCAAACCATCGTTTCATACCTTACCTCTTCCTCACCGCCTGAGCTTCCAGACGTTCCGCCAGTGTTTCTATCAACCGCAAATAATCCGCTCGCTCTTCCGGAGTCAGCGGTTCAAACGTCCGCTTCAACCCCTTCACCCGTTCCGCCATCGTCTTCGCCTGAACCTCCCGGCCCGACCCCGTCGCCGCTACCAACACACTGCGACGATCCACCTGCGAAGGTTCCCGGCGTACCCACCCCGCCTCCACCAACCGGTCCACCACCATCGTCGCCGTCGATGCCTTCAGCCCCAGCGCATCCGCCAGCTCATGCATCGTCGCCTGATCCCGTTCCCCAAGCCAGTGCAACACCCCGTATTGCGCCGGCGTCAACGACTCCGCCGCCAAAAACGACTCCTCCGCCCGCAACATCGACCGGCACAACACCGGCATCGCCGCCGCCAGCCGCCGGGTAAACACCGCCAGCGACATCCGGGACTTTATTTCACGCTTTGAACATTTCACGCCCTAAACATACCGCGCCCCCTCCCCTTGTCAAAACCCGATTCAAACCCCATGACAAACCACATCTCCCGGCGTATAGTCACCCCATGCACGAACGACTCATCCAATGGAGCCGGCAGTCCTCCACCCTCATCGAGCGGATCCTTGCCGCGTTCATCATCGTCGGCGTCGCCATCTTCGGCTGGGAAAGCGTCGAACTCTTCTGGACCCTCGACTGGCAGGACTCCGAAACCTTCTACGAACTCATTTACCGCGTCCTCCTCATGGTCATCGGCGTCGAACTCGCCCGGACCATGCTCACCCACAACCTCAACGCCATCCTCGAACTCCTCGCCTTCGTCGTCGCCCGCAAAATGATGAAACCCGACATCACCTCCCTCGATATCCTCCTCAGCGTCCTCGCCTTCGTTATCCTCCTCGCCGGAAAATTCTATTGGCTCGGCGCGACCACCAGCACCCCGCCCGCCTCGGCCCCGGCAAGCCCCCGCACCTCCCCGAGCGGGAACGGTTGAGCGAAGCAAGCCTGTCCCCGAACCCTTCCCTCATCCCCGCTTGTCCTCCTTCTTCTCCCGCGTTACCTTCCCCTCATGACCGACGAACCCCAAAAACCCGATCCCAACGAGATCCGTCTCGACTTCAACGACCTTCTCAAACAGGCCCAGGCCTCCTTCGCCGCCTTCGGACCCGGACTCTCCTCTGACCCCCGGCGCCCCGCCCCCCCACCCGACGAAGATGACGAAGCCGCCCAACGCGCCCTCGATAAAATCCGCGCCTTCCACTTTAAACCCCGCGAAATCCGCGACTACCTCGATCGCTTCGTCATCAAACAAGACGACGCCAAAAAAGTCCTCGCCGTCGCCGTCTGCGACCATTTCAACCACATCCGCCGCTGCCTCGACGACGCCTCCGGCCCCGACGAAGAATACACCAAACAAAACGTCATCCTCCTCGGCCCCACCGGCGTCGGAAAAACCTACCTCATGCGTTGCATCGCCAAACTCATTGGCGTCCCTTTCGTCAAAGCCGACGCCACCAAATTCTCCGAAACCGGCTATGTTGGCTTCGACGTCGACGACATCGTCCGCGACCTCGTCAAAGCCGCCGATGGAAACACCGACCTCGCCCAATACGGCATCGTGTACATCGACGAAATCGACAAAATCGCCAGCCGCGCCTCCGCCCACGGCGGTCGTGACGTCTCCGGACGAGGCGTCCAGATCAACCTCCTCAAACTTATGGAGGAAACCGACGTCAACCTCCAAAGCCAAACCGACCTCGTCGGCCAGATGCAGGCCATGCTCGAACTCCAGCGCAGCGGCAAAACCCGCAAGCGCACCCTCAACACCAAACACATCCTCTTCATCGTCAGCGGCGCCTTCGACGGCCTCGCCCCCATCATCCGCAAACGCGTCCAGCAAAGCGCCATTGGCTTCCACGCCGGAACCGAAACCCCCACCTCGGATGACGAAGCCCTCCTCCTCCGCCAAGTCGCCACCCGCGACTTCGTCGACTACGGCTTCGAACCCGAATTCATCGGACGCCTCCCCGTCCGCGTCATCTGCGAACCCCTCACCGCAGATGACCTCGAAAACATCCTCCTCAACTCCGAAGGCAGCATCCTTCGCCAATACCGCTCCGACTTCGAGGGCTATCACATCACCCTCACCATCACTCCCGACGCCCTCCGTGAAGTTGCCGTCCGCGCCGCCAAAGAACGCACCGGCGCCCGCGGCCTCATGACCGTCCTCGAAACCGTCCTGCGCGACTTCAAATTCGAACTCCCCTCCACCGCCATCACCGAACTCACCATCGACGCCCACGCCCTCCGCCAACCCCACACCCTCCTTGCCCGGCTCTTCGAACAAAATAAATCCGAAGAAGTTCGCTTGCTCCACGAAGACATCCACCGTTTTGCCGCCCGGTTCGCCGAGACCCATGGCCTCGTCATCGATTTCGCACCCGACGCCATCGACCGCCTCGTCACCATCAGTCAGGAAACCGGCAAAACCATTCGCGCCCTCTGCGAAGACCGGCTCCGCAACCTCGAATTCGGCCTTCGCCTCATCCAGCGCAACTCCGGCCAGGACCGCTTCACCCTCACCCCCGCCGTCATCGATCAGCCAGACCAGGAAATCTCCCGCTGGGTCACCCAAAGCGTCACCCCCTCATCGCCCTGACCCCGGCGAGGCTACCCTTTACCCATGCGGTTGTTCCTCTCCCTCTTGCGCCATGCCTTTCGGAAGATGCACCATCTTCCCTCCTCCCCACCGCCGGACATCCCCACTCCCTTCCCGACCGCTCTGCTTGCCGAAACCCGCCGTCACCGGCTCACTGGACTCTTCGAAGCCGGCCTTGATCTCTCGCTCCATCTCGACTCCAAAACAGCGGCAGCCTGGCGGAGGAGCCTTCTCGGCCAGACCCGTCATCACGCCACATGCTCCACCGAAGCCGAATCCATTCTCCACACCCTCAACCACCATCTCAAACAAGCCTTTCTCATCAAAGGTCCCGCCTTGGCCGCTCAAGCCTGGCCGTGCCCCGACCTCCGCCACTTCGATGATCTCGACATCCACCTCCCCAAAATCAGCTATCCTTCCCTCCGAACCGCCATGGCCTCGATTGGCTACCACCCGCTCGAAAACCCTCCTCTTCGCCAAGCCCATCTCTGGCACTACGGATGGGGCATCACCTTCAAGGGCGAAGCGGGTATCCGGGTCGAATTCAATCACCGCTACTTCCCACCGTTTTATCCCGTCCCGCCCCAACTTGCGGGGGGTCAACTGCCCCCCCTCATCGACATCACCCTCGATCAGACAACCGCACCAACCCTCATTCCCTCCCTCCATCTTTTGTATGCCAGCCTTCATGCCGCATGGCACGACTGGGAACGGTTATCCTGGCTCGTCGATATCGGCGGACTGCTCATTCGTCATCCCGACGCCTTCTCACAAGCCCGCGCAGCAACCCGCCCGGCCACCTTTGCCCGCACCGCCCTTGACCTCTCCTGCCGCCTCTGCTCCGGCCTTTTCGGGGAGGATGTGATCCCACCCCCTCCCGGAGCCGATCGACTCGCTGAGTCGTCCACCGTGCTTGCATCCCTTGACGATCCTTCCGCCCCCCATGATCCCGCACGGCAAGGACGGCATCACCGCACGTTCATGAATTCAAGGGCGCGAATCCTCTACACCCTCAAACGCGCCTGCCTACCCGGCGACCCGGACTTTACGCTCCTCGCTCTGCCCCCACCGCTGCGTTTCCTTTATTGGCCATTACGCCTCGCAAGAATTGCCTACCGGTCGATCGTCAAACCCGGCTCATCCTGATTCCGGCCACGATCTACCTCAGCCTCCTCCACCCGCCAACGAATCAGCCGTATCCCGAGCCCGGATAAATTCGCGACCAACGTGCGTTCTTCGACCTCATCCATTTCGTCGACCAGATAGACGCAATCGATACCCTCGCGGGCAACGAGGCTCGCCGTCTCCTCAAGGCTCCCCAAGACCTTGACTCCATGCACATAATGCCCGCGAATCGCCGCGTCAGAGGACACCAGCCCGATGATATCGACTTGTTTTTGGCCGGGGTGCCGAAAGGACATTTCCCGCAAAAACAATGTGGTTCGATATCCCGCCCCACACACCAACGCCCTTGGCACCGACCCCTTCGCTCCGAATCCGCCACGAAATCGCCAATGGAAAATATCCTGAACAACCCGGAGGGCGGCCCGAACTCCCACCACCAGAGGGGCCGCGATACCAGCCATGAGCAGATAACGAAGCAGCATGGTCGCCAGCGGTTCCCCTTGCCGGCTCAATGCCTCATGCAGAAAAAAGGCGACGCCATAACCGGCCATCACCGCCAACCCGGCAGAGATGTATTCGGAGATTCGCGCAAGGTACCACACCCGGGTGTACGCCCTCACGATCAACAGCCCAAGAAACGGCAACACCACATCGATCGGCGCCGAGGCCAGCCAATAGGCCTTGAGTCCAGCGTCCTGCCCTCCCCCGTGCTGCACCAGCAACCAGTGGCTCACCAACATCGCCGCGTTCAGAATCGCAAGATCTGTGACGAGATAAAGAATCAACGTACGGTTGCGCCGGACCGGACGGGTAAGTCCCTTCAGCACCGCCTGGCCGCTTTCCCGAAGTTCAATCCATGCCAAATGCCGCACCACCGTATAGGCGCAGACCAGAAACGTTAATCCAAGGATCCCCAACATCCGGTCGTGAAAGACACTGGCAAGGACTCCCGCAGCAGCAAGAAAAGCCGTCACCCCGTACAACATCCACGCAACCTGACTGTGGTGCCGGCCCTGATCCAACAAGCGGTGATGAAGGTGATCCCGGTCGCCTTGGTCGATCCCCATCACCGACGACTCCCCCCCATGTTGCGACAGAACATGTCGAACCGACCGGCGCCATACCGCCAGCAAGGTATCAAACAGAGGCACCCCCACCGCCAGCAACGGCATTCCGATCGCCGCAAGCGCCGGCCCTTTGGAGTTGGTCGAGATGGTCAGTGCCGCGAGGGTAAAACCGAGAAATAGACTGCCGGTGTCCCCGAGAAACACCTTGGCCGGATAATAATTGTACCGGAGAAACCCAAGACAGGCCCCGGCAAACCCGATCAGCAACAACACATCCCCCGGTTCCTTCCGAAAGACGAGCGATAACGCAATCCCCACTGCGGCAATCAACGCGATTCCCGTGGCAAGACCGTCCACCCCATCGATGAGGTTGAACGAGTTCATAAGCAGCAAAAACCACAAAACCGTCACCACCGCATCCACGGCAAGTGGAAGGGGCGTACCGAGAATATTCTGGACCCGCATGTCCAGAAAATAGGCCGCCACGGCGATCAAGGTTTGTCCGGACAACTTCGCCCCCGGGGACAAACCCTTCCGGTCATCGATCATCCCCAAGGCGAGCAACGCCCCAGACAAAGGTAAAAACCGGAACCACCATGTCACGGGAGTTTGGCCCGCGAAAGGCTCCCACGGGTAAAGAAAAACCACCGCACACACCGCATGAAAGGCAAGGAACAACCCAATCCCCCCTGCCGTGGGCACGGGGTGGGCATGAACTTTCCGACCACCCGGCACATCCACAAACCCCCACCGGGGCGCCCGAGGCCCCCAAAACCGCGTTGCCAGAACCGCCACCACGGCTCCCACAATAACAACAATCGGATACTTGAATAATGCTTCCAAACTCATGACTTCGATTCCGCTGCCTTCACCACGATCTCCGCGATTCGCCTTCGCGAACGCGCCGCATCAAACAACGTCCGGTTTTGCGTCAATGCGCAGATTGCCTTTTCATGTCGAAGCTCATCTTCCTCAATTTCCTTCAAGACACAAGCGATGGCCGAGGCGTCGCCCGGGGGGAGAATCCACCCCGTTCCGCCCTCTCGAATCCACCCGCCCACAGCACTTTCCGGCGGACCTGCAAACACCACCGGCCTTCCCACCGCACATGCCGCCTGATACTTGCTGGGAACCACCACCCCCTCCCAGCCAGGATTCTGTGAAATCAGATGAATATCCGCGGCTTGAAGGTGAACCGCCACATCGACATTCCGGGCCGGTTCAAGCCACTCGAAGGTGTCCCGCCACGCCTGTTGCCATGCCTCACGCATCGGACCCTGACCAGACATGACCAACCGCACCCTTGATCCCGCACCGCGCGCAGCGGTCGCAAGCGCGGCAAACTCTTCCGCGCGATGGGCTCGCCCCATGTTGCCACTGTACAGTAGCACAACCTCATCCTCCGCCCATCCCCGGGCCGCCCGCAAAGACCTTACCGTCGCCGCGTCGGCAGGATTCACCTGCAAATCGCTCCACACCGGGACTTCCTCGATGCATGCGTCGGTCGACGCCTTGATCCGCTCCGTCATATCCGGTCCAAGGCTGATCACCGCCGCCGCCCCCGCACGTTCCCGGCTGGCCAACCGAGCCAAACCACGCATCAGCAGATGCCCTGATTCCGCCATCCCATCCGCGATCAGCGCCTCCGGATACAAGTCCATGCACCACCCCACATAAGGAACCCCGAATCGTTTCCCGTAACCGGCCGCGATGGACCCGCAAAACGGCGGGGTGGTCAAATGAAGCACCACCTCCGGCCGCGGACGCATCCGGCCAAGCCTCCGGTAGGCACGGATATAAAAGCCTGCATAATCCATAAGTTTCGCCGCATAGCCGCTCCGGTGGGCTCGGGTCGAACCCAGCCGGATCACGTCATACGAAACCTCATCGATGGAATCGCTGCTTCCACTCCCCGTCCCGTAGGCTCCCGCCGAAGTGATCACCGTGACCTCGTGGCCCATACCCGCAAGCTCATCGCAAACCTCCTTCAACAATCTACCGGTGGGCGCGTGGGCGGGCGGAAAGAACTGATTGATGCAGACAATCCTCATGAACGGGAATCCCTCGCTCGACCCTCATCGCCACGGCGTTGCTCGGTCAGGGCCTCATCGATCATCGCTTCATAGCCCGCCATTTCCCGGCAAAACCGCAAACCCTGCCTTCCATCACGCCACCCCCCCCGCACAATAAACCCATAAACAAATCGAAGCGCAGGTCGCCCGGGCAACCGGAACGACAAGCCGCGAAGCGCTTGCCGCCGGAGGGTTGCATCCTTCGACACCAACCCCCGCCACGACCAACCCGCCCCGCCTTCCGACAACCGGCGCGCTTCCGCCCGCGCATACCCGCGATGCCGGTCCCGCCACTCCTCCCACCCCTTGGAAAATGAATGGTGAAGGAGCGGCTCCTTGAGTAAAAACCCGCCTTGCTCCTCGTTCATCACGGTTTCACCGTGCCCCCGCATCACAAACCGCGGACCCGACCGGTGGACCAACCTCGGAACATACACCGGATAATCCGCGCTGTACCGAAGCCAACGCCCCTCCAACATCACTTTGCGAACCACCCAACCCACCTGACCCGGAGACAAGCGCGGCAGCATTTCAGCCAGCTCCCTCAACCCCGCTTCCGTCACCACCTCATCCGCATCCAGATGCAGCGCCCACTCATTCCGAAGCCCCCCTTCCTCCATCGCCCAATTCCGCTGATCCGCAAACGAGGTGAATCGATGCTCCACCACCCTTGCTCCATGCGCCCTTGCCACCGTTCGACTTTCGTCCGAACTTCCGTCGTCCACCACCACCACATCCACCCGCCCCTGAAGCGCGTCCAAACACCCGGGAAGATTTGCCTCCTCGTTGCGGCAAAGCACCACCACCGACAATGGCAACCTGTCGCCCGCCATCCGCTTACTCTCCCTCCGCCGCAAAACGCATCTTCAAAAACCTCGCCGGATGTCCGCCCACCACCTGACCCCCCGCAACATGATCAAGCACAACCGAACGCACCGCCACCACCGCGTCGGTCCCGACAGTCACCCCCGGATGAACATAGGCCTCCGCGCAAATCCATGCCCCGTCCTCCACCCGGATCGGCGCGGTCACCAGCGGCATGTTCGGATGATCGACCCGGTGCGACGCCGTGCAAAGAAACGCCCGCTGGCTGACCGTCACGTGGTTCCCAAGCGTGATGCGGTCCACCGAATACAAATCCACCCCGTGACTCACCGAGGTATGGTCCCCGAGGGTCAGGTTCCACGGCGCCCACACCTTGACCGAAGGCATGATCTTCACCCCCCGGCCCACCTTCGCCCCGAACAAGCGCAGCAATCCCCGGCGTCCGCCATGCCAGAACCACGGGCTGGGCCGGAAGAAAAGCAGCCACACCATTTGCCAAACCAGACGAGCCATCTGGTTCCCCCGCGAATGCGAACTCGGACACGACGCGGCATCGGTGCGAATGCGGGACGCAAAAGAAGCTTTCATCTCATCATTCATGGAGGCCAAGCATAGCAAATAGGGGCGCACTGGTCTTTCGATATTCAAAACGCAGTGAATTTTCCCGGGCCCTCCGGGACAATTCTTCCCAACATGGATCGTCGGAAAGCAGCCGGGCCAGATGCCCCGCCGCCCCCGCAACATCGTCCGGATCAACAAAGACTCCCCCCGCCCCCCCCACCTCCGGCATCGCCGACCCCAACGCCCCCAGCACCGGCGTACCCATCCGCTGCGCTTCCACCGCCGGAATTCCAAACGACTCACTCCGGCTCATCAACGCATACACCCGGGCCTTGCGGTAAGCCACATACAAGTCCTTGCGCTCAAGATATCCGGAAAATGTGACCACCTCTTCCAAACCAAGCTCTTGAACCAAACGCGCCATTCTCTCCCGATACGCCTGATCCGCCCAGCCTCCTGCCACCATCAATCGCGCGGGCACCCCGTGAACCCTTCGCGTCTCCTCGACGGCCCGGATCAATCCTTCCAGGTTTTTGTGAGGGGCCATCAACGACACGCACAACACCAAATACCGATCCCGCGCAACGTCCCCCGTTGCCGCCTCGTCCATCGCCTGAATCTCCCGCCGCCCGAACGCCGGATAGACCACCGCGCTGCACCTTGCCGCCTGGCCCGCCTCCGCTTCATAAAGAGCCTTCATGAATTCCGACCCATACCCGATCGCATCCGCAGTCGACACCGCCAACCGGTACCCCCGGCGTTGAAGCATCGCCTTGAATCGCGAGGACCACCCTCGATGACCGGTATCTACCAACGCCCACGGATTCAAGGCCAAGGTGACTTGGCGACAACCCAAACCGCGAATCACCATTCCCGACATGTGCAAACAAACCTCGGCTCTTCGCGCCTTCATGAGCACCGGCAACCACAACCGCTCATACAACCCACGTCCCACCCAATGCCGCGTCCACCACGGCGCCATCTCGATGACCAAGCGAGATGGATCGGGAAAACCGCCTTCAGCGTCCAGCATCTCCACCACATCCCGATTTTCCGGATGAACAAGCAGGGTGAAGCGATGTCCCGCCTTCGCCGACCTCAGCAATTCGGACAAATGCCCGCATACTACCTGCCGACCGCTCAGGTTGGTGCTCGACAAACCATTGACCCACACCGAGGTCATAACCGGTACCACCCCCGCAGCTTCCTGCCGAATTCCAGCAACCCGTAACCTGCAACCCGTGCCCGCCCCCGCTCCACCAGCTCGACCCTAGCATCTCGATCCCCAAGCAACCTCCGGCAATGCCCGGCCATTCCCTCCACATCGTCCACACTGGCGGTCAGTGCGGCACCCCCCGCAACTTCCGCCAAGGCGCCACCATGCGAACAAACCACCGGACAACCCAACGCAAACGCCTCGATCACCGGCAGCCCCAATCCTTCGTAAAGGCTCGGAAACAACAGAAGCTCCGCGTGTTGATACAAGCGGGCAAGTTGCTCATCCCCGGCCCCGGAGATGAATAGGACATTTCCCACCTCGTCCGCCCGGGACCGCGTCCGCTCATCCGGAGGCGGACCCGCCATGACCAGATGCAGCGAAGACTCCGCACGCAGACGCGAAAAGATCTCGATCGCCCCGTTCCGGTTTTTGTAGGCGGCATTGTGTCCGATGTGCAGCAGGTACGGACGGGGGACATCGGGTGGCAACAGTTCCCGCCTAGCATAATCAACCAGAACAGGCCGCACCGGCAGAGGAATCACCTCGACCTCTGCTCGCCCGGTCAACCGCTCCGCATCACACGCGGTTTGTCCGGAGATCGCGCACACCCCGCCCGCATCCCTTACCGCATCCAACATACGCTGCAGAATCCAACGGGCAGGCCAACTCGGAACAGGACCCGCCACCTCCCCCCGACCCTGCAACACCGGAATAAAATCGTGAAGCGTGATCCACGTCCGCCCCCGCCACGATTTCGGAATGAAGCCCGCGAGAGATCCGTCCAGCATATGAATCCGGTCGTCCGGGCCCGCCGAGGCAAACAGACGTTCCGCATGAACCGCCCTCCAGGCGTGATGTCGCCAAACCGTTCCGCCCTTCGGATGATAAAACGGGATCCGTTCAACCGTCCTCACCCCCGCGAGGGCAAGCGCCTCCTCGACCATCGCCGCATGGGCGGCCATGCTGCCCGGTTCGGTGGAGGGTCGCGGACAGAGCAACTTCACCTTTGCGCTCATCCGACGCCTCCCGCTTCGGAGATCCTTCGCACCTCCGAAAGCAACATCCCCGCAAGGACCGCCAGAAACAGCGCCACAAAAGGATCCCCATACACCTGCGCCGAAACCACCGCCGTCGCCGCATTCGCGACCAGCACCGCCACCAACCCGGCGGACAACGAAAAGGCGTTCCACTCCCGCGTCACCCGCAAGATCTCCACCGCCGTTCGAAAAAATACCCAAACAAGGACCAGGAAAAGCAACATACCCGGCACCCCCAGTTCGGCCATCAGCTTGGTCGGCCCGCTTTCCTGCCATAACCGCGGCTTCTCGGCAGCAATATGATGAATCCCCTGTTGCGACATGCCCAGGCCATACCCCAAAAAACCCGCCTGGCGCAAAGTCTCCCCAACCGAGTCAAAACCATGCATCCGCACCTGCTGGCTCCATTCGTCTAAGGTGGTCAAGTGAAACGACATCAACGCGCGATCAGGATTGATCGTCGCGATCCCATACCAACCCAAACCCGCCACCACCAGCGTCACGCCAAGAATGACCAGCGCCCGCTTGATGTTGCGCGTGGCAAACACAACAAACGTATAGGTTCCAAGGAAAACCAGCAGCATCGCCAGCATCTTTCTCCGTCCACAAATCCAGACGTTAAACAAACCCCACACCGCAATCGCAATCCACACCAAACGAATCGTTCCCTTCGTCCGTGCCGCCATGATCGTAGCCACCATGACCACGAGGGAACCATGCCAGCCCATGATGTCCGGACCCCGGAAAAAACCCGCCATCATATACACCGCCTCACCGGTACGATGCGTCACCCACAGGTGATCGAGGGCGGATGTGCCCACCACCGCCCAATGCGATCCCCGCAGCTCCAACAGGCCCCCAATCAGCATGATCGATGTCGCCACCGCATAAAACATCAACAAACGCGTGATCGCTCCCGGTCGATCACCATAATACCATCCCGCCAGCAACGCGAAGAAGGCCAGCCCGTAGATTACCATCCCCAGCCCGGTGATCTTCCAGGTACCGGCGCCATAGGTGGCCGACAAGACCGTGGGAATCAGCAGGTATACCCCAAACCACGCCAGCCATTGCGCAAGTTTCGGAAACGCGTTGAGAAACGGACGCACTTTGACCGGTCCCATCAGATTTCCTGCCAGCAGCGCACAACACCAGACCGGTACCGAGGCCATCGCCAAATACCCCGGGGCGCCCGGCACCAGCTTCCGGAGAGGGTCCTGGATCAGAGCCACCCCGATCGCCAGAGCAATCCCCCAGCGCCAATTGTAAAGCGCGATTGCGCATCCGAAGCCAACAAGAAGTAGAATCAGAAAAAGCATACAACCTGCCCGAAGAGGTTATGGAGTCTTCACCACGGCACACAAGGCGTCATGGATACCATCGCGAATCCGCCGGAAGCAAAACCAATCAACCCTTCGTCGCGCCGCCCGGCCCTGTTCCAAACATGAATCCGGCTGATCGAGGTACCCCCGCATCAGCGCCGCTAACCCTTCGAGATCCCCCTCCGGAAACGAGCCACCGGTGACGCCCTCCACGATCAAATCCTCCCGGCAGCCTACCGATTGCGAGACCAACGCCGGCAACCCGGAGGCCATCGCTTCATTCACCACCAACCCCCACGTTTCCCCGGTATCCGAAGGCAACACCAACACATCGCTCGCCGCATACGCATCCGGCATTCGCGATTGGTTGAGAAACCCCGCCCAAGAAACTTGAACCCCCAGCCGGGCTGCTTCGGCTCGACAATCCTCTTCACGTGGCCCCGTGCCGGCAATCAGGACATGTGCACGTGAACGGTACTCCGGCGGGAGCAGGTGAACCGCGCGCAAAAGATCCAGCGGACGTTTCTTCTCCTCCACTTTACCCGCGAACAAAAAGACGATGCGATCGTCTGGAATCTCCCACGCCGCCCGCAACGCGTTTCGCCGGGATACACGTTCTGCGACGGCAGCCTCAAATGCCTCGTTATCCACCGCATAAGGCGCATCGAAAATCCTCTCCTCCCGGCACCCCCGGGCAAGGTAAAACCTCCGGTTCGCCGAACCAATCGCCAGGTACGCCTGATACTGTGAAAGCAAAAGCCGCTGAGCGAGCCGTTTCCAGCCCGCACGGAGTCGGAGGTCATTGGCCTCCCCCCGTACCAGACACGGAATACCCAGACGACGGCAAGCCATCAAAGCTTGAACACAGGTCTTTGTCACCCATCCATTCACCAGCACCGCATCCGGACGCTCAACCTTCAACTTTCGATGCACTTCCGGGGTATCACAGCCTCCCCACCTGACTACGGAAGGACGAGCGGAACGGTTGTCGAGCACCTCGTAATCATAGCCATCCAACAAGGGGACATCCCAGGAGAAGGACGACTCAAACCCTTCCCCTTGTTGCCGGGCATCCGGCAGCATGGCATACCAGACCTTGAGGCGGAACCTCGGGTCAGAGGCAAACGAGCGGAACAGGGGAGCCTTGTATTGGATCGGATGCGTCTCGATCACAAGTAGCCGGAACGTTGGTGGCTCGCCTTTCGTCATGACAATCTTTTCGGCCCTTGAAACCACAACCGCAACGCCCAGCCCAACGCCCGGACTTCTCCGGCCAGCTTCACCGGAATCCACCATGGATGCCGCAGATGAAACCGCGTGGCAATCTCCCGGAACGGACGGCGGATCACATAATACCACGCCCGGAAATCGAGTCCCTGACACAACGCGAAATAATAATCACCGACCCCATGCACCGGGCTTGCCGAAGTCAGGTGACTCCCCCGCGAACGGGTCCCCCCCGACCCCGCCCGTAAGTGATGAATGCAGGCCGAGGGCTCGAACCGCAGCCTCCCTCCCGCCTTGGTGAGCCGGGCACAGAACTCGGAATCGAATCGATACGCCACCGGAGGGCGAAATTGCTCATCGAATCCACCCACTTCCATCGCCCGGTCGCGCCGCACCGACAAATTCCCCGACATCCCATTCCGAATCCACGCCGGTTCATCATGATCGAAAGGAAAATCCAGGTCCGGAAACGACCACCTGCCACCTCCGGAGGGCTTCCGGCCGCTTGGCCCTTCCGGCTGGAGAACCCGACCCGCCACCCCCGCCACCTCCGGATCGGAATAAGCCGCCGCATGACAGGCAACAAAGTCGGGGGCGATCCGGATGTCGTCATCAAGGAAAAGGACCACCTTCTTCCCGCTGTTCATCAACCCGAGGTTGAGCGCGGCGGGCTGCGATGGCTTCTCCATGCGAATCCATTGAATCCGATGTTCCCCCGCCCAGGACGCAAGCGTCGCTTCGGTTGGAGCGGTATGGGCAAGGGTCTGATCCACCACCAGCACCTCGCCCGCACCTGGCTGCTGGGCAAAGACATCCTCCAGCGTCTGAAGCAAGATCTCCTCGCGCCCATAGGTTGGAATCACCACCGAAACATCGGACGCGTTCATGATACCTCCCTCACCTGATCCATCGTTGCCGCGCGACGAAGGCGGGCAAACTCCAGAATCCCTTTTGCATGCGACCGCCACGTCATCGATTGCGCGGTCAACTGCCCCGCGTTTCCGATTCGCTGGGCAAGCGCATGGTGATCGAGCAACGCCTCAACGCGGGCGACCAGGCCTCGACCATCGCCCGGCTCCAGCACGTATCCATTCACGCCATCCTGAATCCAGTCCGCAAGACCGCCAACCCTCGTGACGACCACCGCCATGCCCCGGGCCATCGCCTCGAAAGGCGCCTTCCCAAAGCCCTCGTAATACGAAGGGAAAAGAAAGACCCCGTGCTCGTCATAGATCGTTCGCAACGCCTCCTGATTCATCCAGGGGTACAACGTCACGCGATCCCGGACCGTGGGGTCAAGCAGGGAACGCACCGCGTGATGATCCTTTGCATCGCAGACCCAACCGGCCACAACATCCTTCTTGCGGGCAAGGATTTCGTTCATTACGTGAGCGACCAGACTTGGCGCCTTGAACGCGCTGAATTGACCCGTATAGAGGATTCGCCGCCATCGCGCCGGCAAAGAAGGACAAGCCGCCGGATCGAGATAACATGCGGGGATGCCGTGAGGGAATACCCCGACCCGCTCCACCGGATATCCATACATGTCATGAAGATACGTCGCGATCTCCCGGCATCCCGCGATCACTCCGTCCGCAACCCGCACCACGCGCGCTTCGTGACGGGCCAACAACGCTCGCATGACCTGTCGCACCGGCCCGGTTCCGTAGGAAGGATCAACCTTCCGCATCACCGAATCGAATTGTCCTTCCCACCCGTGGGTTCGATTCAAAAACAAGGTCCGTGGATGATGGCGATGGAGCCACTCTCCGGCAAGATAGGCATGGGGTTGGCTCAGCATGACCACATCAAACGATTCCTTGGCCAGGCGACGAGCAACCTCCCGCCGGTACGTTCGCGGCAATTCGATCAGATAGTGAAGATTGCCATGCTGGATCCGACGACCCAAATGATGCGACCAGATCTCCTGAACCTCACACCCCAACGCCCGGAGGGCGTGATTGCACTGAACCACCGTTCCCGCCGCTCCCGAATCCGGATCAGGAGGAACATCCGCTCCAACCAGAAAGCGCATTTTAGTTCCTGCTCCCGAGTCGCCAAAGCTTGTAACGAGGACGCCAATGCCAGGGATGCCGGACCCGGGCCGACGTGAAATACGCCATCGCCGCTTCCGGATCGGTGGACTCCAAAAGGCAACCAATGTGGTAGAAGCTCAACCACTGGTCGCGAGGGCGGGGCGGCGGGATGCGGCCTTCCCGTATCGAACGCGTAAGCGCTTCGGCTTCCTCGAGGAACGGCGCCTCGCTTTTCCCCGCGCGGCGAGCATCCCGACACGCTTGCCCCAATCGGCCAAACCTTTTTTGCAACCGCCTCCGCGCCCCGGAAATCGCGCCCGGCGAGATGCGATACTGATAATAGACCTCTTCAAGGTAGGCGACCTCACCCTGTTCGGCCAGTCGCATCCACAAGTCCGAGTCCTGACCGTAATAAAAGCAGGCCCGGTATCCACCCGCCTGCTCATAGTACTTCCTGGAAAACATCACACATCCATGGGCCGGAGGGCCGATCCCCAACTCCCGAACCTGCTTCCGGGCTACCTCCGGATCCGGGGTGCACCGCTGCTCCAGCAACCGTTCGCCCGCCGGACCCACATACCGGGCCGACGACCCCAACATCGCCGCCTCCGGATAACCGGCCGCAAGGTCGCGAAGCGCGGCCAACCGACCCGGCAGCGACACATCATCCGCATCTTGCCGGGCAATCCACGGGGCACGAGCCCGCGCACAACCGGTCTTAAGCGCAGCGGTCAGGCCTTGGTTATTCTGGTGGATTACGCGAATGCGTTGATCCCGACGGGCATAGTCATCAAGCAGCGCCGGGCTTTGGTCGGTTGATCCATCGTCAATGACGATAAACTCAAAGGTGACGCCCTCCTGCGAAAGAATACTTTCCATGGCGGCGGCCAGCGTGTCTTCGTTGTTGTACACGCTCATTACCACACTGATGTAGGGATCGTCCGTCATAAATGTTAACGCAATTTCACCAGAGCGGCCCGAATGTGCATGGCCAGGCCCTCGCAGTCCTCCAACGGCAGGTAATCCGCAAGTTCGGCGAGTACGGCTTGATCGGAGAGGGTGGCGGCATGACTCCGAACGAACTCGTAGAATTCAGCAGGCGTATCGCCTTTGAAGCGATCGGCGACCTTGATCCGTGGTGAATAAACCGGCTTTTTGAGGCGGGCCGCGAGCGTGCCTGCATCGGGCAAGACCCCCATCTGCAAAAAGTACCAGGCATCGTAGAGGTCGCGGATCAGGCGGCGCTCATTCCACGCCGCCAGTTTATTGGCCAAGGCCACGGCATGGTCCGTGATGCATATCATGCGGGGAGGCAGATTGAACTGGCGGGAAAAGAGGCGGGTGGAAGCCAGGGCTGTTTTCGCGTTCATGGCGACGCTGGCCTCGATCTGAACGGTGGCCTGATCCACCGTCAGCACGATACGCAGACACTTCGAATGGAAGGAATGGCTTACTGAAGATCGCTTCATTCATTGACGATTACTGTATTTTTATTATAGTTAATGTCAACACACAGAACGTTGGCCTCTTGGCGTAGGTACAGGAAGGGTGTCCGCGTTGTTGGACGGGCATGACCACCGAAAGCTCGGGAACCCATTCATCCATCCTCCATCCAGGACTGCTTCAGCGTATCGTGCCCCGGTTTGGCATCGCGCTTTCCGCGAATGCGTCCGGCGAATCGACCCGCCACCTTCCAGCCGAACATCTTCACCATCCGGGCAAACCACCGAAGATCCCGGGCCGGAACGGAACCGGAAGCGTGTAGAGCAAGCTCAAGCAAAGCGTTCGCTGCCCGGCCGTCCGCCTCCCCCGCCGCCCGGGCGCAGGCAAACGCCCACCGAACAAAATGCCGCATCTCCGGTGTCTCCGCTGAAACCCCCGCAGCGCTCGCGCAACCATGCAACGTGCTCAGGAACGAGGCCTGGTCCGCCGGGGTCAGCCAAAATCCCCCCGTCAATCTCGGCCCGGTATGAGCCCGGTGATAACTCACCACCCCGTCCACCCGTCCCAACTTCGCCCCCAGCGCACCCGCTCGTGCCTCATACTCCCAATCCTCGGTATGTCGCATCGCCGACCATGGCCCGAGCCGGTCGGTAAATGACCTTCGCCACAACGGCGTATGCGTGCACCACCAACGGTCCACCAACAGCCCCGGAAACAGCCCTTGCACATCCCGGCCCGTCCACTTGTACTCCTCCTTCATCACCCTTCCTTCCCCATCGACCAAACATGTCGTGCCGTACACGACATCCACCTCCGGATGGTCCCTCAAAAACGCCACTTGCCGCTCCAACTTTTCCGGCGCGAGCAAATCGTCGCTGTCCAGATACTGAATAAATTCTCCTTGCGCGGCTTGGCGCCCCGTCTCACGGGCCAAGCCCGGGCCTCCATTCTCCCTTCGCCGTCCGAGAACCACCCCGGGATGCTGTTTCTCCAACCCCCCGATCACCTCCGGCGTATCATCCGTGGAACCATCGTCGACGAGAATCACCTCAATTTTAGAATAGTTTTGGTCCATCGCCGAGGCCACCGCCTGCCGCACCAATTCCCCCCGATTGTAAACCGGGATGATCACACTGACCCGTCCCGGGATCATGTTGGGCAATCCTCCTTGCGCACAAAATTCCGGGCAAGCCACGAGGCACGAGCCCTCGCACGACCGTTCTTGAGCGCAGCGGTCAGGCCTTGGTTATGCTGGCGGCTCACGCGAATGCGCTGATCCCGATGAGCATCGCCAACGAGGGAGGCAGGCGATGCGTCCGTGGACCCGTCGTCGATAACGATCCACTCAAAGGTGACGCCCTCTTGCCCGAGGAGACTGTCCATGGCGGCGGCCAGCGTGTCGTCGTTGTTGTACACGCTCATCACCACACTGATTTCCGGTTGGTTTGTCATCATCTATCAGCCATGCCGAAACGTAGAGGACCGTTATTTCAAACCCGGCATCCCTCGTTCTGGACCCGTCTCGTCGCACCATGTCGTGCCGGGAAAGATCATACCATGCTTCCGCACTGACCGGACCATCTTTTGACTTGCTTGTATGTGACCATGATTATATGACTATAGTCATGATCATTGCCGCAGGAGAATTCAAGAAACACTGCCTGAAGCTGATGGATCAGGTTCAAACGGGTCGCCAAAGCATTCTCATTACCAAGCGGGGCAAGCCCGTGGCCAAATTGGTCCCCGTCGATGACCCGACTGCCGTCCCTCTGTTTGGTTGCATGAAAGGTCGCCTGCACGAAGCAGGTGATGTTGTGAAACCCACCGGAGAGGCGTGGCATGCCGACGCATAAACCACGCCCTTCCATGGTCTTGGATACCCATGCCTGGCTTTGGCTCATGGAAGGTTCCGCCAAACTTGGTTCTCGCCAGCGTCGCAGGATAGAAGAATGCGCGGAACATGGCCGTTTGCTTGTTTCGATCCTATCCATTTGGGAAATAGGCATGCTGGAGTCCAAGTCCCGCATCCTGTTCGAACAGGATTGCGCTCAATGGATTCAACAAGCCTTGGCCGTGCCCGGGATTGAGCTGGCTCCGCTTACCGTAGACATCGCGCTGGCCAGCACCCACCTGCCCGGCGACTTCCATGGCGACCCCGCGGACCGGATAATTGTGGCCACGGCCAGGGCTCACGCCTGCCCATTGGTTACTGCAGATGAAACCATTCGCCGCTGGGCCGATGCCGGCCACCTCAGCGTTCTCGCTCTCTAATATCCGTCATGTGACTGGTTTAAGGAATGTCGTGGCCGCTGGGTTCGGCGGCGGCGGGAACGGTCGCCAGACCTTCCCGCCAGAGCAGCCGGGTCATTCCGTAACCCATCCACAGCGGCCCGCGCGAGGACCACCAGCCATGATGGGAATGGGTCAGCGCCACCTCGGGTATGCCATGGAGTACACTCATGGCCCCGCCGACTGTACCTCCCGGTTTTGCCGAAGTTTGCTGATACGTTCCGGGACTGCGCGCGATCTCCGCTCGTTCAGCAGCTCATGATTGCGGTCTCCGCTGGCTTTTTTAGGAGCGGGAGGATGCCAGAGATGAAGGGCCGGAGCGAAAGCGCCCCGGAACAACCTTCGGGTCTTCAGCCGGTCCAGAAATTCAAGATCCTCCCCCCCCCATCCCACGAAGGTTTCATCATGCCCCCCCAGCTCTTCATACACCCCGCGACTCACGGCGGTCGATAACCCCGGATTGTTTTGTTGAACAAACGAAACCCGGGACGGCCATACGTGATGCTCAAGCCATCGGCGCGAGGCGTCTTCATCGAGATGAAAAACAAGACGTAAAGGCCGCGCCGCCTCATAGCCCTGGTCCATCCGGGCCAGGATCGACGATACATAACCCGCCGGAACCACCACATCAGCATCATGAAGTAAAACCACGTCGCCCCGCGCGGCTCGCACCCCGGCATTCAAACACAGACTTTTGTTGAATCCATCCTCCAGCGTCCCTCCGACCGCAACCACCTTGACCCCCGGCCATGTCTCCTTGCCAAAATTCGGAGGGGTCCCCTGCTCGACCACAATCACCTCCAGCGATCGCTCGTCTTGACCCCAAAAACTGCGGATGACCGCCGACAAAGCCACCCTCCGATCCGCGCCTCCCACCGGAAGAATCACCGAAACCCGCGGCGTGGCTTCGGAGACCGCCGTAGCCTCGCCCCATCGAAACGGCCACTCCTCTCGGCATCGCGCCAGCAAGCGGCCACCGACCTCCGGAAAGATTCTGGCCACCGTCAGTTTGGACGACTCGTCCCACTCACAAACCCTCGACGCATCGTCATCTCCCCTCGCCAACTGCTCCGATCGATTGCAAAGATCCCGCCACGACCAGCCGGTCAGCCCTCTTAACCAAGGTTGAAGCGCGCACTCCGTTCGCCAACGCTCATGGGCCCAGCACCCGAGCTTTCCCCGCACCCCCTCAGTCATAGCTGTTCACCGCGGGATACCCACCTCGAAACGCATGAAGCCACCCTTGATTCATCCCTGCATTTATGCCACTTAATGAAACAACCGTCACGCCAAACCCATTCAGGGTATCCCCCGCGTTCCCTCCCCGGACCGACCATGAAAAACATCCTGCTTATCGCTTCATCCGGACCGGGAATGCTTGGCGTCGGTGGCTTGCTGATCCGCGACATGCTCCGGACCGAGGGAGTCGACCCCGTCGCCCTCGCCGCCATCCTTCCCGAGTCCGACGCATCGACCCTTGACCCATCCCCCCTCCGCGCCCTGCGCACCTTTCCCGCCCCCCGCGAATACATCGACCGCGCTCCCGGAGGATGGGCCGCAACCCTTGCCGCCTGGCGGGCCCGGCGGGCCGGATACGACCGCGACATCGCCCGCATCGCCCGCGATCTAAAAGCCTTTCTTCATGAGCAGAAACCCGACCTCGTCTGGGTCATCCTCAATAGCCTCAGCTCCATCGACTCCACCTACCTGCTTCTCGATGCCATCCCCGGAGATCTCCTCGTGCAGGTCTGGGACGACCCCCGACATCTCGCCCTCCAGCGGCGGCTTGACCGCCTTTCCCGTGACCGGACCTGGCGGCGCGCCCAAGCCATTTTCGCCCGGGCCCGGCAAATCGCCGTCATCGGTGAATCCATGGCCACCGCATACGGGGAACTTGCCCAATGCCCCATTCATATTGTACGTCACGGTTCCATCGAGACCCCCGTCGAGCCCGCCCCCCTCCCCGCCCAGCCCGGCGAGTTCCGCATCGGGTTTGCCGGATCCCTCTATGCCCAATCCGCCTGGCGCGCCTTGCTCGCCACCCTCGACCACCTCGACTGGCGGCTGCATCAAACGCCCGTGACCCTTCTTGCCCTCGGCGGGCGCATCGAATTCACCTCCCGTTCCCCCCACGCCCGGGCCCGCTACCTCGGATGGCAGTCCCCCCGGCAAACCCTCGACCACCTTCGCGCCTGCGACCTTCTCTACCTTCCCCAGGCCTTCGAATCCTCTCATGCCACCCTCACCCGCTTATCCTTTCCCACCAAACTTAGCGCCTGCCTTGCCACCGGCCGCCCCGTATTCATCCACACGCCGCCCCACGGCTCCCTCACCGCCTTCTGCCACTCGATGGGCTACACCCTGCTCTCCCATCACCTCCACCCTTCAGAACTCGCCGCCTTCCTCGAAGCCCAAACCACCCCCCGCAACTTGGCCGACCACGCCCGCCGGGCCGCCGACCTTGGCAACCGCGTCTTCACCCGCCGCAACTTCGAAAACCAGGTCCGCGACATGCTCGGCATCTCCCACCCACCTGCAGACGCGCCATGACCACTCGCCTCCTCGCCTTCATGTCCACCGGGTTTCCCGCCGGTGGCGTCGCCACCTGGCTCGATCACGCCCACATTCACCTTCCGCCCAAAGGCTATGACCTCGCCGTCGCCCTCGTCCGCGGCGAACGCCACAACCGCCCCGAAAACATCCGCCCCTTCCATCCCGAATGGTCCACCATCGACGTCGATGGCCGCGGCCTCGATCCCGCCGGACGTATCCGCGCCTGCCACCGCCTCATTCGCCACGTCCGGCCCGACCTCGTTCTGCCCATGGGCGTGCTCGACGCCAACCCCGCCGCCATGATCGCCGCCCGCGACGGCCTCGACCTCCGGGTCATCGGGCGGGCCCAAGGCCAACTCCCCCCCATGCTCGCCGACCTCGAAGACCTCCGCGACGGCCTCGACCACCTCGTCTGCGTCGGCGCCCTGACCCGCGCCTACCTCGTCGCCCACGCAGGATTCGATCCTCATCGCATCGACCATATTCCCAACGGCGCCGCCGAACCCACCACCCCCCGCAAGATGCCCGATCCCAAATCCCCCATCCGCCTCGCCTATATCGGGCGGCTCACCCAGCCCGATAAGCGGGTCCTCGATCTCCCCGGCATCTGCCGCGAACTCAACGCCCGCTCCGTCAACTATCATCTCACCATCGTCGGCGACGGACCCGAAGCCACCACCCTCCGCCACCACCTTGCCCCCTTCGCCGCCCGGATCACCTTCACCGGCCCCCTTCCCGGACCCGAGGTCTACCGCTCCATCTACCCCAGCCTCGACGCCCTCCTTCTCCTCTCCGCCACCGAAACCTTCGGCATCGTCCTCGCCGAAGCTATGATGAACGGCGTCGTCCCCATCACCTCCCGTTACCTCGGATTCCATCTCGAGGGCCTCGTGCCCGAAAACCAATGCGGACTCGCATTCCCCATCGGCGATGTCCAGACCGCCGCCCAAGCCGTACAAACCCTCGCCGATCATCCCGATCGACGCGCAGCCCTCAGCCACGCCGCCCGCCTCCATGCCCACGCGAACTATCGCTGGCCCCGCTGCTTTGAGGCATGGCACCCCATCCTTCAGCAGAGCCTCCATCGCGAGCCCCGCCGGGCCCTGCCCCCCCGGGTCCTGCCCACCACCGCCGTCGCCGGACGGCTCGACCGCCTCCGCCTTCCCCCCGCCCTCATCGACCACGCCCGCCGCCTCCGCCGCAAACTTGCCGGCCCCACCCTTCCCCCCGGCGGCGAAGAGTGGCCCTTGTACCGGACCCATCATCATCCCGAACGCCTCGCCGCCATCGAGGCCCGCTGCCTTGCCCTCGACCAGACCGCCCCCCCCGCATGAAACGTCTCCTCATCATCACCCGTACCAGCCATCCCCGGGGCGGGGCCGACCACATCGTCGCCACCCTCTGCCACGACCTCCCCCGGTACGGCTGGCACGTTCTCCCCGGCCTCGTCTGCGGACGACGCTTCAACCTCCCTTCCGCCTACCTCGACGCCCACCCCGGCCTTCAGCCCGTGATCATCGACGGATCCCTCGGCACCCGCCTCGCCCGCCTCCGTTCCCTCGAGAGTGTCATACGTCAACATAACCCCGAGGCCGTGCTCGTCATGCGCGTGTTCGATGCCTACGAAGCCGTCGCGAACATCAAACGCAAACATCCCCGCCACGCCCCCCGCCTCATCGTCGGCGTACGGGCCTTCGAACCCGGCTACCTCGGCGACATGATGCGCTACCGGAACGTTGTCGACGGCTGCATCACCTCCGGGCAACTGATTGCCCGCGCCCTCACCGGTCCCTGCGGCCTTGATCCGGAGCGTGTCTTCAGCATCCCCGGCGGCATCGTCCCCCCCGCAAATCCCCGGCCCCGCTCCACCCTCCACGATCCCCTCCGGCTTCTTTACGCCGGACGGCTCGACCAACCCCAAAAACGCGTCGGCGACATCCTCCCCCTCGTCCGAATCCTGTCCGCGTCACCCCTCCGTTTCCACCTCGATCTCGTCGGCGACGGCCCCGAGCGCTCCCGCCTCGCCCGCGAACTCGCCCCCTGGATCGAACGCGGCGAGGTCACCCTTCACGGCTGGCTCGATCATCACGCTCTCTACCGCGACATCTATCCCCGGGCCGACCTGTTCATCCATTTCGCCGCATATGAAGGCGTGACCATCGCCCCCCGTGAAGCCATGGCCCATGGCGTCGTTCCCATAGTCGCCTCGTTCCCCGGCTTGGCAATCGAAGGGCAGTTCATCGACCAGCAAAACGCCCTCGTCTTTCCCATCGGCGATGTCCACGCCGCCGCCCGGCAGATTCTTTCCCTCTCCCGGCAAGCCTCCGAATTCCTGCGCTTGTCCCAAGCCGCCGCCCGTTCCCAGTCCGGGGACCGCTCGCATCAAGGCGCGCTGGAGTCATGGGATCGCGCCCTGAGCAAATTCCTTGAACTTCCCCCCCGGTTCGGGTCCATCCCCGCCCTTCCCGGCCGAACCACCGGACGCCTCGGTTCCCTCCGCCTGCCCGAGCCCCTCGAACACCGGATCCGCGCCGCTTTTGGACGCCCCGTTCTCCATCAGGATCCCGGCAGTGAATGGCCAACCCACAGCGGTCTCACCACCCGCGAGGAAGCCGAAACCTTGGCCGGCTATGCCCGCGACATCGATCACCCCCCGCAAACCGCCTACGAACGCTGACCCTTGCGAACCGCCGGACTGCCTGCCCGGATTTCGTAGGGCGGCACATCCTCCGTCACCACCGAATTCGCGCCAATCACCGCCCCGGTTCCAATCGTAACCCCCGGCAACACCGTGACCCCCGCCCCCAGCCACACATCATCGCCCAGCTTGACCCCGCTCCGCGATCCATCCATCCCCTGACTCTGAATCAGTCCCTCCTTTCCAATCTTGTGGTTCGCGCCCACCAGACTGCAGAACTGGGAAATCAAGCAATGATCCCCGATCTCAATCTCCGACTCCGGACTCGTCCGCAGATTATTGTAGTGCCCGATCCACGACCCCTTTCCAATCCGCACCCGTCCCCCCTCAGCGCCCGGTCCCTCTCCATGGCATGTCACCACCGTGCCCCGGCACAGCGTCGCCCCATCCCCCATCACCAGTCGCCCCGGACGCCAGCCCGCCACCACCACGCCATACTCCACCTTCGCCCCCGGATTCTCCCTTAAAATCTCCTCCCGCAACAACACCTCTTCCCGGGTCGAACCAAGCCAACGGACCATGCCTGGATAACGGAACTGCCAGAGCCCCCGACCCATCGCTACCAACCCTCGCCACCAATTCATCGCTCGCCTCCCCGGCAACCAAAACCTGACCTGCCCGTCTCCACGTTCACAATCATATCACATCGTTTCATGGCGCAGGGAAGCCTCCGTATGAAGAACATGGCCCCACCCCGACTTCCACGGGGGAAGGATGTCCCCATTCAACCGCTGGGCAGTAACCTGAAACCGGGCCACCCCGAACAAAATATCGTACCCGTGTTTATTCTCCGTCAACCCGCCCCGGTTCACGCTCAGATGAAGGTCGTAGAAGCCCGGGGCAAGATCCAACGCCTGAAGATCCAGACGAATCCGGTGCCCGCCCGGACAAGTTAGCTCGAACTCCGGGGAATACCCGTTCAACACCGGAGTCGTCGACTCGTGCCGGATGGTGTAACCAACCGTAAGATGTGACAGCGCTTGTTGATTCCGCAGACCCACCTCCAAGCTCAAGGTTCCTCCCGAGTCGATCACCGCCCGACCGTCATCCGCCAGCCCTAACTCCGTAAACACCACTGCCGGATCGATCGTCAGGTGCTTTTCCTTCACCAACTCGCCCACCGGACGGACCGGTCCCACCAATCCCCCACCCCCGGCCATGCCGAGGTACGCATCAACCGCTTCTTCCGTCGGCGCGTCCACCATCAACCGTCCGTTATGGATCACCAGACACCGCGAAGTCAGCGCCCGGATCGAATCCATATTGTGGCTTACAAACAGCACCGTTCGTCCGTGCCCCGCCACATCCTGCATCTTGCCGATGCACTTCCGTTGAAACTCCGCGTCCCCCACCGCGAGCACCTCGTCCACAATCAGGATGTCCGGCTCCAGATGGGCGGCCACCGCAAAACCCAACCGCACCACCATGCCGCTCGAATACCGCTTGGTCGGCGTGTCGAGATACCGGGCGCATCCTGAAAATTCCACGATCGCATCCAGCTTCGACCGGATCTCCGCCTTGCTCATCCCGAGGATCGCCCCGTTCATAAAGATATTTTCCCGGCCGGTGAGATCCGGATGAAATCCCGTCCCCACTTCGAGCAGCGACGACGTCAACCCATCGATCCGGATCTCCCCCGTAGTCGGCGCGGTGACCCGGCTTAAAAGTTTCAACAACGTACTCTTGCCCGCCCCGTTCCGGCCGATGATCCCCAGCACCTCGCCCCGCTTGACCTCGAAGGTGATCTCATTCAAGGCCCAAACATATTCGGAGGTAGAGCCCTTTTGATCGCGGATATTTGACTGGGTAACCCGGAGATAAGGGTCCTCTTTGCCTCGCACCCGATGCCACCACCGGTTCAGGTCATACCCCAGCGTCCCCGTGGAGACTTCGCCCAACCGGTATTGTTTGGAGAGGTTTTCCACCTGAATAATCGCATCAGAAGTCATTAGCCAACCATGGGAACTACAGAATACTCAGAATACACAGAAATTTCATACGGGAGTATTTACGGCCAGTTATCCGAACGATCCCGGTAGTTTGTCGTCTATTGTAGGACAAATCGTTCATGCTGAATCTTGGGGTAATGGGCGAAGTTCACCAAATAGCCAACATGGTATCCGGTAGCTTTTAGATAGTTTAATATTTGCGCTCGGTGCTCATCCGTGAGCGTCGACACAGCCTTCAGCTCGACAATGATTTTCCCGTAACAGATAAAGTCCGGAACAAACTTTTTCTTTAGTGGTACCCCCTTATAGAAAATTGCTACCTCTGGTTGACTTTGAAATGGGATATTTCGAAGGGCAAACTCCAGCTCAAGGCATTCCTGATAAACAGGTTCAACAAACCCGCATCCCTTCGCTTTATACACCTCAAAACAAGCCCCTAATATCTGGTAGCCCTCGTCCTTATACAAAAACTCTTCCATTTTTCTCTCCCTTTCCGAGTATTCTGTGTGTTCTGCGGTTATACTACACCGTGTCCATGAAGGTCCGTTCGACCCGGTTGAAAATGGCGACTCCCAGCACGAGGGCGGCGGCGGCGAAGCCAGCGCTATAGCCGAGCATCCACCACGAGAAGGTCCCCGATCCCATAAACCCGAACCGGAAGGTTTCGATCAGCGGGGTCATGGGATTAAAAAGCAGGAACCATCGCCATTGATCGGGAAGCGAGGAAAGCGGATACACCACCGGAGTGGTAAACATCAGCAACCGCACCCCGAAATCGAGCAGGAACCGCAAGTCCCGGTATTTGGTGGTCATCGAGCTGAACAGAACCCCCAATCCAAGCGACAATCCAGCCATGATCACCACCACCACGGGCAAAAGAACGATCGCCCAGGTCATGCGGATGTCCGCCCCCTTCGCCGCGTAATATCCCCAAAACGCCAGGAAGAACACGGCTTGCAACCCGAAACGGATCAAGTGGGAAAGACTGACCGACAACGGCACCGCCAACCGGGGAAAGTACACTTTCCCGAACAAGTGGGCGTTGGAGATGAAGGTGCTCGAGGTCATGGTCAGCACGTTGGCAAAATACATCCACACCACATTCCCGCTGAGATAGAACAGCACCTGAGGAAGTCCATCCGTGCTCAACCCCGCGATGTTGCCAAACACCACGATAAACACCAGCGTGGTCAGCAAGGGTTGCATCACGAACCATAGCGGGCCCAGCAAGGTCTGTTTGAACTGGGATACGAAATCCCTGCGAATGAACATCAGGATCAAATCGCGGTAGCGCCACAGATCAGCAAGATGCAAATCCCACCACCGGCTTCGCGGACGAATCACCATTCGCCAGGCACGGTCCTTTGGCTGAGGAGTCAGGCCAATGCCGGGCTTGGTGTTTAAAGAGTCATCGTTCATGGCCAGGTCATACCGAGGGGTTGAGGTTCAATCTGCAACCGCATTCCGCTCATCTGTTCTACCCCGTTCAGAATGCGGGAGGCAAGATGTCGCAAATCCGAGGCTGTCGCCCGTCCATTCTCGTTAATCATGATCGTAGGGTTCGAATGGTGAAGCGCAGCCCCGCCAACCCTTTCATGAGCGAACCCGCAGCAGGAAATCAACAATCCTGCGGGAAGCTTGTACCCCCCCGGCCCGGCAAACCGCCGGCCATCCGCCGCCAGCTTTGTCGCCGCCTCCTCACCCAATTGATGTTTCACCCTGGCGATCATCGCATCAAATGCATCGGGGGAGAGGAATAGATTTTTGAAAAAGGATCCCGCATTCCCGATCCTTCGAACATCCGGCAAACGCCCGTCGGATCGAAGCGAGATCACCACATCCCGCATGCGTTGCACGTCCAGGGCTGCCGACTCCATCGCTTCCACCCGGTTGCGAACTGCGGCATGGGTCAACACGGGCTCACCGGATTTCCCCAGCCTGAAGGTCACGGCCAGGATCACATAGCGGCCCGGGTCAATCGCATTAAACCGGCTGGATCGATACCCGAACCGGCATTCATCACGGGAAAGCGTAACAACTTTTTCTTCGGCGGTATCCCAGGCCTCCACGCTGTCCAGGGTATCCGACGCCTCCTGACCGTACGCGCCGACATTTTGGATAGGTACCGCACCCACCGTGCCGGGGATCAGCGAGAGATTCTCGACCCCCCACCACCCACGTCCTACGCAAAAGCCAACGACTTCATCCCAGCGTTCACCCGCCTCGACCCGGATCAAAACATCCGTGGATGATTCCTCGAGGATCGTGCGGCCCTTTTGCATCATCGCCAAAACCACTCCGCCAAATCCCTCGTCACTCACCACCAGGTTGCTTCCTCCCCCCATGACAACATACGGCACGTTTTGTTTGATCGCATACCGGATGGCCAGAGGAACCTGAGCGGAGGACGCAATGGGCACCCAATAACGCGCACACCCGCCGACCCCGAAGGACGTCAGAGGCGCCAACGGGACATTCTCTTGTAGGGTTAAATCGTCCATCTCTTCCACGGGTTACATCGTTCGATCGGATTGAATTTCAAACGCTCGATTGACCAACGCCAGCCTCACCGAGGAAATGCCGAAGCCGAGCCACCCCGCAGCCACCATCGCGATCCACGGGGACCGGAAGGGGAAGTCGAGCAGGCTATGCAGCCCGAGCGTTAACCAGGCGAGCAAGAAGCCCGCGCCTTCAAGTTCATGGCGGGCGGGAATCAAGGTGCGTTCCGCCTTAGGGCGGGGAGAGGCTACGACCAGACAACCCCATGCAACCAATAGCACAAGCGTGCCCGCCAACCCCATTTCCGCAAGCCATTGAACCGGTTCAAAGTGGGCGTGCTGGATCACCCGGCCATCAAACATGGAGGATTGGTAATAGGGCAAGACCAGCCCATACGTGCCCGGTCCGGTTCCCCACCAGAAATGAGCCTGCCAAATGGACCACCCATCGCGAATCATGCCGAGACGAAACTCCAGCTCCCCCCGCAAGAATGACCATCCATTCCAATCCCTCCAGACCATCCGAACCGTCCAGCCAACCAGCCCAAGGCCAATCAGCCCCAAGGATCGGACCACCCAGGCACCCATCGGAGGACTGGCAAACGGATACTGTCCCACCAATCGGTGGTAGAGCCACGTGCACCCGCAAACATGGAGGGTGGCCAGTGCCATGCCCGCACGTGACCCGGTTACGGCAATCGATAACACCATGATCCCGGCAACCAGCAACACCAGGCTCGCTGGCCCCGCAATCGTTGCCTGCTGAAAGGCACGCATGCGCTCGCGAATCCCCAGCGTCACCACACAGGGAAGCAGGAGATTGATCATGGCAGCATAATGATTTTCGTTCGCAAAAATGCCCGTGACTTCATAGACCGGAAACGGACGCGGCGTCAGCCGTTGGGCAAGCGTGGTCAAGGCGAGTCCCCCTCCTGCGAAAACCGCTCCCCACTGAAACCACCTCCATCCCCGCGCGGGAATGCGCAACGCCAAGCCGGCCACCAGTAACCCGGCGAACCACCACACCCCCGAGGTAAGTGTGGCCTCGCGGCTGACCGTCGACGGAAAGCCTCTCACCGGATTCACAGGGAACAATCCCACGCCGTCCACCCAACGATGGGAAGGATTCACGAGATAGGCACCCACCAACACCCAAAGGATCCCCACCGCCAACCCGACCCCCCATCGCTTGAACCAGCCCCTCGGCATTATCCCGCCGGGGGTGAAGGTGTGGCAGACACATCGCGGGAATATGCATAGCTACGGTAGTTCCTGTAGTAATACGCATTGGAAAGCGCGCTGAAATTCACCCCGTTCATCAAGACGCCCACGCAGGGCGTCCCGCTTTCTTGGATCTGCCGAACCGCATGACGTGCCGAATGGCTGTGGGTCACCCCATACCGGACCACAAACAACACCGCGTCGGTCCGGGGAAGCATCACCATCGAGTCACTGATCCCCAGCATGGGCGGGGCATCGATCACGATCCGCTCATACTCGGTTGCCGCCTCCCGGAAAAATTCGGCAAGTTGGGGCGTGCCGAGAATGTCGCCGGGATGCCGGGGCATCACCCCGGACGGCATCACCGTCAAAAACGGAATCTCGGACGGAAAGATAACGTCCCGCCAGGCCGACGAATTGTCGAGAACACCGGCAAGGCCCTTGCTCTGATCCACAGGGAAAAAATGCTGGAGCATCGGACGTCGCATATCCGCTCCCACCAGCAAGGTGGGCCGCTGGTCCTGAGCGAAACTGATTGCGAGGTTGAGAGAAACCAGGGACTTTCCTTCCCCGGCGTGGGCGCTGGTAATCATGAGAAGCCGGGCATCGCGGCCGATCGGATTCATACTCAAGGTCGCCCGCAGGCTCCGGAAGGTCTCCGCGACCTCTCCCGACGACTTCGCATGCGACACCAAGCCCCGGTCCCTCACGGTCTTCCCCTGAATCAACGGAATCGCCCCCAGCACGGGAAGGCCAAGGGTCCGCTCCACTTCCTCGTTGCGCCGGAACCGGTGATCCACCGCGTACAGGGCAAAGATGGCCCCCAGTCCAAGGGCGATGCCCATCCCCACCCCCCGGATCGAGGCCTGCCGCACGTTGGGACGAAACGGAGTCCGGGCCGGGCGGGCCTCGTCGGCGAGCCGTATGATTTCGGTAGGAAGAGTCTCGGCCAAACTCGTCTCCTTCATCCGGGAAATCATCGCCTGGTAAAGCTCCTGATCGACAAGAATATTCCGCTTGAGGTCATTGTAGCGAACCAGCTTCCGGTCAAGGGCAAACGCAAGCTGCTCCTGCTCCCGCAACGCCTCGCGCAGGCTGTTTTCGCGGGCCAGAAGCATTTCGTACCGGCGCTCCAACCCGATCAAGGCGCTCCGGGTCGCCTCCTCGAAGGTCTCCCGGGCCGACGCCTCCACATCCAGTGCCGCCTGCAATTCGGGAAAACCCGGACGGTACCGCTGCTGCAACTCCACCACCACCCGCCGCTGCAGGTTCCAATGGCCCAGCGCATCCCGCACCGAAGCGTCGTCAAGGAGCATCGCGATCCGCGACAACGGCTCCCCCGCATCCACCATCCCCTGCACCGACTGCCACGCCGATTCGGCCGCGATCCGCTCGGTCTGGGCCGCGGTCAGCGTGTTGTTCAGCGTCTTCAGCTTGGCGATCACGATGTTTTGGTCTTCCTCCAGCGAAACCGACTCCGTCTCCTCCCGGTACTGCTGAAGCTCCGCCATGCCCGTCTCCAGTCGCTCGCGAAATTCGTCCGAGCGCTCCCGCAGCCACTCCACCGCCTGCATAGAGGTTGTCATCCGGTTGTCGAGATCTTGCTGGATGTAGGAGTAGGCAAGGGCATTGGCAAGATCCGCCGCGACCACCGGGTCGGAATGCTCCACCACCACCGTGATCATCCGGCTGCGCTCCACCGGTCGGATCTGGACATGGCGCGAGGCCGCCTCCGCCTTACCGGCCAGGGTCGGGGCGTGGGGGAAGAAATCCTTCCGGTCCATCAGCCCCCCGAACTCGATCGCCCGTTCCATCATCCGGCGACTGTGCAGGGCATTGATGTGGGTGTTAAAGAATTCAAGGTTCCGGGTGTTGAAGGCGAGAATGTCCGGTTGATTAAGAATCCGGGGGATCTGGGCCTCCACGATCAGGGTCGCCGAACTCCGGAAATAAGGGGTCTGACGATGGGCCTGAAAATAGACGGCGAGAAACACGAGGACGGCAACCGTGATCCCAATCCACGCCCGTTCGATGAGGATCGTCACCACCTCCCGCCAATCCGGAAGACCCCGTGAAGGTTCTTCACGCCCCGGGGCGGTTGTGCGTAAGTAGGGTGTCGTATCGTTCATGATCGATCTGCTTAAAAAAGGATTTCCGGGACGGTAATCACATCATTGGGCTGAAGTGGAATATCCTCTTCGCGCCCTCGTCCGCTTAGAAGGTCGGAAACCCGGACCCGCATGGTAATCGTTTCGCCATTGTTCCGGCGGACAATCCGAACCCGGTCCGGACTAGCCAGCTCGGTAAACCCGCCGGCATTGGCGATGGCTTGCAGCAGCGTGACCGACTCCCCCACTCCCAAGGGATAGACCCCGGGGCTCCGAACCTCGCCGAGGAGAACAAACTGATGCCCCCTCGCCGTCGTCACCCGGATCACCACCCTCGGGTTGACCAGGTAGTCGGCGGCAAGAAGGGTTATCAGCCGGGCCTCTGCGTCTGCCACCGTCATACCCGCCATCGTTAGCGAGCCCAACAGGGGATGCCGGATCGCACCCTCCGGATTGATCTGAAAATCCCCGGAGAACGAAGGCTCGCGAAAGACTTGCACATCGATTTGATCGCCAGGGCGTAGCACATAGTCCTGTTCGGAAAGGGCATCCGGGGCACGCTCCCGCTCTACGCCCGCCGCCTCCTCGGCCCCCCGTTCCCGACCGGGTCTCGACCGCCGGAACCAACCGCGCGACTCCACCTGCTCCGGTTCGGATAACGACGGAACCACCGCTGGCTGCAAGTCCAACGAAGCCACCTCCGAAGGCTCAACCGCTGCCGGTTTCAACTGGGCAAGTGCCGACACCATCTGTTTCGCTTCCTCCACTTCCATCGTCAATCGATCACGCTCGGCAAGCGCCTCTTCCAATTGACCCGCAAGATCCGCGATCGTGGCCAGCAGCTCATGTCGCTCACGCTCCCATTCGCCGGCCAACGTCGCATCGGGCTTCT
This sequence comes from Kiritimatiellia bacterium, assembly GCA_035327665.1. Taxonomy (GTDB): domain Bacteria; phylum Verrucomicrobiota; class Kiritimatiellia; order CAIVKH01; family CAIVKH01; genus DAOLCW01. The sequence goes on from DAOLCW010000008.1 coordinate 43,408, forward strand.
CCACGTCGACATCCCGGGACGAAAAGGTCCTCTCTGCCGCCGCGCGGATTTCGACCACGCTTTCATGAGGCACTTCCCGGCCAACGTCCGCTTCCAGCCGTTCGACCGCTGCCAGCACCTCTCGCAATCGATCCGGCACCGATCTCCCCGCTCCAGGTTCATCACCAAACGATTCAACCCAAGACCCGCAAAGAAGTCCCGCGATCATCAACCCCCGGACGAGGCTTCGACCGGAGATTCCACTCTTTCTGAAATAGGTCACGCGGCAAAGGTATGAAAAAGCACGGCGGGATTGAAGCAGAATCAATAATTCCAACTGACCCGCAAGCTCCACACCCCGGACTCGAACGAAGTGGCCTGGCGAAGGGTTTCATCCGCGTTTCGGCTTCCCCGGTTTTCCGAGTAGGCATACCCCCCCGCAATGGAAAGGTTCCTTCGCACCCACCACTCAAGACCCAAAGAGTAGCCCCAATACTCATCCTCCCGACCGTCGAAAACCGATCCGGCCCGGGCGCCTTCAAACCGTGCATCTTCCCCTTTGTATTCCACCCGCCCGAAATAAATCGAGCCATTGCCCCGAACCCGCTCCACAAACAAACGACGGTTAACTCCCAACGTCAAACGCTGGTTAACCGTCGAGACCCCCGCCCGTTGAATGGCGGGTCGAACATCCGATACCAGCTCGGCGCTGAATTGGCTTAACCCCTTGGGATTCCAATCCGCGTTCAGTGAGGCGATCCAGCGCTCCAATGTTTGCGACGGTTGCGCCTCAACATCACGCCACTGATAGCCCACCCGGCCACCCACCGCAAGCTTTGGACTCTGCCGCCCACGCACCCCTACGGAGGCATCCAAGAAATCCGCATCTCCTACGTCAGCGTCCCGAAGGTCATCCCGGCCTGCCCCGACTTGGGCAAATCCCTCACTTTTTGGCGTCAACTGGTAGTACAAGCGCCCCGCCCCGTAGATGCGGCGGTAATCCGTATAGCTTTCTTCATCGAATTGATGATCTTCCACCGTGCCCAACACGCCTACCCGCGTTTTGCCCGAGGTCCGGACATCCCACGCCGCATTTCCCACCAACTCCTCTTTGACGATCCGCGCCCCCACCAGCGTGTCCACCTGCTCCATACGACGGTACCCCGCCCGCAAGGCCAACTGGCTTTTCGGATTGCGCAAGACACCTCCTAACGTAGCGAAATAACTGTTTTTCTTTTCAATATCCTCATCACTGGCCTTCAAGGGAATAATCGCGCCTGTGTCGAGATGAAGGTGATTGTGTTCGGGACGGCCATAAATCGCCATCACCCCGGGAATCAGGTCGATGAACGTTCCCGCCGATTCGCCCTCGTTATCGAGAAAAACATTGTCCTCCCGGGTGGCCAGCAGGGTTAGTCGGGGAAGAACTGCGGTTTGGCGAACCGGCAGATAGAACGGATCAAGGAGTGGCCCCCCTTGATCCATGCTCGCTGCCGAGTCCAATCCGCGCGAATAAAAACCGGCCGTGAACCCATCCCCACGCGCCGGGGTGAGACCGCTCACGAAAATGGCCAAAAGCAACACCGCTCTGAACCCATGAACTCGCTGACTCAATCCGCACCTCCGAACCTGAAACCACGGATCCACTCGATTTCCCGCTCGTCATAGGGCTTCCCTTCGGAATCGAGAACGTCGTGCTGCCATACATCCGGATGATCCGGGGAGGCAAAGACCGGGTCCTGAATCCACGTCTGAGTCCGGCCTTGAACCAGACCCCGGTTAAACCAACCCACCTGATACTGGGAAAACACCGGGAGCAACGTATCGAAACGATTGTTCTTTTGGCGCATCAACCAGTCCGATGCAATGATCGGACGCTGGTAACGCTGGAGCAGCTTGAGGATCCCTTCCACCACCGCAGGATCCTCAAAACTCTGGAAGGTTATCATGTCGGAACGCTCCAGTTTACGCGCCGACATCGGTCGGCCCAGATCGGTCCATGCGGCCACCGCAAGCGGTTGCTGCGGATTGATGTCCCGGGCCCAATTAAACACTTGATCCATGAGCGGCAGGCTTTGATCCCAAAGGCCGTCGTTTCCCGCCGTATTGTACAAATCCCAGTAAAACACCCTTGCATCCCGCCGGAATCGTCCCATCACCCCCCGAACATACGCTTCGAGTTCTCCCCACGTCTCCATCCGGGTGACCCATCCCGACCCGGGACTGGGAACCCACTGGGGATTGTGGACGCCATCCGCCGGATCAGGCTGAGGTTCCGCCACCGGCTCCCGGCCCGCCCGGTTGAGGTCGTCAAACAACACCGGGACCACCTTCAAACCATGCCCGGATGCCAACTCGAGAAAACGGTCGACCCGATCAAGGAAGCCATCCCGGTCCACCGCCCATACCGCATATTGCAGCGGTATGCGTACCGCCGTGTACCCGATGGACGCTGCCCAACCAAGCTCTTCGTCGATAATCGTCTCATCAAAGGTATCTGCCATCCACATTTCAATCGAATTCACACAGTTCCGGGGAATGTAATTCACCCCGATGACCGGACCTTGATCCCGCCACCACGACCAAATCCGTTCCTTCTCCCATCGACGCCCATCAGGGGTCGAGGCAAGTGCCGCCGGAACGGAGATCGGCGGCGATACCGGCGGCTGCACCACCGCCGGGCTTACGTCCGCGACCTGCGCGTCCGGCCCCAGATAAAGTACCGCCCCCTGCACGCCCAGATAATTCGCCAATCCACCCCGGTCAAATCCGAGAACAGGGTGCCAGAACGCTTCCATATCACGGAAATAGCCCTCGCATAATTGTGGGCGTCGATCTTGTACTCCCGAATCCATGGCCAGTTGAGCTCCATCCGAAGCTGTCCAGCGAGCAACCTCCCCCGCTTGTAGAACAACGACCCTGGGACTGTTCACCGATACCTGATGTTCCTCCACATCAATAAACCATACCTTCTGATCAACGTCCTGAATAACCCGGAAGACGCCTCCCTGTGCGGTAATTGTCCCGGATTCGGTCTTTACCTTCATGTCCAAGGTCGGCGATGGTGAACCGGCATGTACATACAGTTCGCCTTTGTCCAAAGAAAGGATGATCCGCCGCACCAAATCATCCTCGGTTCGCGGCAATCCGGAAGCGCTATGGCGCATTTGTTGGATCGTAAATTCGGTATTCGGCCGGACATGAACGAGAACGCCCGGCGATAACACCAAACACAATTGTCCATCCCGCCCGGTTTGGATGCTCGCCAGTTCTCCCACCGAAACCCCGGACATCAACCGTACAGTATCCGAACGACCATGGTGAATCGAACCCGACGGCAGCCGGGCCGTGGGCGATCCCACCGAGGCCACCACCACCGCTTCGGCCAATCGTCCGGTAGCTTCCGCGCGAGGGGCAACCCATGCAATCGACAGCATGATCAGGAGGAGAGCCAACCTCAGATGAATTGTGATTGAGAATGCTTTCATGGTATATCCTTCACGAGACAAATACGGCCATGGCTCATCCCCCGGCACACCCATCCATGCCCCCTACGCAACCTCAACCCACTGGAACAACCCTCGACGCTTCCCGGATTGTCGCCGGATTGCTCGACGCCCACGAACCGGTCACCTTCGCTCCCCGCGGACCCTCCATGCATCCGGTACTTCGGGATGGCGACCTCGTCCATATCGAACCGACCGGAGCGGCCGGCGTATACACAGGGGCGATTGTTCTCGTCCGCTACAAGGGCCGCCTCGTCCTGCATCGCGTCGTCGCGCTGCGCGAGCAAGGATCGATGGTTGAACTTGCCGGAGATGCCGCCGTGGAAGATGTGCAAAGGGTTCCTGCCTCGGATGTGCTTGGAAAAGTCATTTGGCGACAACGCAATCAAGTCCGCCGACGCCTTGATACCCCATGGGCCCGGTGGTTGGGCATGGTTTGGCACAAACTCCGCCCCATCCGCAAGCCATGGTTCCACGTTCGCAGAGCGCGGCCTCACGATCATCCTTCCGGTCCGTGACAACCTCCAACATCCTGTCCGACGACGGTTCATACCGCGACCACACCTTTGCCTTCCAAAACGCGAACCGCCTCCGGTACCGGACGAAACACACATCGTGAAACCTCCTGTCTGGACACCAAATGTTCGAGCGCCGAGCACGTCGCCTCTGACCACGAATCGAGAAACCAGGGCACCGAGGTGACATCCAACAAACGGCGAAGGGCCGCCTGACGCTCCATCGGGATGATCTCTTCCCGGTCCCCCTGCTCAAGCAGCAAAAGACCCCGCAAGGGGACGACTCGGTTTGCCGCATGAAGCCCCGCTCCATGCCACGGTGTCCCCGCCGCAAACCAGGTAGCCCCGCGGGGGAAAACCACTGAGCGGTCATCATTCAACACCGTCCAGCCCGCGTCGCCACACAGCCCGGCCAAGGTCGATTTTCCCACGCCGCTCCGTCCCGACAGCAACCAACCTTCCCCGTCATGCTCAACCAGTGCCGCATGCAAAAGCGCACCGCCGCAGCGTCCCAGCAGACCCCAGCAGAGAATCTGATCGATCGGATACACCAACGGAGCCCGCGAATCCTGCTCGTCAATCCAAAGATCCACGCGGGTTAAATCGGGCGAGGTTTCCGCAGTCCACCTTGCCGTAGACCGCCCCTCAATCCCCGCGCAGAAGGTCAGTCGTCCCCCGTGATCCCAGACCACCCAATGGCGACCCGAAACAAACAACGCTGGCTCCGCCGGGCAGGGTCGCGACCCGCATAGCACCGTGACCTCGCATTCCAGCCCGACCTCGAACGCCGGGGCGGTAAAGTCGGCATAAGGCCAATGCGCATACGCCTCCCCGCTGACCCCTGCCCCCGAAATACGAAACCCTACCGGCCCGATGTTCACTTGACCCCCGCCCGTCATGAGCCTCCTTCGAACGCGGTAATCGGCGGCCCCACACACCCCGAATCCGACCCCAGTTTGCATCCCGATGACAACGTCTCGTCGATCGCAAGTTCCACCCGCTCCAGCCGGGGTTTTTCGTAACGAAGCCGATCCCCTCTTGGTTCCTTGTCTTCGCCTGTGGGTTGATACGACTTCATGCTTCATGCTCCTGCTTGATCGTAAACTTCATCGTTTCCCGGTAACGAAGCCGGGTCACTTCGCGGATATAATCGGACTCGGTTTCTTCGTCTCCGGTTTCCAAAAAATTAAACGCTGGGCAATGCGTACAGGCACCCCGTAACGGGCCAGATAAACACGACGTTTTCTTGGTCTTTCGCTTGGACCGAATCTCCCCCATCCGACCCTGCCACAAGTCCCCAAACGCTTCACCCTCCTCCAAACGGTAGCGATAATGTGTCGTCATCAAGCACGGAGAATGATTGCCAAACGGATCGACATAAAAACTGGTCGCCCCTGCACTGCACCCATAGAGCCGTTCATCCTCAGGCAGCTTTGCCGTTTGCTCCAATCGGTCCTGCCACTGCCGTCGCCGCTCCGGACTCGCCAAATCTCGCTTCACCACCGCCTCCGGACTCACGCGCAAATCCAGCGGATCCGATGAACCGTTGGGAAGACACGGAAAGATCGCCGCGTCATACCGGAAAGGAACTCCCGCCGCCGCCGCCTGGGCTTCCATAAGATCCATTTCGTGCTCGTTGAGCTTCATCAGAACGGTTTTCAGCCCAACCCGAATGCCCGCATCCAACAATCGCCGGATGCCCGTCCACGCTCGCCCGTAAGATCCCTGTACCCGGGTAATTGCCTCATACGTTTCCGACGTTCCCCCATAGATGCTGATTTCCACTTTGCGCGGAGGCAGTTCGCGAAACAGCTCCACAATCGCATCGTTCACGAGAATCCCATCGCAGAACACCGTCACCAACATGCCCAATTCGCGGGCATGACGATACACCACGGGGAAATCCTTCCTCATCATCGGATCGCCCCCGGTAATCAACAGATAGAGACACCCCGCCGCCGCCCATTCGTCCAACGAATGAAGCACCGACTCGGTGTCACGCTCCAGATCCCGCTTCTTGTGCTGCTCGGTTTGATTGCCTAAATAACAATGGCGGCAGCGCAAATTGCAGCGGCTGGTTAACTCCAGCGTCGCCGAAATCGGTATGCGCAAGGCATAAGCCCGTTGACGGAAACCCAAGGTCCACGCAATCGAGGCGGGATCGTTGTTCTTTGCGATCATCCGTCCACCTCCTCCAATAAACCTTGCTCACAGCACAAGACGGCGAAGGCCTCCACATCCTTGCATGCCGAATCCTCATCCACCTCGAACCGGGCCGCAACGTCCTCGCCAACCTTTGAAACCGGAACCCCGCGTTCCAACCGTTCCCAAAAGAAGGCCCCCGTTTCATTGACCGGAAACACACACAACGATCGCGCCGCTTCGCCCGCGACCGGAACCAGCAAACGGTCAGTGCCAATATGCCGGAGTACCACCCGGCCCTTTACCCGATAGGTCTTGAATGAGGAACCAACTGAACGCATCTTACGGACGCTCCTCCACCTCAAGCCCAATGAACAGTCGGCCCGCCTCCGGCCGGTTCACCGCCCCCCGCACCGTCTCCATAATACCGTCCGGATCGGGAACCACCTCCATGAGTACCGGGTTCACCGGCTCGGCTTCCCACACCAGCAAGTCCTCGGTCACCCGCAGCACATAGGCAAGATCCTCCCGGTGCTGCCGCCGTTTCCATTCGATGATCCACCCCTCCGGACTCGTGCCCAGCATCATCAAACCAGGCGGAATCGCCCCACCACCCGGAACCGTTCCAAATGCATAATGCAGAAGATTGGCAAACCCCAACCCGTCTGCCACCCCCGCCGGGCCACTGATTCCCGGGTCCGCAAGTTCATCCGGAGTAAAGCGCGACCACCGCCACTCGGCAAACGTCTCCGCTCCACCGGATTCGCCGACGACCCCACCCAACCGCAGCGCCGGATCGCCGAGCAGGTTGTACATGACAAAGGTGTCGTCTTCTTCCATGCGATCCTTCAAGGCCTGTTGCGCCTTCATGCTCGCAATTCCCAATGTTCCGATGCCCTCGGTGAAAAGAGCCTGGTAAAACACCTCGGCGAGTTCCACCGCCGGATCGTTGTGTGACAAGCCGGAAGGTGCCCACACCGCCACCGCTCCCCCGCCTGCCCTGCGCATCAATGTCTCGCCCAGGCTGTTCACCCCCGGGGCTTCGTACCGGCCGACCAAACAACTCAACGCCACCACCACCGGCAACCGGTCATTGGTCAGGGTTGCCACATCTGATCCCCGCAAGAGATTCTTTGCGCTAAAGTTATCACGCCCGCCGTGCCCGGTGTAATGAATGAACCCGGAACCAACCTGGAATCTAGACAACAGATCCGCCTTGGCCGAAGCCACCGGCCCCTCATTCAAATAGATACGGTGCACCTCGCGGTCCGGTTCCGCCAACGCGGCCAGTCGCTCGCTCGACACCGGGAAGTCCCCGCCCCCGTCCGGCACATCCGCCGCCAACACCAGTCGCGATTGCCAGGCCTGCTCGAAGGAGTTTTCATACGCGATAATCTTGGCGATCATCATCTCCAACTCGGTCGACGTCAGCGCAGGCAACCGTCCAAGTGCGAGATCCGGCGCCCCATTCCCGTTCAAATCGGCAAACCGTCCATCTGCCGCGAACAAGCCCCGGCTGGTTTCTTCAAGCAAGGGCGGGATGTGATTCGGTTCGATGTTAAGGGCATTAAGGTAATCGTAATGGCCATTCCCCGCCAGAAGCACCAGCCAGGGTGCTTGTCGCCATGTATCCGCCGCATGAGCAAGAAACGCAGGAATCGCTTCCGGGGTGCGTACCCCATAGGCAAAATGATCGCATAGATCCTCAAACGTGACCAGACCCGCTCGCAACCCCATCCCCGCCCGGTAGTCGACCAGAGCCTGGGCCGATTCGTACAACGCCCGCGAGGAGATAACCAAATAATCGATGCTCAAATCCTCATTGAGGAACCACGGGGCGCAATGCACCGGCTCCGGCGTCAGCGCCGGCACTGCGTCCGACTCGATCACCGCAAACCGCTCGTTCATCACCTGAACCGACCACAATCCGGGCCCCGCCCCTTCGCTCGCCCCCGGGATCAGCACCGGATTCGCGGGATCGATCAGGGACATCACCACGGCATGGTCAAAATGGTGGCCATGAACCGCCGTCAGCGGGCCCGCATCCGCGAGCACCGTATCCGCCCCCGGAACCAACGTTCGCAGGAAATCGACCTCGATCCAATCCACCACGAAAAAGCTGTGGGTCCGCCCCGGTTGCAAGATCCCCCGCACCGTCACCGTATTGCCGCCCGAAATCACGCTCCCGTGCGAAAGTGGGATCTCCACCACCACCGTTTCCTGGTCGTCGAACTCCACCACCCCCACCGGATTCCCGTTTACCTCGATCTCCGCCCGGTGGTCGGGAGTCGCGCTCGTCGCCGACCAGCCAATCAACTTCACCCGAAGCGTAACTTCCCCTCCCGCGTAGCCGGTGAGATCCACCGGGAAGCTCCTCGCTCCCGCTGTGGCATGGCCGCTTTGGATGAATTCCCAATAGAAGAAGTCGTCGGGGCGATACGGCAGATTATCCAGCGGGAACTTGTCTTCCTCGAAACGCTGCCTCACCCCCAGCACATCAAACGCCACCGGCCCGGGCGCCCGCAACACAGTGCTCCCCCCGGCCTGGGCATCCCGTTGAATCATCGATGCACCTGGCCCCGGCCGAAGCAGATACGCCTGCTCCCGGATGTACCAATTCGTGGCCGCTTCCCCGAAAAACACCAACCGGTCGTTGACCCCATCGAACCATACCGGCGTCGGCATCCCATGCTTGCTCAACGCAAGATGAGTGGCTGCCGCCCACCCTTGAACCTCGCTCACATCCCGGCCCATCGCCTGGGCGATCTCGGCAAGCGCGATCGCATAAATCCCCGGCTTGGACACCATGACTTTCAAGCAATCAGAGGTTGCCGGACCCGACGCGGATCGGGGTCCTGCTCCCTCCGAAAAAGCGCCCGACATCTCCAAACCATTACGGGACGATTCTTTTCGCGGAGGACCAAACACCACCTCGTGACGACCAAGGTCGCGCACCGATCCGGAAAGCTCCACCTCCTCAAGCCGGTATACCCCCGAACCTCCCACCTCCGCGTGGCCATCGATCCACCCATATCGCGACCCCGCCGCATGAAACGCCGACGCAATCAGCAGATCATTCAGCCGCGTTTCGCTATCGTCTTCGAGATTCACCCGGTACAGGAAGAATCCCGCCGTGCCGTATTCGGAACTGGTGGTCCATACCACATGGCCGGTCTTCTCCTTCCACTCGCCCCACACCTCCGCGACTTCCGCCCGTGTGGACAAGAGAAAGGTAATCCCCTGATCGATGTTCAGGTTGGTGACCCCGCCCCCTACCGTAAATGTGCCAGTGAAGATGATCCCACCCACATTCCCGGTCACCCCGTCGCTGTCCACCGCATCGTTGGCGCCTTGTTTCCCCGGTGACCGGGTCAAATTATTTGTGGTCACTACCGAAAAATCGAAGCCCACAAAATAGGTCCCCGGCAACACGTCGGTGAACGCATACAACCCATTGGAATCGGTGAACGTCACCGCAACCACATTGGACGCCGTGTCGTAAAGCAACACCGGGACCCCGGCGAGGTTGTTGGTTTCCGAGGCATCCTGGAGTCCGTTCCCGTTGGTGTCGAACCACACCCGGTCCCCGATCACCGCCAGCGCGCTGGGATCCATGGGATCGCAAACCGACGCGGGGAGCGGTTCACCAAACACATCGGTAGTCACCGTCGCCGTATTGCAGACCTCCAGCACTTCGGCCGGAGTATTCACGGTGACATCGAAGGTTACCGTAAGCGTTGCCCCGACCGGTAACGTCCACCCCGTCGCCAGGTTCGGCGGAGCCCCCGTCGTTCCCGCAAACGATTGGACGTAGGTGAGAATGACCCGGCCATCCGCGCCTGAGCCGCCCACCGGGCCATTGTTGCCCCGGCCGCCTCCGCCCCCGCCCGGAGCAAATCCATTCTGTCCGCTCGCCCCGTTGTTGCCACCGCCTCCCCCATTTCCGGTGCCGGTGCCACCCGCCCCGCCGGTCCCGCCCGCGCCATTGCCGCCATTGCCGCCATTCGCCGTCGGGGTAGCCGAGCCGCCCCCTCCACCACCCGCAGATCCACCACCGCCACCCTGACGATTTCCGCCATTGCCCCCGGAAAAGGTCGCCTGGTTCCCGATGCTTGTGCCCGCCGCTCCGCCCGCCCCGCCGTTGTTGTCGCCACCCGAACCTCCTCGAGCCAGCACAAAGGTTGTCGCGCCCAATGCGACCGAGGAGTCCCCTCCACTTTGTGCCGGATTCGCCGCCGCTCCACCTGTTCCTACCACCACTTGCTGGGTCGTGCCCGCAGTGACTGCAAACTGCGACCGCGCATACGCGCCGCCTCCGCCTCCACCACGCCGCGCCGTTCCATCATTACGAGTTCCTCCGCCCCCGCCCCATGCCTGAGCAAGCACCCCGGTCACCCCGGGCGGAACCACCCAGGAACTGCTCGAATTGAAAATCTGGGTCTGCGTGGACGGAGGAGCAGGCGGCGGGGTCTGGGAGATCACCACGCTTCCCGGAACAAACGACACCCCGGCAGGAATCGCATCGCTTACATTCACTCCGGTCAAAGTCGAACTCCCCGCATTGCTCACGATGATGGTGTAGGTGATCGTATCCCCCGGTAAAACCGTTGCCCCCGCATTCGACGCCTTGGACAAACTCACCCCGCTGACCAAAACCAGCGCGTCATCTTCATCATTCGCGGGGTTCGGATCCGGCACGTCCGAACCGGTCACCCTCGCCACGTTGGTAATCACCGAATTGATCGTCCCCGCATTGATCGTGGCCTCCAGCGTAAGGGTCGCAATTCCCCCTGCATTCAAGGCCCCCACCGTCCATAGTCCTGATCCCGGAACGTAGCTGCCCTGGCTCGCCACATGGCTGCTGTAGGTCAACCCCGTCGGCAGTTGATCCTCGACCACCACCCCGGTGGTCCGGGTTGGTCCCAGGTTGGTCACGGTAATCGTGAACACCACCGTTCCCCCTTCAATCGCCGCCGTTTCGTTCGGCGTCTTCACCACCGCGAGATCCGCCTGCAACAAGCCCGCATCCACCGTGTTCAAATATTGCGCCGGCCCCAACGTGAACACCGGGGTCCGACCCGTCGCCATATTCGCATCGGAATTCGCCGGGCCACCCACCCCCAGCCCGTCCGCGTTCTGGGTCGTAAACACGTAGTCGGAGGGCAGGACAAACTCCACGATGTAATCCCCCGCATACAGTCCTTCAAAAACGTAATTTCCATTGCTGTCCGTGGTCACAGTGATCGGATCTCCATTTCCATCCAGCACCGGGTTCCCGCTGCTGTCCAACAGATTGACCACCACCCCCGCCAACCCCGGCTCCCCGGGATTCTGGATGCCATCCCCGTTGACATCCACCCACACCCGGTCCCCGATCCGCGACGCCGTGATCAACCCCGCATCGATCGTCACCTTCGCCTCCCCCCCCGCAAGCGTAAATGGTGGTGTTCGCCCGTTCGGGATCAGGGCATCCGAATTGAGTCCTCCATCGATTCCCTGCCCGTCCGCATTCGGGGTCGTGAACACCAAACCCGGCGGCGGCTCAAACTCGACGATATAGTCCCCCGCGAGAATGCCCAAAAATTCATAGAAACCAGGATTGCCCAACGTGTCGTTGGTCGTCACCGCAACGATCGGGAGGTTGTTGTCATCCAACACCGGCAGACCATTGGTGGTCAGCAAACGCACCGTCACCCCGTTGATCCCTACCTCATTCGTCGATTGAAGCCCGTCCAGATTGGCATCCAACCAGACGTAATCCCCGATCCGGCCCCGGATCGGCGTACTGACAATGTTGGTGGTGGTAATCCCCACCCCGCCGACCAGGGCCACATTCTGAAGATCAATCGTCCCTGGGGGCAAATTGGAAAAGGCAAGGATCTGCACGTTGTAAAGCACCCGCCATGTGCCCCCGATCGGCAGGGCCGGCTCAGGGAGGAGGATCCCTCCCTCGTCCAGTGGGAAAAGTGTTCCCGCCGGTGGAACCGCATCGTCGGGGATCGAACTCGTTACCGACGAATTGTTCACAAAAAACGTCGTGTTCGTAAGATAAAACACCGACGCAGGAAGGTTGTCCTCGATATCCAGATCCGCCACCGGCTGGCGGCCGACATTCTCGATCACCACTTCGTATCCGATGATGTCCCCCGGACTGATGAACCCGTCCCCGTCCACATCCTCCACCAGCGCCGACTGCTTCTGCACCACGAAGGCCGGCAAGGGCGGAATCCCCGTGCCCATATCCAAGCCCGGTTGACCAGGCGACGCTGTAAACGGATCCTGCCCCCACGCCGCCGCGACTTTCACCCCGTCGGTCAACGTATACACCAGCATCCCCGACTGATCCCCCGATGGATTGTAAATTTTAAGCTGGTCCAACTCCCGGATGGTGAACGCGACATCGTACTGGTTCCCGTTCGGATCAGTGAGCGGTCCCGTGGTCGGATCGGAATCGTAGTCCACATACACCGTTACCGGAGTATCCCCGTTGCCGATCGTGGTCACCCAGATCGGATTTCCATTTTCCGTCGGATTCACCGAAGAGGTCGGATCCCTCCCGAACCCCATCCCTACGAGAATCTGAGCGGTCAGGGATTCTTCCGGCACCAGGGTAAACCCCCAGTCCCACGTCCGGTTTAAACCCGGACCGGAGGGCGGCGACAAGGTCGTACCTGTCGAATCGATTGTGGCGAGCGCGTAAAACGCCAGATCATTGGTCTGCACAAAACGCGCCGCATAATTCGAAGCCACCACTTGCTTCAAATACCCGCCCGCCGGAACCGTCAGCGCTGTCGCGGTCAAATTCGATCCCCCCGGTCCCGTCCGCGTAATGTAGTCCACATTGATGCTGCTGGCCTGCGGATTGAACAGCCAAACCGTCGTTCCTACTCCCGTGTAGGTCGCTCCATCCACCGCGACTACGGTTTCCGGGGTGGACACCGGGGTCGTATAGCTGCTCGACCAGAATAGCGTCGGCAGCAAACGGAAAAACCGGCTTTCGTACCCCTCATAAACATCTGCGGTCAGTAAATCCACTTGCACCGGGCCGTCGGAAAGGATCCGTGCCCCGACATTGATCCCCCCATTGATCAGAAACGCCTCCCCCTCCGCCAAGGTATTGGTCACATTAAAGATACCATCCGCATTGGTATCGACCTGGACCGTGGCTCCCCCCGGCCCCGCCATCACCGAAACCCCGGTGTACTCGAAAAGCTGAAAGTCTTCGCTATCCGGGATATCCTCCCCCACCGGCACCCGGAACTCCGTACCGAAAAAGCTCGTGTCATACACCTCATTCGCCCCCGCCAACAAGGTCGCCGATCCCGAAGCCCACGCCGACCACGTCACCGCAACCGGCTTCGACGCCCCGATTTTATCCCCCGCATCAAAGGTAAGTTGCGTCCGGTTCGTGCTCTGAATCGCGTTGAACAGGGTAATCACCGTCCCCGAATTCAGAATGTCATTGGTAATCCCCGGCGGAAACCCATTCGAAGGATCGCCGTCGCCCCAGATCTGGGTCCCCCCGAGATTCGTGGAGGGATGAAACAAATTGATCGGATTGGAAAGATCAGGGTCGTATCCGTTTTCCCAATGATCGTAATAAATGACCGTATTATCGGAAAACACCGCGATGTTCGCGTACATGAACATCGGATCCTGCGGCTTCTGCGCGGCAGAAATCCACGTCGCCCCCCCTTCGATGGTCTGCAATGCCTGCAATAAATCGTCTTCCGGGACAGGCAGGTAAAATGTCTGCACCACCGGGGAATTCGCAAAGCTAACGATCCCCCACCCCAAAATCACACCCATGAGACTGCCAAAAAACTTGTTTTTGCTATAATTCAACCAACCGAGCAAGTATGCCATGTGAGCTGCCTGTTAATAAAATGTTCAACGATGCACCACCCTCACTCGACCTTGCGTCAAAGATGTACCGCTTTATCCATATTTCGTATAGTCTTTTTTTGGTACTTCTTATCCATACGTCTTATCACACTCCGCCTCTCTCTCTCCCATGAACCGTTGTACTTTCTTGGGGATAAGACCATAAGCATATCTGCTATAACGCTTGACCCGCGCTGGGCCGAATCGTGCGATTTATACCATTACCTATAACTTTTCGGTATGGTCGAGCTCCGCGAGACCGGGCTTGGCCAATAGAGACTTCGGTCTCGCAGAGCTCCAAATTTCGCAAAGAAACGTTTCTTTATACCGTAAAGTAGTAGGGGTTGGTA